>NZ_JACYLP010000049.1:0-105292 GCF_015272455.1 Thermoleptolyngbya sp. C42_A2020_037
CTTCGGGTTCGGGAGCCTTGACTTCGGGTTCGGGAGCCTTGACTTCGGGTTCGGGAGCCTTGACTTCGGGTTCGGGCAGTTTAATCGGTTCAATCACCTTCACTGGATCAACCGCAACGGGAGCCGTGCCATATTGCTTGGCGCTATTTGTGCCGCCGTTTACTCCAGAACCAACAGCCTGTAGGCGAACTGCGAAAGTTTGATGCAGGAAGTCCTGCACCGTCAGCCCAACCTGGGCAATTTTGAAAGTGGTTTCTGTTAGCAGCCCGCCCGCTGCGCCCGTCCTACCAAACTGAATCGCCATCTCAAACCGTTGACCAATGTTGCCACCAACAATGTTATTGGTGTTAAGAGCGACTTTAGTCACGTCTTGCCCAGTCACGGTTGTGGTCTTTGGGATGTTGGTGTCAAAAAGACCGCCAAAGTTGAAATAGATAGCCAACAGGTCGCCGATATTTTTGGGGTCGTTGACTTTCAATGAGAATTCAACGCCGTCAGCTACATCCTGGGCAAAGATATCCACATTGACAGGGGCACTGCCCTGCTGCTGGCTTGCAGAGAAGGTAATGCTGGCCGCGTTGGCAGGGTTGACCGCTGCCATCAGAACCGCGATGCCCGCAGAAGCAATCGCCGTAGACCAAGTAGTGAGTGCGTTTTTCACGAATCCAAACCTCTTGATGTAGTGATCAAAGGGCGCGGCTGAGAGAAAACTCAGAACGCGCTGTGTCCCATGCGCCCTATTCCATGCGCTCCATTAACTGCGCTGTGTCTGATGCAACACAGGATGCCGTACACAATGTGGGGAAAACGCTCAGCGCAAAACATTGTATTCCTGACTACATTTAAGATACCCACTCTATTGGGTTTAGTACTCTTTTATACGCCGCTCTTGATACAATCTTTGAACTTTGCCCTCCAGGGATGAATTCCTGTAAAACGACCTGAAGATTCGAGGATTCCGAGTAAAACAACTTCATCATAGAGCCATCTGCCATGCTGGAGACAGACCTAAAAGTTGTATAAAATATGCTCAGAGATACCGTAATAATACGAGTTTTACAAATTTTTCTGTGGTGCTGATGAATCGCAGCTGGATCAGGACACGCTGGAGACAACAGGCTGATATAGGGTGTCTCGCTGCTGAGCAGGGCGATCGCACTGGAGAATCGCCGCCCGCAACTCTTCGACCGTCTTGCACGTACCGCCCTGGGCCCCCGCCATGCTGGTGATGTGTTCTTCCATCAGCGTGCCGCCGAGGTCGTTGCAGCCCCATTGGAGGGCTTCCGTTGCGCCCGCTAGCCCCAGCTTTACCCAGCTTGGCTGATGGTTGGCGATCCAATTGCCCAAAAAGAGCCGGGCCACTGCCGTCAGCTTTAGCGCGTCGGCCAGCACGGGCTGGTCGCGTCCCACCCGACGGCGCAGGGGCTTGGGCGCGTCTTGTCCCACAAACGGCAGCAGGATGAATTCGGTAATGCCTATGTTACCTTCGGCAAGAGAGGCCTGCTGGAGCGATCGCACTTTGCCCAGATGCCGCATCTGCTGTTCTGGCGTTTCGATGTGCCCAGAGAGCATGGTGCTGGTGCTGGGCATTCCCAGGCGGTGGGCAGTGGCGACGATTTCCAGCCACTCGGCGGAAGAGATTTTTTCAGGACAGAGGATTTTTCGCACCTCGTCGTCTAGCACCTCGGCCGCCGTTCCCGGCATGGAGCCAACGCCCGCGTCTTGCAGAGCCGCAATTACCTCGGCATAGCTCAGTCTATCCTGACGGGCGATAAACTGCACCTCTTGGGGCGAAAAGGCGTGCAGGTGGAGTTGGGGGAATTCGCCTTTAATCAGGCGCACCAGACGGACATAGTAGGAGAGCGATCGCCCATCAATCTGCGCCTCTGGATTCAGCCCGCCCTGCATACAGATTTCTGTCGCGCCCTGCTGCACGGCTTCGGCGGCCTTTTCCAGAATTGCGCCTTCGTTTAGCCAGTAGGCTCCGGCCGCGTCGGCATCGCGGCGAAAGGCGCAAAAGCTGCAATGCTGCTCGCAAATATTGGTGTAGTTGATATTGCGGTTGATCACATAGGTGACGACCTCGCCCACCTGTCGCCGTCGCAGTTCATCAGCGGCCTGGCGGAGAGCGGCGATCGCCCCTGGGTCGGTTTGCCGCAGCAGCACCACGCCCTCCGCCTCGGTCAGGTCTGCCCCGGCCAGCGCCCGCTCTAGGATGTGGCTCACGGTTCCTGGATGGATCGCTGTCATGGGTGCCCTGGGTCGCCTAGTCGATGTAGCGGATGACTTCCTCTAGAGGATAGCGAACCTTGGGACGGGCAGCCGACTTGTCATCCTCGGCGCGATAGCCCGCCGGACACATCACCACCGACGCATACTCGCCCCCCGCCAGCCCCAGCAGTTCATCTACCTTGGCAGGCGCAAAGCCCTCCATTGGGCAGGTATCTACGCCCAGCAGCGCCGCTGCCGTCATGAACTGACCCAGAGCAATGTAGGTCTGGCGCTTGGCCCATTCGTGCAAATCCAGCGGGTAGGGCGGCTTGTCCAAAAAGCCCTTGACCACATTGGCAAAGCCCTGCAAATTCTCAACGCTGGTCTGCTGCACGTCCGCCATGCGAGCGATGTAGCGATCAACATCGGCCGCGTCGGTCTTGACCTTGGCGGCAAACACGACCAGATGCGACGCATCCACCACCTGCGTTTGTCCCCAGGACAGATCTACGATTTGGCGGCGCAGTTCTGGATTTCGCACCACCAGAAATTTCCACGGCTGAAGCCCAAAGGACGAGGGCGCAAGCACCAGGCTCTGTTCCAAAACCTGCCAAGTGGGTTCGGGAATCGTCTTAGACGGGTCAAATTTTTTGGTGGCATAGCGCCATTGAAGCTGCTGAAGCACTGTGTCGGCAGCAACCGGATTCGGAGCAATCGGATCAGCAGAAAGTGTCATAGAAGTTGCCTGGTATGAAGTGGCTTATTGGGGAACTCGTTCAATGAGGCTTTCGAGATCTTTTTAGAAGGGCATTCCCACTAAAAGCTAATTTAATATTTGCTTAATATTTCAGCCCTGTAAAGACTAAGCGCAAAACCGTTCTGCAAAACATTTGCCAACCGTCTGCCAACCGTCTGCCAACCGTCTGCCAACCGTTCTGCTAATCGGCGTACCCCGGTCTCATCAGGCAACCCGGCCGATCGCCCGTAGGGCTGCCCAGGCGCGAGCAGAGCAGTCCTCCTGGCGTAGACTGGCGATCGCCCGCCACTGAATGCCCCCTGGGCCCACCTCGGTCGGGTCGCCTTGGAGCATTGCGGGACGTGCGGGCAGCGTGCATTGGTGAATCAGGTGAATGGTGTGCGAGATGGGCGCGTCGGCGTTGGGGAAAAACTGCTCGAACACGGTCAACAGGCGATCGCACTGGAAGTCTTGAATCCCCGTCTCTTCCCACACCTCGCGGCGTAGCCCTGTCAAGATGGGTTCCATCGGCTCTAGCCCACCCCCTGGCAAGTCCCAGCAGTCGGGTTCTGGCGGCGCTACCTGATGCAGCATCAGCACCTCGTCTCCATCCACAAACAGCGCGACGGCGGTAACACGCAGCGGGGGCCCTGGGATGCTGGACATTGGCTGGGTGTCCGACATTATTCAATCCTCAGGTTAAAGAGCAGGCGCATATAGAGGTTAGCGGGATCGTCCAGTAGTTCAAAGATTTCCAGGTCAGATTGCAGCGCATCGAGGCGATCGCCCAGCAGGGTGCGGCTCCGAGAATCTTCCGGCAGACGGCTCTGCAAATCAGACAAAAACTGTTCGCCGAAGCTGAGGCGCTTGGGATATTCCTCCACCGACCAAGTTTCCAGCTTTGCCTCGGCGGCAGCTTCTTTGAGCGCGGCTTGCAGCCCGCCCAGTTCGTCTACCAGCCCCACCTCCTTGGCCGCTATGCCCGACCAGACGCGCCCCTGCCCCACCTGGTTAACCTGCTCCCGCGAGAGGGGCCGTGCCGATGCTACGGTGTCTAGAAATGTGCCGTAGGCTTGCTCGGCCATCCGTTGCAGCAGCGCCATTTCTGCTTCGGTGCGGGGGCGGGAGGTGGTTTCGATGTCGGCATAGCGTCCTGTTTTGATGATGTCCCAGGTAACACCGTTGCGGTTTGCAAGGGTTTGAAAATTGGGCACGAGTCCAAACACGCCGATGGAGCCTGTGACGGTGTTGGGCGAGGCAAAGACCTTGCTTCCCTGGGCGGCAATGTAGTAGCCGCCGGAAGCCGCAATATTGCCCATCGAGGCGATCACGGGCTTTTCCTTTCGCATCAGCGTCACTTCGCGAGCGATCAGGTCAGAGGCGACTGCACCGCCGCCGGGACTGTTGATCCGCAACACCACGGCTTTGATATCCTTATCTAGCCGCAGATCTCGCAGCAGCTTTACAAAGCGATCGCTCCCGATCTGCCCCGTGCTACCTGTGCCGCCCACGATGTCGCCGTTGAGATAGACCAGCGCAATGCGATCGCCCCGCTTTTTCTCCGCCGCCACCGCCTCAGCATAGGTGCCCAAACCAACACTGCGAAAGGTCTTGTCGTCTTCCTTGCGATCGGTCAGCTTTTTTAGGTCAGCGAGTACCTCATCGGGATAGGCGACCCGATCGATGAGTCCTGTGGTCTTTGCCTCGGCAGCCATGAGCAGACCGCCACTGTCGGCGATCGCCTGGATCTGGGTGGGCGACAGGTCGCGGTGCTGGCTGGCGGTTGTAATCACTTCAGTCCACAGATCTCGCAGCAGCGCTTCGGTTTGCTGACGCGCTTCGGGGCTGTTGTTCTGGCGGGTAAAGGGTTCCACCGCTGATTTGTAGCGCCCCACCTGAAGCACCTGCACGCCCACGCCGAACCGCTCCAGGGCCCCTGCAAAAAAGGTCATTTCCGAGCGCAGACCGTTCATCTCCAGCACGCCCGCTGGGTTCATGGCCAGATCGGTGGCCACCGAAGCCAGGTAATAGTCCCGTTCGCTCCAGTTCACGTTGTAGGCGTAGATGGGCTTGCCACTGTCGCGGAAGGTGTCGAGCGCCTGCCGCACTTCCCGCAGCGTGGCGTAGCCTGTGGTGGCAGGCAGATTCCCCTCCAGAAGCAGCCCCACAATTTTTTTGTCGGTTGCGGCTGCTTCAATCGCTTCTACAGTAGTTCGCAGCGAGACGGGCTGAAGGGTCGTGCGGCCAGAGAGGGCTTCTTGAAAAACCCGACCAGGATTCACGGCCACAGGCGCATCGGCAATGCCCCGATCTAGATCCAGCGTCAGCACAGATTGGTCTTCGACCGTTGGCCCGCTGTCGCGTCCAGAAAGGGCGATCGCCACCAGTAGCATCACCATCCCACCCGCGCTCAGCACGCCAAATAGCGCCAACCCGGTCAGCGTTGCCAATACATTTTTAAGAAAATCGCGCATAGGAGTGAGGAGCTATATCGATTTTGGATTTTAGATTGGCGATTTTAGAGTGCCAGCTTATTGCCAGTTTCAAGAGTCTGTCAGGCTTCCAGCGATTTCATCAGTGCGCTAAATTCAAGGCGCTAAATTCAAGGCGCTAGATTGCACCTGAGCCGACGACGCGAGACAGCAGGGTGAATACGCCGAAACTAATCAGCAGCACCCCACTCGCAGGCGTAATCCAGCCCGACCAACGGCGCAGTTCCAAAATTTTTTTGATCGAGGCGGTGAAGGTGCCCGCCAGAATCAGCGGCGCAACGTAGCCCAGCGTGTAGGCCAGCAGCAGCACACTGCCCAGCAGCGGGTCGCGGGTCGTAGACACCCACGCCAGCAGCGTTGCCAAAACGGGTGTGCTGCACGGCGAGGCGACCAGCCCAAAGGTCAGCCCCAGCAGGTAGGAGCGCACGCCTTCGGGCCAGTCTTTGGAAATCCACTCCATGCCTGTGAACGACGGCAGACGTAGCGGCAGTGCTTCCAGCAGGTTCAGCCCCATGAGGATGGCGATCAGGCTGACAATAATCGGCAGCCCGATGCCGACCTGGCCATAGATGCGGCCGGCGATCGCCGCCAAAATTCCCAGCGCCGCCAGCGTGGTTGCCAGCCCCAGCGCAAACCAGGTCGATTGGGCCGCGGCCTGCCAGCGGCTCTTGGCTTCGTAGCCGCCGATATAGCCGATGGTGATGGGCAGCATAGACAGCATACAGGGCGTGAGGCTGGTCAACAGGCCAGCGACAAAAATAATGCCCACGCTGGCGGGCGAGAGATGGGTCAGTTGTCCCGACACCAGCCCATCGGCCGCGTGCTGGAGGTGATAGAGCGAGGTTTTTAGAGTCTCAAGCATGGGCAGCAGGCAAAGTCGCTAAGCGTTATGAGGAACGGAGCCGTTTATTTCTCCCACTCAATTGTAGAGTGTGCCCGGAAAGGTCATAGATTCTCAGAGTATTGGTATGGTGAAGCTGGAGTTGGCAATTTTCAGTGCCGACCCTGATGATGTGAATCCGGTTTTCTGAAAGATTACGGAATTTTCACAGGCGCTTAATCAAAACATCGATCCAGTTCCGAAAAATCCGATCCATCCTGGTAAGCAAGTGTAAAGGATTGCAACTACCATGCCCGGACTCGATTCTTTAACCTGGCACGATGTTGAAAACGGGATGCGGCAACTCGCTATCCCAATGGCCCTGATGCTCGCCGCGACCCTGGCGATCGGGCTGCGGCTGATGCCCCAGTCTGCCCGCCGCGTTGCCCGAAATATCATCCTGTTCCTGGTCTGCTTTGGGCTGGTGGTGGTTTCTCCGACCGGGGTCTCTGCCCTGGAGCGGGGTATGGCGGTGTTTGCCGCTCCAGATACAGGGGAATCGGTGGATGCCATTGTGGTGCTGGGGCGCGGGCGGCGGCTGAATCCGTCGCGGGTGGCTACGGTGGCTGAATTGTGGAATGCGGGGCGATCGCCCAAGGTTTTTGCCAGCGGCGCGAGTGATGCGCCCCTGATTGTAGAATCGCTGCGGGAGGCTGGCATTCCCGTTGAGGCGCTGGGTGGCGAAGAATGTTCTCGCACAACCGAGGAAAATGCCTGGTTTTCTCGCGCTGTCCTGTTTCCTCAGGGTGTTCGACGGATCTTGTTGGTCACCGATCGGCCGCACTTGTGGCGATCGCAAATGACCTACGAAAGCGTGGGTTTTTCCGTTATCACCCACCCCAGCCCTCTGCGCGACACCCTCTCTCGCAAGCGCCGTCTCTCGCTGATGACCCGCGAATCCCTGGGACTGATTGCCTATGGGCTACAGGGCAGGCTGGGCGATCGCACCACTCTCGACGCGCCTGCTTATGTAGAAAAGCGGCTAAGCAAGCAGCAGTGTTTGGTGGGTGGAACGATGGAACAGGCTTAATGACAGGCTTAATTGGCGAGACTGGGCAAGACTGACGATTCATCACTCTTCTACAGGCAGCCCCAGCCGCCGCTTCAGCCGAAACCAACGATCGCGCAATTGCCAGAATTTGCTGGTTTCCATTGCGGCGATGCGGCCACGGGCGCGGCCGAGTTCTGCCTCAAGGTGCTGGATCGCTTCGGGCTGGCTGGCTTGCCGTTCGCGATCGCGCAACTCTTGCAGGGTGGGGAGGGTTTGTCCGGGCGCAAACTCCTGCTTCCAAAACATCAGACGGAGGCGGCGCATCGCATCGCGCCAGGCGGGTTTGCCGCTGTAGCTGGCGTTGTCTTGGGTGTCGCTGCGCCAGTAGACCTCGGCGGTGGCCTCGTAGCTAAAGCAAAACTCGGCCCGCTGGCAGAGCATTAGCACCAGGCAAAAGTCTTCGCCCAGATCCAGCAGCGGGTCGCGGTCGAGAATGTCTTGAAGCAACTGACGGCGAACGACGTAGGAATTGGGCGGCATGAAGTTTCTTAGCTCTAGCAAATCTTGCAGCCGAAAGGGTTGGAAGTAGGGCAGCGTGATGGTGTCAATGTGGTGCAATGTTTCAGGGCTGCCGGATTCTAGAACCTTGAGCGTGCCGGAGTAGGCAACCCCAATGTTGGGCTGCTGTTCGAGGATCTTTACCAGAGTTTGCAAATGGTTGGGATGGATCGCGTCGTCGTCGTCCAGGATGGCAAAGTAGGGCGCATCGACGGCGCGGAGTCCTGTCCAGAGGGTGGTGCTGCGGCAGGGGGCGGGGCTGGCAAGACGGCAAAACTGGAGGCGATCGCCATATTGCCCCAAAAACGCCTCATCCAGCCCCGGTACAGGCTGATATTCCACCAAAATCACGCCGATATTTGGATAGGTCTGGGCGGCGAGGCTGTCTAGGGCGCGGCGAATATAAGCCAGAGGGCGACCCCCCACCCGCACAATTACCTGCACCTGGGCAGGCGGTGGGACACTTATGGGCGCAGGCACAAAGCCTTTGTCTGTCAGCAGTGCCTCGTGGTGTGGCAACAGATCGAGCAAATGCTTTTCTAGTGTGTAGTGCTGGATAAAAATTTCGTGAGCAGCGGCGGCTAAGGTTTCGGCCTGCTGGGGGTGCTGGGCGATCCAAGCCATGTGCTGCGAAATTTGCTCGACCTGTTCTGCGGGGTCTGCATCGGCATCGATATACAGCACTGTGTCGCCAAAGGCTTCGCGGATAAAGGCGTGTTCGCTGCAAATGGCGACGGCTCCCGCAGCGGCAATCTCAAAGATCCGCATGGAGGGCATTTCGGCTTGGCGGTGTTCTTCCCGGTGCAAACATAGCCCCACCCCAGCGCTGTGAATCGCCTCAAACACGCTGTTGCCGTCGTAGGGCAGTGCGCCGCGATGGGCCTGGTTCAGATACTTCCAACCGTCGGGGTTGCCGTATACATCCATGTAGGGCTGCTGGTCTAGCCCTTCAAAGAGTTGCTGGAAGCGGGGCCCGTCCCAGTTTGACCCCAGATAGACCAAGCGCGGCTGGCTCAGGTCGGGTGGGCGATAGGCCGTTTTGGGGGCGCTGGTGTAGAAGGGCGATTTGAAATAGCGCTTGGGGGTGTGGCAGAGCAGGTGATGCAGCCAGCGATCGACGATGCGGGAGCCGATCAGGTAGCCATCGTAGGACAGGGTGTTGGCAATCAGGCGATCGGTGCCTTCAAAAAATTCGGGCGGACTCCACATGCAGAGGTAGGTGGGCACCGGAGCCACTTTTGGAGTCCAGTGGTGCAGTACGATGACGCAATCGGGCTGGGCGGCGCGAATTTCGCCGCCAGTTTGCACTTCGACCGCCTGCCAGCCAATGTTTTCTGCGGCCAGCACCAGCCGCCGAGACATTTCGACTTCGGCGATGTAAGGCTTGTCGAAAAAGGGATTTTGGATGGCAATTTTCATGGAGGGCGATCGCAGACAGCAGGCAAAAACCAAGTATGGGGGACGCAAAGCGCTAGAGTTTATCTTAGGGCATCCCGCTAACCCCCTCTGGATTTGCTATGACTTCTTCGGCAGACCGTCCCATTTTGATCTACACCGTCCACAAAGCAGCTTCGATGTTTTTGCATCGGCTGACGCGGCAGATTGCGCGGGAGTTGGAAATGGAGTATTTCACCATTAACAACAAGGCGGCAGGCTATCAAGAAGTGAAGGAATTGTCCTGGAATGGGTTCATCCAAAAATATCTGAGTCAGGCAGAAAAGCGAGCTTGCTTTGGCCCGATTCGCTCGCTCGAAGCGATGCCTTCTATTCCCGAAGGAGTTGCAGATTTCTCGATAATTCTGCATCTACGAGATCCGCGAGACGTGCTGGTTTCTTCGTTCTTTTCCAATGCCTTTAGTCATCCGGTCAATCCGGCAATTTTCAATCCGGATGAGGCCGCCCGACAGGAATGGATCGAGCGGGGTATTGATGCGTTTGTAATCGAGCGATCGCCCGTTGTGATCGATCGCTATAACTACGTGATTGCCAACCTGCTGGGACGAGAGAATGTCCTCTTTTTGAAGTATGAGGATATGGTACTCAACTATCAGGAATGGCTGGCAAAGTTCCTGTCAGTTTTTATTGCACCAGAGCCAAATGTCCCAACTGAAATTCAGCCCAAAGGACTGCTAGCACTGCTAGAAAAGCTGCCGCTGGTTCAGCGGAAAGAGCGATCGCCCAGTCCCACTTTCTCCACACTCTATCAGGAGCTTTTTGAGGCTCACAAAACCGATTTCCAGGTGGAAGACGAAGACGTTTATCGCCACAAGCGCCAGGTGCTTCCTGGGGATCACACGCGCAAGCTGCAACCGGAAACGATTGCGGTTCTAAACGAAAAATTCGCAGAGATTCTAAACGCCTTGGGATACGAACCAGTTGCAAATTCACGAATCCGTTAGGAGCGCCGTATCAGCTACGAACTTAGGACTAACGCAGTGGGACAATTTCTCGCGGACGCAGCCCGCGAGAAATTGTCCACAACCCAGAAAACCGACGCAGTGCATCAGTCCTGGAACTATTCCAACTCTACCGATACAGGCGGGGCTGCGGAATTGGCGGGCTGGGCCGGGCTGCTGGAGTCGCGCATGAGTTGGGCGATCGCCCCGATGAGTTGACTCAGCTTGCCTTCATCCAGCAGCGTGTTAATCAGCGACAGCCCGCTGGTGGACAGCAAGAGTTGGCTCACGTCGGGGCTTTTGCCGTTGCCGTTGCTGCCTGCGCCAGGGAAAGCGTAGATGCGGGCATCGCCCAGCACACCTGGCTGCGGAGCCAGCGCTTTGACAATTTCTGGCAATTTTTCGGAGAGTTCTGGCCAGAGCGTGATCAGCGTTTGCGCCGTCAGGTTGGGGGTGCTGATCAGGTTGCGGGCGGTGAGTTCTGCTTGTAAACCTTCGGCTTCGGCCAGCAGCTTGTCGCGCTGGGCGGCGGCCAGGGTGCGGATGGATTCGGCCTCCAGCTCTGCCGCCTGACGGGCGATTTCTGCCTGACGACGACGGCGGAACACGTCAATTTCCACCACGTTTTGTTCTGAAATGCGCTTTTCCTGGGCGGCGCGTTCGGCGGCGATCACCGCAAGCTGGCGCTGCCGTTCGGCGATTTCCAATTCGGTCGCGGTGGTTACGCCCGCTTCGGCGCGGGCCCGCTCTGCGTCGGCCTCCAGGCTTTCCTTGCGCTTGGTGGCAATGGCGATCGCCGCATCCTCCTGGGCAATTCGCGCTAGCCGTTCCGACTCTGCCACCTGCACCTGTGCCTCTAGCCGCTGCGACTCCACCGTTTTTTGGCGAGTAATTTCTGCTAGGTCTGCCTCCTGCTGCTGCAACGCCTGAGCCACCTTCAGCTTTTTCTGCTGCTCCTCTAGGGCAATGTCCGCCTGAATTTGGCTCTGCTGCACGCTCAACTGCTTGCGGATTTGCTCCTCTTCCACCGTTTTTTCCTGGAGAATCTTGGCCCGCTGGGTGGCGGCCAGTTCCTTCACTTTGGATTCTTCAATTTCTCGCTCCCGCTGTGCCTTCAGGCTTTCTACCTGCAACTGCTGCTCCAGCCGAGCGGTTTCTTTTTCTTGCAAAATTTGGAGCGATCGCTTTTCGGCATCCAGTTCTTTTTGCTCGATGGCGACCTGTGTGGCCAGTTCCACTTCGCGCTTTTGCTGAATGGATTTTTGAATCGTCTCCGTCCGCAGCCGCACGCCCTGCGCGTCAAAGAAATTGTTGGTGTCGTAGGTGTCGCTTTCCTGAATTTCCGATACAGCAATGTTGTTCAGCGTCAGCCCAACTTTCGCCAGGTCAGGCTGCATCAGGTTTAGCACTTCCTGGGCAAAGCCCAGCTTGTCGGAGTCGATTTCCGCCAGACTCTTTGTTTTTGCAGCGGCCCGAATCGCGTCATCTGCCCGCTTTTCCAGCGCGTTTTTGATGTCCTCTGGTGTAATCTTGTTGCCCTGCGATAGCCGTGCAGCAGCCGTTAGCACGTCCTCCTCAGAGGCCGTAATGCAGACATAGAAAGTAGCCCGCATATCAGCCCGCAGATAATCTTTCGTGCGAACGGCAAGTTTACCGGCCCGCTCCACGTCGATGGAAATTTCGCGCAAGGGGACGCGAGTCAGTTCATGAAAGCCAGGAAGAACAACGCAGCCCCCATTCAAAATCACGGTTTTGCGCTTAAAAAAGACCCCGCCCGTTCGCACAAATGCCTCGTTGTTGGGCGTAATTTTGTAAACACGGGTGTATGCAAAAACTGCTAGCAGGAGCAATAGAACCAGACTGCCGATTAACGCTGGGAATACGAGCAGTCCGCTTACGGGAAGCTGGGCCAGCGTAGAGGGAGCAGGCGCGGTGTCGAGTGGGGCGATCGCCACAATTTCGGAATACTCAGCATCACGCGCCTGAAACTCGTCCAGTTCATAAACCGGAACCGTAGGCAAAGACTGAATGAACGTTAGCCAGAACAGCATTGGAATATCCCTAAGATGAATTAAAGTAACTCAACGAGAATCTTTGAGAGCATGAGAACCGTTCAGCCAGTGATCTTGGTCAGGACTGTCCTTTGCAATGACCAGATAACCCGCTCCCGATCGCTCGATCACCAGCACTGTGTCTCCCCGCTGGGGCAACACGCTGGCCCAGTCTGGCAGCATAGCGTTCACCGTCACCCGATTGCGGGCTGCATCCAGCACGTCTACCTGGCCGATGCGCCCTTCTGCCACGCTGGGAATGTGCCCCGTGCTGACAATCCCCAGACACCCCACGAGGCGATCGCCACTGGCATCTTCTCCAAACGAGGCAAACATTCGCCCCAGCGGCCGCGCAATTTGCCCACCTAGCACCAGCGCCAGCCCAAACGACCCCAGCAGCACAGAGCCATTTGCCAGACTCCCCAGCAGCGTTTCCAGGGTTCCCCCCAAAAACACATTGCCCATCCAGCCCAGCAGCCCCCACAGGCTGAAGTCTGTCGCCAGCAACAGCATTAGCGGCGCACGACCCAACCCAAACCACCGCAGCACGTCTAGCGGACTGAATTCGCTGCCAGAATCTACATCGGTATCTAGATCGAGCGGCGCAGAAACCTCGAAGTCTGCGTCCAAATCTGCATCCAAATCCATATCCAGATCGGCATCCAAATCCAGATCAGCGTCTAAATCTGCATCATCGCCGCCGCCAGAGAAAATGACCACCAGAAACAACGCCACTCCAATTCCCAGCAGCACCCAGTAAGGTAAGTTAGCAGCAGCAAAGACCGGCATGATGACAGCAGACTTAAGAAGAGGGCTGAAACTTGTTGCGATCGCCCCGTCGTGCTGACTTGGCAGTAGGGGCAAATGTGCCAGCAAAAAAATCGTCTACTTAGAATCCACTACAGCAAGGTTAGCCAACATTCCCGAAACCAGAATTCTATGCGCCCATCCTAGCGGCCCTAGAATAGAAGTAAGGCAAACGTGACTGTTTCTTAACGTCTGAAGGCTATGAAACTAAAGCGCATTGGGCATGTGGCGATCCGCGTCGAGGATCTGGATCGGGCGGCGCAGTTCTATCAGAACTTGGGCATGGATCTGGTTTGGAAAGACCCAGACTGGGCATATCTGAAAGCGGGGGACGACGGACTGGCGCTGCTGAGTGCCGCCTACGAGCAGGCGGGGCCCCACTTTGGCTTTGTGTTTGGCGATCGCGCTGAGGTGGATGCCGCCTACGAGCAGTTGAAATCCGAAGGGGTTCACGTCACGCCCGTCCACGAACACCGCGACGGCACGGCTTCGTTCTATGGCCGCGACCCCGACGGTAACTGGTTTGAGTACCTTTACGAGCCAGTCGCCGTGCCCGCCTAGTGGTTTGTCAACTTTCGTTTTGTCAACTTTAGTTTTAGGGTTAACCCCGCAGTTTGTAGTGAGCGCTTTAGCGCTCACGAATTTCCCACACAGCTACGGTGAGATTCCGGCAATCCTAGTCAACCCCTCAGTTCGTAGTCGGCGCTTTAGCGCTAAAGCACTCACTACGAACCCCAATTTCTGTGGATTCTGAAATGTTTATGCTGCACTAGTCTGGCGACATAGGCGAGCAGGCGGGCGCAATAGCTTACTGAGTAAGCGCAAAGGTTGGCTGACTGCGCCTTAATCTCTGTCGATTTTCCCCGGAGCCTGTCGCCATGACAAAAAGCAAAGATCTGACGGTTTTGATCATTTCGCTGCTGGTTACCGTTGGCTCAATCGGTCTGCTGTCTGCCTGGATTTTTCCTCGCCTTCAGCCAGGACGAATGTCGCCGACGGTTGTGGGCATGTCCTCATCCCCAACCGTAGGTGAGGTGCCGCCAGACCTAAGCAGCCTGCCAGACCGAATCAGCCTTGGCAATCGGCAGTTAATCACGTCAGTCACCACGCCTGCCAAGCGGGAGGGCATTGCCGCGTTTGACGCGCAAGACTACGACAAGGCGGTGGAGTGGTTTGAGCTATCGCTGAAGGCGCTGCCCAACGACCCGGAGACGCTGATTTATCTGAACAATGCGCGGCTGCGATCGCAGGAAGACAAAATGCTGGCGATCGCCGTCAGCGTTCCCATCGGCACGAACCTCAACGTCGCCCAGGAAATTTTGCGGGGCGTGGCGCAGGCGCAAAGTGAGGTCAATCGGCAAGCTGACCCACGATTGCGGGGGCTAGAGGTCACCATTGTCAACGATGACAATCAGCCCGCCATCACGCGAGAACTTGCGAAGCTGCTGGTGGCCAACCGCAAGCTGCTGGCGATGGTGGGGCACAACACCTCGGATGCGTCGATGGCAGCCGCGCCGACTTATCAGCAAAACGGGCTGGTGATGATTTCGCCGACCACCTTTGATGCTGATGTGGCAAAGGTGGGTAACTTCATTTTTCGAGCGGTGCCCACGCCGCAATCGATGGTGACACCGCTGGTGGACTACATTCTGGCGCGATCGCCCCAATCTGCAAAGATCCTGGTCTGCTACGACTCCACAGCGCCCGACAATAACCAATTTCGGAATGCGTTTGTGGATGTGTTGACGGGGCGCGGCGGCGAGATTGTGAAAGTGGTGAACGAGCAGGGCGAAGACCTGTGCGATTTTGCGTCTGAGGGGTTTGATCCGGATGCGGCGATCGCCCAGGCGCTTCAGCAGCAAGCGACAGGGCTTTACCTCGGCCCCAGCATCAACTATCTCGACCCGGCAATTGGGGTAGCGCGGGCGAATAACGGACGGCTGTCTCTATACAGCAGCCCGTCGCTCTACACTCACAAAATCTTGCAGGACGGGCAACAGGCCGTCGCAGGGATGATCTTGCCAACGCCCTGGAGTCCCGATGCCTATCCAGATTTTGCCCGCAAAGCACAGCAACTTTGGGGAGCTACAGTAAACTGGCGCACCGCCACCGCCTACGACGCGACGCAGGCGATCGCCGAAGGATTACTGCGTGCGGGCAATAGCCGCAGCACCTTGCAGCAAGCCCTGACCTCTCCGGACTTTGCCGCCACCAGTGCTGGCAAGGGCGCAGTGCGGTTTCTCGACACGGGCGATCGCCGCCTCACGCCTGTCCTGGTTCAAGTTCAACGAACTGAGTCAGGCAGCTACCGATTCAGAGCCATTGATTAGGGCACTGGTCTGGTGATGGATGAGTGATCGGTTTGGGTCAGCAGTTCGAGGTTCCAAGAGATATCGAGGGGCGATCGCCCAGAGGTTTTGGTGTTGGGAGATGAAGGGCGATCGCCCGGACGCATCCCACACTCAGGTTTCCTGCCGTCGTGCGTAGGCTGTCATCGGCTCTTTGATGAAGCGGATGTAGAGATGGCGGAAGGTGGACTTGATCACGCGGGGCATTCCAAAGTCAATCGGCATGAGGCGATCGGAGAGTTTCCAGTTTTCGATTCGCAGGTCGGCGGGCTGGCAGAGTGGGAAACTGATTTGATGCAGCGGCGGACATAGCCCCATACGCTGGGAGGCGGCAACCGTAGGTACTTGGTCTGGATTGACCTGGAGGATATCCACCAGAGCGCGATCGCACGCAAAGACATCTGCCGACGCAGCCAGCACGCCCAGCATCCTCGGTTCGCCGCCGCTGGGGCCGTTGCCCTCGTGGCCAAGGATGCCGTCGGCAATGGTGAGGTTGGGGGCGATCGCCCGCGCCGTTTCGACCAACATTTCTCCAAAACGGCGGCTGTCTTTGCCTGCTTCCATGTGCCACCAGGCTTTCATCTTGCCGGGGACGCAGCCAAATAAATTCTTCACACCCAGCGTCAGCGTTAGTTGCATGTGTGATTTGACCTTGGGCAAATTGATCACCACATCTGCCTCCATTGCCTCTTTGCACAGCAGCAGGTGGTTGAAATTCTCGCTCACGGTTTCGTAGCGGCGACCGTTCCATTCCACAATCGGCAGATTTAGCTCGTCGATTAGCGGCTGATAGCCATTGGCGATCGCCACCCCCCGCGCACTGCCAAAGGCGGGACTGTCGCCCAAAAACGGCTTGCCGCCTGCCGCCTGCACCAGTTGCGCGACGACGTAAACCAGTTCCCAGCGCGTCACGCATTCCTTGCTCGGTCGTGCCCCCGTCAGCAGGTTTGGCTTGAGCAAGACGCGATCGCCCGGTTTCACGAACGCCCCCATGCCGCCCAGCGGTTCCAGCAGGGTTCGCAGGGCTTGGCGTAGCGATTCATGTTCGTAGCTGGTGGCCCGCAGCAGACTGACTGTAGACATAACGCAATGTTGAAAAACTATCTTGATTTTGCACCAACTCGCCCAAACCAGTAGCCGCCCACCCGCCTCACCGGAAATAATGGAGGAGACTTACCCGATTCCCCCATTGCCCCATGCCTCACCGCCGCCTGCTGGCGATCGCCCTTGCCCTCCTACTCTGGCTCTGCGGAATTTCCCCTACCCGCGCCCAGGATCTCGCGCCCGTGCTGACGCTCGACCCGCCGCCGCCCAATACGGAATTTTACGAATATCGCGTGCTGCACAATCCCGACGGCATTGGCAAATTTTACATGGGGCGAGAAATCGCACAGGTAATGGGGCACCAGGGGGCAGCGTGGCTAGAGCGGCCGGGGCGATCGTTCCAAGAGCAGCCCGACAAAGTGCTGCCCGCCCTCAACCTAAAGCCAACCGATGTGGTTGCCGATATTGGCGCGGGCACGGGCTACTTCAGCTTTCGCCTGAGTCCGCTGGTGCCCCAGGGCAAGGTGCTGGCGGTAGACATTCAGCCGGAGATGATTGATATTCTTGAGTTTTTTAAGCAGGAAGCCGCAGCAGCGGGCACGCCTGCCGACAACGTAATACCGGTGCTGGGTGAACCAGACACCCCCCAACTCGCGCCAGAAAGCATCGACCTGGCGCTGATGGTGGATGCTTACCACGAGTTTGAATATCCGCGCGAGATGATGGAAGCCATTTTTAAGGCGCTGAAACCCGGCGGCCGCGTGGCGCTGGTGGAATATCGCGGCGAAAATCCCTTTATCTCTATCAAAGGGCTGCACAAAATGACCCAGCGCCAGGTGAAGCAAGAAATGCAGGCGGTGGGGTTGGTCTGGCGAGAAACCAAGGGCTTTTTGCCGCAGCAGCACCTCATGATCTTTCAGAAACCTGCATAATGCACTGGCACATCCGCGATTTGCAGCCTGATGAACCCAACACGATCCGGCAATTGGCGGCAATGCTGGTGGATGCCTTTGGCCCGATGGAGCATGGCTGGCGCGATATGCCGTCTGCGGTGGCAGAAGTGGAGGAATCGCTGGCGGGCGATCGCCTCAGCCGCATTGCCGTTTTGCCGTCGGGTGAAGTGATTGGCTGGATTGGGGCGATCGCCCAATATGGCGGCTCTGCCTGGGAGCTACATCCACTGGTGGTGCAGCGCAACTGGCGCAGACGGGGTGTGGGGCGATCGCTCGTACAAGACCTGGAACAACAAGCCGCAGAAAAGGGCGGCCACACCCTCTATCTGGGCACAGACGACGAACTGGGTCAAACCAGTCTGTTTGGGGTTGACCTCTACTGCGATCCATTTCAGCACATCGCCCAAATTCGCAATCCTGGCAACCACCCCTACGAGTTCTATCAAAAGATGGGCTTTCAGATTGTCGGTGTGCTTCCCGATGTCAATGGGCCCGGCAAGCCCGACATCCTCATGGCAAAACGGCTAGTGCAGGATTTCCTGAGCTAATGTTGTATTAGCTCAATGCCTGTGAGAATGCTCACTGTGGGAAGGCTGGTGGGAATGGTTATGCGTATGTCCGTGGGCATGGCGATGCTCAGATGGGTGAGCATATCCAGAATCATGCGAGTGGGAATGTCCATGGGAATGTCCGTGAGAATGCCTGTGGGAATGTTCGTAGGAATGCCCATGGGAATGCTCGTGGTGATGGTGATCTGTATAGGACTGGGCCAGGGCGATCGCCAAGGATGGGGTCACTGCCAGCGCCTCTTCTTCCAGTAGCGCAGCAATCTGCCCATCGGCCCAGTCTGCTGCCATTTGCAGAAAGTCGGGGTGGTCATTAACACAGGGCATCTGCACATAGGTCACTTCGGGATGGCGGCGACGCAGCCCGTGGATGATGTGATCCACATCCAGCAGGGTTTCGTGGTTTTCGGTGGCAAAGCCAATGGGCATGAAGACCAGCGCTGTTGCACCCAAGTCGATTAGGTTTTTGGCGGCCAGTTCGGCATTGGGCTGGGTCCACTCGATCAGCGGGGTTTGGTGATTCAGCCAGCCGACGGAAATCAGCGGATAGCGGTGAATCAGCTTTTCGCGCACCCGCTCATAGAGCGCCTGACTTTCGTCAATGCCGGAGGTAAAGCCCTTGGCTTTGTGGGGGCAGCCGTGATTCATTAGCACAATGCCCGTCTGTGACGGCAGGTGCGCCACTGCCAAGTCAGCGCGAATCTTGTCTTCGACTAGCCGCGCCATCAGGTCGATGTATTCCGGCTCGTTGTAGAAGGAGGGAATGTAGCGCGTACCTTTGAGCCAATGCTCGGAGCCAACAAAGGTTTTCGTCAGGGCTTTGTTAACCTGCTCCACCGCAATGCCACTGGTAAAGATTGAGTCCACCACCAGCAGTGGATAAATTAGCAGCTTGTCGAAGCCCTCTGCCTGGATTTGCGCCAGCACTTGCTCCGGCAAAAACGGGGCGCAGAAGTTAAACGCCTTGAAGACTTTGATGCGATCGCCCCATTTTTCCTTCAGCCGCGCCTCAATACCCGCCCGCTGCTGCTCGAAAATCGCATTGTGCGGCGAAATAAAGTGATCGTGCTGATGCTGCCACTCATGTAGGTCAAACATTGCCAGCAGCTTGGCCAGCGGCGGATAGATCCAGGTGGGGACGGGGGCAAATTTTGCCGTCAGCAGGTTCAGCGCCTGCTCGTTGTAGTTGGCAAAGTCTTCGTAGCTTTCGACCTCACCGTAGCCCATCAGCAACACCGCCACTCGGCTGGACGGGGCCGCGCTGGGGGAAAGCTCGGCGGGAGTTTGCTCAAGTCGTTCGGGAGTAGCAACCACGCGATACACCTACCAGTTAACGTATGGGGGCAATGTGACAAGGAATACAGGGATACATTGAAGCGGTTTCCTGCATCCTCCATAGCCTAGCATCCCCCTACCGGGTATGGGCATCTTTCCCTTGTATTTCTCGACTATTCACCCTGGGGGCGATCGCCTTAACCCCAGAGGCGGCGGCGCGGCGATCCCCCCAGGCGGCGATGGGCATCGCGCAGCAGGGTGGGAATATCCAGTGCTTGGGGACAGCGCGGCAGGCAGTCGCCACAGTCGGTGCAGCGATCGCCCCGGCGGCCGGGAAACCAGTGCCCCGCGTTTTCAAACATGCCGTAGCGGTAGGTGCTGTATTGGGTCATGTCGTAGGCCACTGCCAGGTTTCGCAGCCGCAGCACTTCGGGAATGTGGATGTCTTCGGGGCAGGGCAGGCAGGCATAGCACTGGTGGCACTGGTCGGTTCCCAAGACAGCAGATTGGTGCGATCGCAGCCGTTCTAAACTCTCCAACTCTTCGTCCGTCAGCGGGTGTGTCTGGTCTGCCATTTCCAGGGGCCAGTCCAGTTCCTCTGGCTTGGCCGCGCCCAGGCTAAGGGTGGTAATACGCGGGTCGCTGAGCAGCCAGCGATAGCCCAAGTGCAGCGGCGAAAAAGGGTTGCACAGCGCTTCCAGTCGTTCTGGCGGTGTATAGAGCAGGCCGCCCTTGTCGGCGGGAGAAATAATGAACACGCCCATGTCCTGTTGGTGCGCCAGTTCGACGGCGGCTGCGTTGCGCTGAAAAAACAGAGTGTAGTGCAGGTTTACAAACTGAAACTGGTCGGTGGCGATCGCCCCCAAAATCACCTCCAGCGGCCCATGCGTCGAAAAGCCCACCCACCGCACGCGCCCATCGGCGATCGCCGCCCGCACTGCCGCCATGCAGCCCGTTTCTGCCGTCACTAGGGCCAAATGCTCTGCCGTATTCACCCCGTGAATCGCTAAGCAGTCCACATAATCTAGCCCCAGCCGCGCCAGCGATTCGTCAATGCCCCGCGCCATTGCCTCGGCATCGGCGGTGGGTGGCAGCTTTGTGGTGATGATCAGATCTTCCCGCCGCAGTCCCGTCAGCGCCTTGCCTAAAAAAATCTCGCTGTTGCCATAGCCCCGCGCCGTTTCGAGGTGGTTCACGCCGAGGGCGATCGCCCGCTCTACGGTTTGCCGCGCCGTCTCTGCCGAAGCCAGATAGCGCATCGTCCCCAGCGAGAAGACAGACAGTTGCAGATTGGTTTTCCCAAAGCGGCGGTAGTGCATGGCTGCGAGTTATGCTTGCGAGTCGCCCTCGTGCAGGAGCCAGTCCACTGCCTTCACCACCAGCCGCGCTGAACCCAGGAAAAACGGTGCATTGAGCGTGTCGGGGGTGTCGCTGGGCTGGTGATAGTGGGGATTGCGGAAGTTGGCGGTGTCGGTCAGCAGCACTGCGCCGATGCCCGCTTTCCAGAAGGGGGTGTGGTCGCTGCGGAGGAGGTCGGGCGTGAGGTCGCCCAGCAGCGGCACGGCCAGGCTGAGGACGGGAGTGACATCGGCAGACGAGGCATCGGCAATCTGGTGAAACGCCTGGATGAGGTCGGGATGAGGGCGATTCCCGTAGGGATTGCGTTGCAAATCGCCAATCACCGCCAGAAAATTGCCCCGATCCGTCGGTGGGGCGATCGGCAGCATCGCCGGATAGGACTGGCAGCCGGCCAGGTCGCAGCCGTAGCCGATCATATCCATTACCACCGCGCCCCGCACCCCCTGCCGCCGCGCCGCATCGGCCACAAACGCCTCGCTGCCCTCCAACCCCGCTTCCTCTCGATCGAATAACACCAGTTCCAGGGCGCAAGGGGTGTCTTGAGAATCGAGCAGCCGAGCCGCTTCCAGAACCGTTGCCACGGCCGTCGCATTGTCGTCGGCTCCGGGAGAATCCTTCACCGTGTCGTAGTGCGCGGCCAGCAGCAGTTTGGGACGATCCGGCGGCGCGTCTGGGCGAGTGGCGATCAGGTTCTCTCCAGCGGTTTCGCCGGTGCCGAAGGGCTGACGCGCTACCTGCCAGCCTGCTGCGGTCAGCGATCGCTCGATATATTCTGCCGCTCGCTGGCGATCGCCCGCTTCGTATCGCACAAAGCTGAGCGCCTCCACATCCCCGCGCAGCCGAGCAGGGTCAATGTCAGGCGTAGTCAGCGCTGACCCCAAAGCGGTGGGCTGTGGGCGAGAGTGCGATTCCCCTAGAAATCCCGTCGGCAGCAGCCCCGCCGCCAGCCCGACTAGCAGCGCGATCGCCAGCCACAGCCCCACCCAACGCCGTCGAATTCGCATGGTAAACGGTTCAGCGTTTTGCAACATGAATCCCCGATCATCCTAGCGCCATTGCCGGGCCTTGGGAAATCGCGGCAGTCCTGTGCAAAACCCGCAGAATTCCTGGCCCGATTGCGGGCGATCGCTGCCATGATGGAGCAGAGCGTTTCGCAACCCTGCGCCAGCCTATTATGAGAGACCGCATCGAACAGCTTGTAGAAAATTTGGGACGCGCCATCGTTGGCAAGTCGGAGGCGATTCGGCTGGTGCTGGTGGCGCTGTTTTCAGGGGGGCACGCGCTGCTAGAAGACGTGCCAGGGGTCGGCAAAACGCTGCTGGCCAAGTCCCTAGCGCGATCGATCGACGGCCAGTTTCAGCGGCTGCAATGCACGCCCGACCTGCTGCCGTCGGATGTCACCGGGACGAATATCTGGAATCCCCGCAGCGGCGAGTTTGTGTTTATGCCGGGGCCCGTGTTTGCCAACGTGGTGCTGGCCGACGAAATCAACCGCGCCACGCCCCGCACCCAGTCTGCCCTGCTAGAAGTGATGGAAGAACAGCAGGTGACGGTGGATGGCGTGTCGCGCCGCGTGCCCACGCCCTTTTTTGTGATTGCCACGCAAAACCCGGTGGAATATCAGGGCACATTCCCGCTGCCCGAAGCCCAGATGGATCGCTTTGCCCTCTCGCTGAGCCTGGGCTATCCAACGGAGCTAGAAGAATTGCAGATGTTGCAGCGGCTAGATGGCGGCAGTGTGCCCACCGAAGCGTTGCGCCCCTGCCTGTCGCTAGAGGAGGTGCAGGCGCTACGACAGAAGTGCGCGGCGGTGCATGTAGAGCCGCATTTGCAGCAATATATGCTGAGTCTGGTGCGGGCGACGCGGCAGGATGAGGAGATTTTGCTGGGCGTTAGTCCACGGGGGACCGTGGCGCTGCATCGGGCCGTGCAGGCGATCGCCTTTTTGGAAGGACGCGACTACGCCATCCCCGACGACGTGAAGTATCTGGCCCCTTTCGTGCTAGCCCATCGCCTGATTCCCGCAGGCGGCCGCAAAGCGCGGCTGATCGTCGATCGCCTGCTGCACACCGTGGCGATTCCGTAGCAGCGATGAGGGGAGGGTTGGAATGGTGGAGGGAGGAAGATGAAGAGGGAAGAGGGAAGAGAGAAGAGAGAAGAACGAAGAACGAAGAGGGAAGAGGGAAGAGGGAAGGGGTTCCGGTTTTCGGTTTTCGATTTTTCCGTCCCTTTCGCCTGTCACCCAAATCACCCCATCACCCAAATCTCCCCACCAGTGCGCCCAAGGGTGCCGATTCCGGCTAGATTGATGTTAAGGAATATTTTCTTTTTGGTTTTTCCGTTTCATCCTCTGAATCTGCACTGAAGGAGTCCGTTGTGCCGTACTACTACTCAAGCGCTCCGTATTTTCTGTTTGTGGCGGGGCTGTTGGCGGGGCTAGCATCGGGTGCGGCCTTTTCGGCAACCCTCAAGCAGCAAGTCAACGAATGGGACAAAAACCGCTCGACCCGCACGCTGGCGAACATGCAGGGGCCGCAGCTTTTGGTGCCATTTTTGGGAATTGCTGGCGGCGTGTGCTTTTTCCTCGCCGCTGGGCTAGAAATCTTTGGCTTTCCCACTAAGCTGGCCTACGCGGTTGCCATTCCGCTGACGGTTCTGACTGGACTGCTGGTGTGGACTCAACTGGCACGGCTGCTGGAGCAACTGGAGCGTGGCGGCTCCAAAGCGCTCGATCTGGACTCTTTTGGCTAAAGTGAAGAAGTGGCAAAAGACCGCATCTCGACTCTGCGCCAACTCCTCTAATCCTTAACCCCTAAACATGGTCTACCTCTACTGGATTCTTGTTGCGGTGATGCTGGTGGGCGTGATTGGCTCTTTCGCGCCTGCGATTCCGGGAATTGGGCTAATTGCGCTGGCGATCGCCGTTTGGGGACTCGTCAATGGATTCACCGGACTGGGCATTCCCCTGACGGTGGCGGTGGTGTGCCTACTGGTGGGCACAGGGGTCGATTTTCTGGCCACCTACTTGGGCGCGAAAAAAGCTGGCGCTAGCAAGTGGGGGCAAATTGGCGCAGTGGTGGGGCTGCTGCTGGGTGTGTTTGGGCTGCTGCCCGCGCTGCCCTTTGGCGGCCCGTTTTTGGGGCTGCTAATTGGCCCCATCGCGGGGGCGATCTTGGGTGAGTTTCTGTTTCGCAAGGATCTGTGGCTGGCAATTAAGGCCGGTTTGGGGATTGTGGTGGGGTCGCTGATTGGGCGACTGGTGCAGTTTATTCTGGCGATCGCCACCTTTGCAGTTTTCCTGTGGATGACGCTGCCCACCGTAACCGCAGTTCCGGGCGCTGCCTGATCTTGGTTATTGGCTATTGGTTATCGGCTAGCAGAAATGCCTGATATTGGTTGGAAGAGATGCAGCGTGGCCCTCTAGGGTTCGCGCCGCACTTCTTCGACCTGACTGACGGACAGAATCAGCGTCATGGGTCGTCCCAATTCTCGGCTCACAAACTCTTCCAGCAGTTCCACCTGGCGCGGGGTGACGGGTTCTCGGCTCCGCACCGTCAGCCGCACTTCGGGGGGCTGGGTATACCAGTTGATGTCGCTATCGACCAATTGCACGCGCTGAAAGGTTGCCGTGCGCGTCAGCAGCGCCCGTTTCAGGGTGGCCTCAAGCTGGTTTTGCTGCACCATTTGCACAAAGCTGACCCCCAGCGGAATTAGCAACAGCCCGGTGAAGGTGAAGGCCCACAGCAAGGCTCTTTGCGCCTGTTCGATCGGCGTATAGCCTGCCAGCAAAAAGGTCAACATGCAGGACAACGTGATGCCCAGCAGGTTGGTGACGTAGAGCAGCGTTGCCCCTAGGCTAAGGTGCCAGTCGCCTTGGGAGAGGCCCAGCCCAATCACGCAAACAGGCGGCATAAGGGCAACGGCGATCGCCGTTCCGGGCAGCGAGGCCGACACTTTGGGATTGATCTTGGCATAGCCGCTTACGCCGCCAGCCGCCACCGCGACCCCCAGATCCAGCAGGTTGGGGCTGGAGCGGGCCAGCACCTCGCCGCCAAAGCTGGCAATGCCCACGACGCGCCCCAATAGCCAGGCGATCGCCAGGGCGAGCAGCGTTCCCAGCAAGACTGATGTCGCCGATCGCCGCACCAGCAGAATGTTGCCCTCCAGCGCTCCAAAGGCCAGCGCCCGAATCGGCGACATCAGGGGCGCGATAATCATCGCGCCGATGATCACCGCCGCGCTGTTGGACAATAGCCCAAAGGTGGCGATCGCGCAGGACGTGACGACTAGCACCAAGTAAGGCGTATTCGCAACTGACTCACTCAGCATCTCGCTGTGAAGGCGCTCCAATTCCGAGAGGTTGACCCGCCCCCGCTGAAGCGTTTTCACCGTCTCCCAAAAGTTCGCCATGAATACTGCTATTCGTCTCCGCCTCATCGTTCCTCCTCCCTGCTGAACGATGCCAGCAGACGCTTGTCTCCGTTTAGGAGACGCAAGCCCTTTCAGACGTCGCCTACTGCATCGCAGATACAGCATCTTCTTGCAGGGTGAGATGCGCGCTTTTCTGAAAAGACAAAGGTTTCGTAACCTTCTGCGTACCTCACGATCTGCAAAAACGCTGTATCACGCTTACAGGGACTATCATTCCAGATGATGGAGCCAGATGATAAATCAACTTCGCTACAGTCGAGCAGCTCTCACGGCGGCCCCAATCAGCCCGACTTGAGCATTCAGCACCACATGCACCGGGATTTGCTCCAGCAGCGGACTCATGCGCCCTTTGTCGAGAAACGCCTCCATAAAGCCGCCCGCTTTTAGCACGTCCAGATTTTTGGCTGCGATGCCGCCTGCGATGTAGAGGCCGCCAAAGGGCAGCAGTTTCAGCGCTAGGTTGCCCGCTTCGGCTCCGTAAGCAGAGGCAAACAGGGTCATGGTTTGCTGGCAGAGGCGATCGCCCGCCTGAGCGCCAAGGGAAATTACCGCGCCCGGATCGACGGACTTTTCTGCTTTGCCCGCCTCGCGCTCCCAGGTGAGGATTTTCGCGCCGATGTCAGGCGACTCTTCGGCAAGCTGGCGATCGCGCAAAAACTGGTAAATCGACACAATCCCCTGCCCCGACACAACCCGCTCGGCCGACAGGCGATTGATGTTTAGCTTATCCAGCAAATATTTCAGGAGTTGAAATTCCAGTTCTGAACGGGGCGCAAAATCAGCGTGTCCCCCCTCCGACGGGTAGACGTAATACACGCCCCCCTGAGGAATCAAGAAGCCCTGACCTAGCCCTGTGCCTGCGCCAATGACGGCGATGGGGGCGTTGGGCTGGGGCTTGCCGACCTGGAGCGTGTAATAGTCGTCTTCACCCAGACCCAAAATGCCGTAGCCGACGGCTTCAAAATCGTTGATCAGGCTGATATTGGGAATGTTGAGTTCGCGGCTGAGGCGATCGCCCTCCAGGGTCCAGGAGAGATTGGTTAGCACGGAGGTATTGTTGACCACAGGCCCGGCGATCGCAAAGCAGGCTTTCTCAATTCCAGGAGCGCAGCCCATGCAGTTTTCTGCGTCTGCCAGAAACGCCCGCACCATCGGCACCAGGTCGAGATATTCCGCGCTGACGTAGCGCATCTCATGGAGCGTTTGCAGCTTAACCGGGCCGTCGTCGCTATGGACTTCTGCCAGCCGCAGAATCGTTTTGGTGCCGCCGATGTCGCCTGCCAAAAGTCGAGTCATGATGCGATGTCATCCACAAATAGGGGGTCTAGAACGGGCTGGAGGGCTTCGTCCGCGTCGTCGTCCTCAACGTCCTCAACGTCCTCAACGTCATCGACATCGACATTGTAGGCAGGATTGTAGTCCGGTTCCAACTCGGCTGCTGCTGCTGCCCAAATTCCTTCGGAATCTTCATCATATTCGTCGTATTCATCATCCTCTTCAGACACTTCGGCAGGGGCGATCGCCCGGTTGGCCACAGTGCCAATAATGGGCAGGTGAAATTCCTCCAGCTTTTTCAGCACCTCCTTAGTCTTGGAGTAGGCCGTCTGGCGCACCGCCAGCACCAGCAAGATTCCGTCTGCCTGGGCCGCCAAAAAGTTGGCATCCACTGTGCTGCCCAGGTTGGGCGTGTCGTACAGGATCAGGTCAAATTGGGCATCAAACGCCGCCATCAGGTCTTTCATCTGGGGCGAGGCCAGCATTTTGGTCGTGCCGGGGGGCGTTTGCCCGGCAGTGAGGATGCACAGATGCTCTAAGCTGGGGCAGACCTGGATGGCATCTTCGGGATAGACTTTTTGGGCCAGCAGTTCGCTCAGCCCGCATTCATTCGGCAAGTTCAGAATGCTGTGCAGCTTGGGCGATCGCAGGTTAGCATCCACCAGCAGCACGCGCTGCCCCGCCGCCGCCGCCGTCTGCGCCAGGTGGAGGGCAATGGTGGTCTTGCCGTCGCCCGTAGCAGGAGAGCAAACGACGAGCGATCGCACCAGGTTGTTGGGGTTGAGAAATCGCAGGCTGGCGTAGAAATTGTTCACTGCATCCAGAAACGGGAAGGCATCCTCGCTCAGTTCCCCACTGCTGGGCGCAATGCTGAGCAAGCTGCCGCAGGGGTCGGCCGTGGCGCAGGCCGGCAGCACCCCCAGCAGAGGCACAGGCACGGCATCTTTCACGTCTTCTGCACCGAAAAAGATGTTTTGCCGCTTTTCAATCAGCACTGCCGTTCCCAGTCCCAGCGCCAGCCCGGCCACCATGCCCATCATCAGCTTCTTGCGAGAGCTATTGGGATCGGGAATGGCAGCGCCACTCGGATCACGAGGCAGCATGGGTTCTGAGATCAGTTCCCACGGCACTTGTGTCTGGGCGGCTTCTACCCGCAGCGTCTCGCGCTGCCCCAGCAGTTGATCCAGCGTGCGGGTGGCCACGCCCAGTTCGCGCTGAATTTCGGCATACCGACGGGCGATCGCCGGAAACTGTTGCACCTGGCGCGAAACCTCCGCCTGTCGCCGTGCCAGAAATTGATCCCGCATCTGCAACACCTGCATCTCATTGGCAGTACTGATCAATTGCTGAATCAGCCCCAACCGCAGCGAGTCTTGATAAGTCAGCGAATCTGCTTTGCGAGCCAGTTGCGGCCCCAGGATGCGATTGGCCTGTTGCCCCAGCACGGCCGTCAAATTGGCCTGCCGCTGTCGCAATCGCTGAATAATCGGGCTTTCATCGGTAAAGCGACTCGACTCCAGCGCAATCTGACTGTCGATTTCATTGATGCTGCTGAGCAACTGCTGATAGCGGGGATCTTGGCTGAGGGCCGAAGCGGCGATCGCCTCATTGGGCGACAGACCCAACTGCCGTTGCAGCGTGTTGTAAAGCACGCGCTGTTCTTGAATCTGCTGCTGGGTTGCGACTTGCTGCTCCGTCACCGTCTGGAGTTGCGAAAAAATTTGCCCCCCCTGCGAAGATGGATCGATGAGTTCGTAGGATTGCTGCAATTCCTGGAGTTGTTTTTCTAGCTCAGCCACCCGCCGTTGCAAACCCGGAAGCTGATCTTCGATGAACTTCACCCCCTCACTAATGCGAGACTTGCGATCCTCCAGGCTATAGCGCAGATACTTACTCGCCAGCTCATTCAGCACCAGTTGCACAAGATCGGCATCGGAGCCAGAATAGCCCACCTGTAAAATCTTTGTCTCCGTTGTGCGAGTATTGCCAATCCGCCCCAACTCTAGCCCCTGGATTAGCTGAAAGTAGGTAAATGCTGGGTACTTAGCTCGCACCTTTTCATAAACCTCTTCCAACACCTTGGGACTCCGCAAAATTTGCAGTTGCGTTGGATAGTCCAGGCTAAAAATATCGCGGCTGGGCACACCGCCAGCAGAACGAGTCAGCGCCGTTGGCTCGGCAATTCGTGCCTCCGAGGTCACAGGCTCCACCAGCAGTTGAAAGTTGCCGCGATAGGTGGGCAAATCAGAGGCGGTCGATAACCAGGCGGCAATCGACAGCGCCCCGGTCATTCCACTAATGATCAAGATCTTCCGCTTCACCATGCGGATCAGTCCGCCAATCGGCAGTCCGCCCTTTTTCGGAGCACTGGCTTCCCCTGGCTCATCGAGAGCTTGCAGGTCCAAATCCTGATCCATAATTTTCTCGCTGTGATGTCTCTCGCAGTGCGGGGTCATCTATATTGCCTATTGAGACCGCCAGGGCTGAAAGGCTGATAGGAACCCCTGAATTTTTTGCTTAGAACCTTGAGAATCTGCGCTTAAATTTCAGGTTGAACGCCCTACTTTGAAAGGCGTTTCTAGAATGCACCCTGCTTTAACCAACCATGCGTTCGCCGTTATCCAACATGGCCCAAAGATGAACTCCTTGGGTTGCTTGCTCTGCTCTAGGGGTTTCGGGGCGACGGGGCCAGCAGAGTACCCAGCCCATCAAACACGCGAAAAATGGAAAACACGCCGTTGAGCGGGCTGAGCAGCGTATTCAAAAAATCCGAGGTAGACGCGAGGGACGATCGCCCGACCACGATAATGTCGTTACTGCGAAGCGGCGGATTGGTGGCATCGTTCAGGCTGGCCGCAAAATCAATGTCAACGTCGCGCTTCGTCACGGTTCCGTCGGGATTGAGCCGGATCAGGCTGACTTCGCTCTGCCGTGCCCGCTGCCGATTAAACCCACCTGCCGCCATGATGGCCTGATTCAGCGAGACATTCGGCGGCAGCGCAATGGTGCCCGGTCGCATCACCTCGCCCACGATGTTGACGTTAATCGTAGCGGGGGAAAAGCTGGCGGCGGCGATCTGAGCCGACTCTGCGGGGTCAATGGAATCGGCCTGGGGAATCACCACCGTATCGCCATCTTGCAGCGCAATGTCCTGAGAAATGTCGCCAGCCTGCAAGAATCGCCACAGATCGACTGTGATGCTCTGCTCTCCGCTGGGCGTGGGGCGGCGCACCTCGATAGCCCGCACGTTGGCCAGTTGGGTAATACCGCCTGCCGCCTGGATAGCGGTGCTGACGGTTTGCTTTTGGGAGGTTGCGCCCGTTGCTGGGTTAACGGTGTAAATGCCAGGGCGATTCACCTGACCGATAATCCCAATCCGCATGGGTCGGGGAGCCAGCAGCGTCACGGTAATCAGCGGATCGTCGATATAGCGGGCGTAGCGCTGAGCCAGCGTGTTGGCGGCCTGCTCTAACGTCATGTTCTGCACCGACACATTGCCAATCCAGGGCAGGTTCAGAGAGCCATCCGACAGGATGGTGTATTGCCCATTCTGCCCGCTGAATTCTGGCACGTCGAAAATATCAATGCGAATGGCATCGCCTGCACCCAGGATGTAGGTATCACGGCTTTGGGCGGCAGGGAGGGGCTGCTGGAGGGTAAAGGGCGAGTCAGTCTGGGGTGCAGCGGGCAGGAGCGGCATCAAGGGCTGCAACCCCGGTTGGGGCGAGGGTTGTACCTGCGCTGGGACGTTTGTCATCGGCGCAGCAGGAGAGGTCGGGGTTGCTGTCCATCCTGTCGAAGACGTGCCTGTCGAAGACGTTTGCGCGGCGACGGGGAGGGCGATGGCGCTAATGACGGGCAGGGCAATAGTGCTAATGAAAACTGTTAATGCCGTATTAACACGGATATTGTTGCGGTGGGCGATTGGACGGACACGCTGCGGCACAGGAGGGCAGAGAGCGTCGGGAAGATGAGTCGCAACAGTCTGGATTGGGGGTGTCATAGACGCTGATTTTTAAGTGAGACGCATCTTTGCGATCGGTGCAGTTTGAATTGGGCTTAGGTGAATGAGCGGGCTTTCTATCTCGAGGACTGGATAAAGGCAGAGCGGGCGATCGCACGCTGCGTTGATTCAGAAACTCTGGCTTTAGAATGCCCAACTGCTGGCTCTCAGTAACGCCCGCAAGTCTAGTCAAAATTGCGGAGATTGCCAGAATTTGCTTCGGCTTTGATGCATCTTGGCGTGCTTAAAAGTCGGGCCGATATTGCCCCTCAATCCGGTTTCAGTCCAGCCGTTGGAATTTTCTGTGACGCATACTTGGCGTGGCAAATGTTACCACCCCATCCCGCATGGGCACACTGGATTGGGGCGCAGCCTCAGCCCGCCCTTAGCACATCCCCCCTGCAAAAGCAGCCATGACGATTGCGTATCTGGTGAATCAATATCCCAAGGTCAGCCACAGCTTTATCCGGCGAGAGATCCTGGCGCTGGAGGCGGCTGGCACGCCCGTTGCTCGCTTTTCGGTGCGCTCCTGTAGCGGCGAACTGGTCGATCCTGGCGACGAGGCAGAGCTACACAAAACTCAGGTGATCTTGTCGCGGGGTGTTTCTGGCTTGCTGACCGGATTAATTCAAACGGCGTTGGCTCACCCCGGACAGTTTCTAAAAGCACTTGCCTTTACGCTGAAGATTAGTCGTCGGGGTCAGCGCGGGCTGGCTCACCATCTGGCTTACCTAGCGGAAGCCTGCATTTTGCGACGCGAGTTTGAGATCCAGGGAATTACGCATGTCCATGCTCATTTTGGTACGAACTCCACGACCGTAGCCATGTTGTGTCACGCGCTGGGCGGGCCGACCTACAGCTTTACGGTGCATGGCCCCGAAGAATTTGACCGACCAGAGGCGCTGCTGCTGCCCGAAAAAATTCGGCGGGCGGCGGCGGTGGTGGCGATCAGCGCCTTCGGCAAAAGTCAACTCATGCGCTGGTGTGAGGCTGCCGATTGGCGCAAGATTCAGGTGGTTCACTGCGGTGTGGATGAAGAATTTTTGACCCAGGCGGCGACCCCGGTTCCCGAAACGCAGCAATTGGTCTGCGTGGGGCGACTGAGTGAGCAAAAGGGACACCTGCTGTTGCTGGAGGCGATCGCCCCCCTAGCGGCGGAGGGTATTCCCTTCAAGCTGGTGCTGGTGGGCGACGGCGAACTGCGTCCCCAGGTAGAGGCGGCCATCGCTCAGTACGGTCTACAGTCTCAGGTTGAAATTACGGGCTGGGCCAGCAGCGCAGACGTGCGGCAGCAGATTCAGCGCTCTCGTGCGCTGGTGCTGCCCAGCTTTGCAGAAGGACTGCCCGTGGTGCTGATGGAAGCGCTGGCGCTGGCGCGTCCGGTGGTGAGTACCTACGTCGCCGGAATTCCCGAACTGGTGGAGCCGGGGCGATCGGGTTGGCTAGTGCCGCCAGGCGCAGTAGAAGACCTGACGGCGGCGCTGCGGGAGGTGCTGCAAGCAGACACAAAGACGCTCAGCGCGATGGGACATCATGGGCGATCGCGCGTGTTTCAGCAGCACAACGCCGCCACCGAAGCTCGTAAGCTGGCCGCCCTATTCCAACAAATTGAAACCGAAGCGCGATTGTCTGAGGCGATCGCCCCACCCGACCTGTCTCAACCGATTCCCGAAGGCTAGGAGTTGCCTACGGTTGCTGCTGGCTGTCTGCCCCAACCTCATCTGCTGCCTTCGCTCAACAGCATCTAGCCTGCTTGGAACGCGACCGAACGTCTCTCTGCCCCTTCTCATGAAATTCGCATGGCCTCTTCTGCCTCTCTCAACCGACTAGCCCTCAGCGGCGTGATCTGGACTATTGCAGGCTATGGAGCCAGCCAGGTCATGCGCTTTGGCGGCAACCTGATCCTGACGCGGCTGCTCTTGCCGGAATATTTCGGACTGATGGCACTGGTGAATATTCCCATCATCGGGCTGCAATTATTTTCTGACGTGGGCATCATTCCCAGCATCGTGCAAAACAAGCGCGGCGACGAGCCAGCCTTTTACAACACGGCCTGGACGCTGCAAATCGTGCGGGGCTTTGGGCTGTGGCTGTTTTGTCTGGCGATCGCCTATCCCACTGCCCAGTTTTACAACGAGCCACGCCTGCTCTGGCTGATTCCCATCGTCGGGCTGACCACCATTCTTAACGGGTTTGAGTCTACCGCTGTTGCGACCCTGCGCCGCCACGTTGACCTGGCCAAGACCATCAAGTTCGATGCCATCATGCAGGCGGCCTCGCTGATTTTTATGATCATCTGGGCCAGCTTTAGCCCAACGATTTGGGCGCTGGTGGGCGGCAACCTGGTGGCGGCGGCCCTGCGAACAGCTCGCAGCTTTTGGCTGATTCCGGGCTATCGCAACCAGTTGTGCTGGGAAAAAGAATCGCTGCGAGATTTATTCAGCTTTGGACGCTGGATCTTTATCTCTACCGCGCTGACGTTTTTGGCGACCCAGGCCGACCGCTTGATTCTCGGCAAATACATCTCCATCACCATGCTGGGGATTTACACAATTGCCTTTACCCTGTCGGACATTCCCCGGCAGGTGATTGGCGCATTGGGAACCAAGGTGATTTTTCCCGTGGTGTCGCGCACGGCAGATCTGCCCCGGCCTGAACTGCGGGCCAAGATTTTGAAAAAGCGCTGGCTGCTGCTGATGGGGTCGGCGCTGCTGCTGTCGGGCGTGGTGGGCTTTGGCGATTTGTTCATCCTGACGCTCTATGACAACCGCTATCGCGATGCCGCGTGGATGGTGCCTGTGATGTCCTTCGGGCTATGGCATACGCTGCTGTATAGCACGATGAACCCCTGTTTGCTGAGTGTGGGCAAGTCGGTTTACGGAGCTTGGGGCAATCTGCTGCGGTTTGGGGCGATCGCCCTTGGCATTCCCTATGGGTTTGACGCGGCAGGGCTATGGGGCGGCGTGCTGGCCATCACCTTTAGCGACCTGCCGATGTATGGCGTGGTGCTATACGGGCTGGAAAAAGAGCGGCTGGGCTGCTGGCGACAGGATGTGCAGGCGACGGCCGTGTTTTTGGGACTGCTGGCGGCGGTGCTGGGGCTGCGGCTGGCGCTGGGCTGGGGGCTGCCCGCCTTTGGCGGATCGGTGTAACCCGGAGGAGCGATCGCCATGAGTCCAACAGTTGCCCTCGTGATGTACGGCTGGATTCCCATCGTGCTGTACCTGTTCACGCGCTATTCCCCCCCGCGGGCCGTCATCATCAGTTTTGTAATCGCGTGGCTGTTCCTGCCGCAGGCCGCCATTGTGCTGCCCAGCATTCCCGACTACACCAAAATGTCGGCGACGTGCTATTGCATTTTGCTGGCAGTGTTTGTGTTCGACTCAGGACGATTTAGCACCTTCAAACCCGGCTGGATCGACGGGCTGATGGCGCTGTATTGCATCAGTCCATTTGTCTCGTCAATGGCCAATGGGCTGGGGGCCTACGACGGCGTTTCCAGCAGCCTGGAGCAGGTCGTGAGTTGGGGGCTACCCTACTTTTTTGGGCGATTGTACCTGAGTAATCTGGCGGGCATGAAGCACTTGGCGATCGCCATCTTTGCGGGTGGCTTAACCTATATTCCCTTCACCCTTTACGAATCGCGCTTTAGCCCCCAGCTTCACCGGATGGTCTACGGCTATCACGCCCGCGCCGACTTTTCTCAAACCATGCGGATGGGCGGCTATCGTCCCACGGTGTTTATGTCCCACGGGCTGGCGGTAGGGGCGTGGATGATGGCGGCGGCGCTGGTGGGCATCTGGCTCTGGAAAAGCGGCGTGCTGAAAAAGTATTGGGATCAGCCGATGAAAACGCTGGTGCCCGTACTGGTGGTCAGCTTTCTCAACTGCCGATCGACGGGTGCTTACCTGCTGCTGGTGTTTGGTCTGATCATTCTATTTCTGGGCAGCAAGCTGAAAACCTACGTTCCACTTATCCTCCTGGTCGTGTTCATCGGCACGTACCTCTACATGGGCGCAACGGGCTACATCACGCCCGATCGCCGCGACAGCATCGAAGAATTTGTCACCAAAACGCTAAATGCAGAACGTGCCCAATCACTGATCTTTCGGCTAGAAAACGAGGAACTGCTGAGCGAAAAAGCCCGCCAGCGACCTGTGTTTGGCTGGGGCGGCTGGGGGCGGGCCCGCGTCTACGACGACTATGGCAAAGACATTTCTGTGACGGACAGCCTGTGGATCATTGCCTTTGGGAATCAGGGCGCGTTTGGGCTGATCACGCTGTTCAGCACCATGATTGTGCCATCGTTTCTGCTCTGCGTCAGCCGTTATCCGCCAAAAGTTTGGGCCCAACCGCTGGCGGCTCCTGCGGTCTGCGTGGCGGTCGTCACGATTCTATTTGCGCTGGACTGTGTGCTAAACGCCATGCCCAATCCCATTTTCACCCTCTCTAGCGGCGGCATTGCGGGGCTGGTGCTGAAACCGGAGCCGCTGCGAAAACGAGTGCCCAAACGCAAACCCGCGGGGCGATCGCTCCCGCGTCGAAGGCCAAGCCTGCCGCTAGCTTCGCCCTAAGTTCGGGAACGCTAAGTGAAAAGTGCCGCCCTCTGCACGACTTAACGCCTCCAGAGTGTCCTTCATACGCCCACGCTGAGATTGCTGCAACTGCTTCTTCCGCTGATCTGAGGCCGTTTTCATGCAAAAGGTGATGCCATCGTCTCTGCGCGTTTTGTACGCGGCTGGCCCTGGAAATGTAATTGGAACATACCAGCACTGGAGACAGCATAAAGATGATCCATCGCAGGTGTCTGTGACGTACTCCGGACAGTTCTTTGAAGTCTGCCGCGAACTCAATGCGAACGCTTACGTGATTTCTTCGCATCGAGATAAGCGAACGCTTCAGGATGGTGCATTTACTCTGGAACATCGGCCGATTCCCTTTCAAAAGGCAACGGGGTTGATCTACCACGCGGGGCAAATCTGGTACGGACTGCGGCTGGTGATGACGGCAGTGCAATTTCGAGCTGATGTAGCAGTTGTTGCTGACGGCACGACCCACTGGTTCATGCTGTCACTGTTGCCTCGGCTGGGGGTGCAGGTGATCCCATCGCTGCACTGCGTCCTGTGGCGCAAGTTTTTGCCCATGCGAAAACTTGAAAAGACTGCGCTCAGGTGGGGAAAACGCTTGTTTCAGCAGGATTGTCGCGCGATTTTGGCGATTTCTGATGATATCGCTGAGCAGGTCGCCATGATCACCCATCGTCAGCATCGCACCATCTCCATCTTTACCCCTGTCTATCGGCGGGAACAGTTTGCCCTGCTGAAGCCGCCTGACGAAGCGCGATCGCCCTTTCGTGTGCTGTTTGCGGGGCGCATCGAACCTGAAAAAGGCGTGTTCGACCTGCTGGACATCGCCAAGCAAACGCGCAGCCTCAGCCAGGATATCGTATTCGACCTGTGCGGCGATGGATCGGCGCTGGATGCGCTGAGACAGGCTGCCGCAGCGGCGGGACTGGCAGATTCCTTTATTTGCCACGGACACTGCGACCAGACCGCCATGCGGCAGCGCTACGAAGCCGCCCATGCTGTCATCGTGCCCACTCGAACGGATTTCGTAGAGGGATTCAACAAAGTGGTGGTAGAAGGCGTGCTGGCGGGTCGTCCGGTGGTCACGTCTGCCGCCTGTCCTGCTCTGTCGGCTGTGCGCGAGGCCGTGATCGAAGTGCCACCAAACGATACCGTTGCCTACGCTGAGGCGCTGGTGACGCTGATGGGCGATCGCGCTTTATATCAGCAAAAGCAGCGAGCCTGCCTCAAACTGCAAGACCGCTTTTATGACCCCAAGCGCGGCTGGGCTGCCCGATTGAAAACGCTGCTGCTGACCTGCAAATCGCAAAACTATGGTGCGAGTGCGCTGCAACCCGAATATCGCGAAACCTGACCGCAGTCCTGGGAATCGAATCCGAACAGCGCCAATCCAGAACCAAAGCACATTACGGAGCAACCCTATGTCATCTGTCGCCAATTTGAGCAAGAACGAAGAGCGAAGATCAAAAAGATCAAAGAGTGAAGAACGAAGAGTGAAGAGCGAAGAGCGAAGAACTGACACCACCTTTGTCTGCTGCGTCGAGTCGGGCTGGCTGGAAACCCAGACCGTGCGGATGGTAGAGAGCCTGCGGCGCTGGGGCGGGGCCTTTGCCGATGTGCCCGTGGTGGCAGTCACGCCGCGCTTTGGGCCGCCGCTGTCGGGCAAGACGCTGCGGGCGTTTGACCGCCTAGGTGTGGAATACCTGCGCTTTCGCGCCCCCAATCCCTACGCCTGGAAAAGCTTTTTGAACAAGCACTACGCGATGGCGGCGGTTGAGGAACGCTGCACCACGGAGTTTCTGGGCTGGTTGGATAGCGACCTGCTGATTTTGGGCGAACCCGACCAGCTCCGCCTATCTGCCGACGAAGACTTTGCCGCCTGCGCCCCCGACAAGAACATTGGCACATCCGGCCCGGACGATCCGTTTGAACCTTACTGGCGCGAAGCTTGCAAGGTGGCGGGACTGGAGCTATCGGATTTGCCGTGGGTGGTGACGGAGCGCGAGGGCATCAAAATCCGCCTGTACTGGAACAGCGGCGTGTTTGTCTATCGCCGCGCCACAGGATTTTCCAAGATCCACTTGGACACGACGCTGAAACTGCTGGATGCCCACATCGCCTCTGCCAAGGCGGGCGTGTATTTCACCCAGCACACGCTGGGCATGGCGATGGTGAAGATGGGCCTGCGCTGGCGATCGCTCCCCCATTCACACAACTACGGCATGGGCACCAAGACCCACGCCCAATGGTATGACCCCGAAAAGCTGCGGCAAGCCAAGATTTTGCACTATCACGATGCGATGTGGATGCCGTTTTGGGACACGTTTCTGCAATGCCTGAACGACACGCATCCCGATGTAGGAACCTGGCTGGCAGCGCAGGGGCCTCTGGTCAACAGTGCCCCGCCCCAGTGGAAAGTGCTGAGCAAGGGGCTAAATCAGCTACGCCAGCAAAAGGCCGCCAAGTATCAAAAGCTCTGTACCGTGATCTAACGGATGAGTGGATTGATACCGTGATTTTAGCCGCTGTGTGATTTAATCTCAGTGGATCGAAAAGGACGGGTTCCGGTGCATTGATCGACCCATCGCTAGCCCAAAGCAACCCAGTTATGCGCGTTTTTGATCAACCCCTATGACTCAATCTTTACCGCTGACCCCAGCAACCCGCCTGCTGGTGGTAATCGTGAACTACCGAACGCCCGACCTGACCATCGATACGCTGCGATCGCTCGTCCCCGAAATTCAGGCCATGCCCGATACCCGCGTCGTGGTGACCGACAACCTCTCGCCAGATGACTCGGTCGCAAAAATCGGAGAGGCGATCGCCGCTGAGGGCTGGGAATCCTGGTGTACCTTTATGCCCTTACCGAAAAACGGCGGCTTTGCCTATGGCAACAATGCGGCGATTCGGCCAGCGCTGCAATCCGCACACCCGCCAGACTACGTGCTGCTGCTCAACCCAGATACCATCGTTCGGCCGCGGGCGCTGCAAGTGCTGGTTCAGTTCATGGACGAGCATCCCACGGTTGGCATTGCGGGCAGTCGGCTAGAAGACCCAGACGGCACGCCCCAGCGCTCGGCCTTCCGGTTCCACACGCTGCTGAGCGAAATCGACAGCGGGCTGCGGCTGGGCGTGGTCAGCCAACTGCTAAACCGCTGGACGGTTGCACCACCCGTTTCCGATGACACCTTCCAGACCGACTGGGTGGCCGGAGCCAGCATGATCATCCGCCGCGAGGTGTTCGATGCCGTTGGGCTGATGGACGAAGAATACTTCATGTATTACGAAGAGATGGACTTTTGCCTGCAAGCCCATCGCGCTGGTTGGCCCTGCTGGTATGTGCCAGAGAGCCGCGTCGTGCATCTGGTGGGGCAAAGCTCCGGAGTCACCAACCAAAAGCAAGCGCCCAAGCGTCGCCCACAATATTGGTTTGACTCGCGCCGCCGCTATTTTGTCAAAAACCACGGCTGGCTCTATGCCGCGGCGACCGATGCTGTGTGGGCTAGCACCTTTGCCCTATGGCGGTTGCGGCGTGTCCTCCAGCAAAAGCCCGATGCCGACCCGCCCAATTTCCTGTCCGATTTCATCGCCAACAGCGTGTTTCTAAAGGGAGCCGAAATTAAGCCTGCCCGCTGCTCGTGATCTGGCGCTAGCAAAAAGTCTGGCATTAGCAAAAAGTCTGGCGAGGTTTTGGAGTCAGATCCAGGGCTTTAATCCCCCCAACCCCTCGTGGCTTAAGTGGCTTAAACCGATATCTCACCACATCCCCAGTCCCAAACTTCAAACCCCGACCTATGGTTGCTCATACTGACCCCTCCATGATGTCTGCCGCTTCAGAGGATGCGCCGTTGTCGCTGTGGCAGCAGATCAAAGAAGACTGGATCGCCCACGGCCGCGATTGGACGAAGCCTGGGTTTCGTGCCGTGGCGGTGCATCGCTTTGGCGTGTGGCGCATGGGCATTGAGCCGAAGCTGCTGAGGGCCCCTTTCAGCATTCTCTACCGGGCCATGTTTCGCCATGTTCGCAATGTTTACGGGATCGAACTGCCTTACACGGTGCAGCTTGGGCGGCGCGTGGTTATCGAGCACCAAGGGGCGATCGTGATTCATGGGCAGACGGTAATCGGCGACGACAGCGTGATTCGTCAGGGCGTGACGATGGGCAACCGCTATCTCGATCGCCCCACGGAAGCGCCCCGCCTCGGCAAGCGGGTGAATGTGGGCGCGGGGGCGAAGATTCTGGGTGCGGTGACGCTGGGCGACGATGCCAATGTGGGCGCAAACGCCGTGGTGTTGAAGGACGTACCCGCAGGCAAGACGGCGGTGGGTATTCCTGCCAAGATTCTTGACTAGATTCATGGGCTTAACCAGATTAACTAGATTAGCTAGCTGAGCCAACGGACTGGCTAGAGCAGCGGCGATCGCCCCTGGTCTGATAGGCTGGAGGGAATTGTTTGGGGCTTCGGGGGCGGCTGATCTGTGCCATCGTCTGATCTGAACAATCTGGAAGAAAAGTCTTCGCTGCTGCCGCTCCAGCGAGTCTTGGGCAGCTTGCGGCACTATCCCTGGCTGACGCTGGGCGGGCTGCTGAGTGCGCTGCTGCTAATTGCGGCCTACGCGGCGACCCCGCAACTCTTTCGTTGGGCGATTGACCAGGGGGTGGCGCAACGCAATCTGCACGTGGTGCTGTATGGAGCGGGCGGGCTGGTGGCGGCGGCGATCGCCCGGGGTGTGTTCAACTTTGGGCAAAGTTTTTGTGCCGAGGCCCTGTCGCAGGGCGTAGCCTATGACCTGCGGAACCGCATTTTTCGGAAAATTCAAAACCTCAGTTTTAGCTATCACGACCAGGCGCAGACCTCGCAACTGCTGACGCGAGTCACCAGCGACATCGAGCAGGTGCGGACGTTTCTCAGCACCAGCCTGATTCAGGTGATCAGCGGCGTGGTGACGCTGGTGGCGATCGCCATCATTCTGCTGATGATGAACTGGGAACTGGCGCTGATCACGCTGACGGTCGTGCCTGCAAGTAGCTGGCTGATGGCGCGGTTTTTGCGGCAAAACAGCAGCCTATTTCGCCAAGTGCAGGAACAGTTGAGCAATCTAAACGCCGTGCTGCAAGAGAACCTGATCGGCGTGCGCGTGGTCAAGGCGTTTGTGCGGGAGGACGTGGAAACGGCGCGTTATTCCAGCCTGAATCAAGACTTGGTGGCGACCAACCTGAAAACGGTGCGGTCGATTCGCAATACGTTTCCGTTTATCTTTTTGCTGAGCAACCTGGTGACGGTGGCGGTGATTGGCTATGGCGGCGCGGCCGTGATTGGCGGCCGCTTTTCGGTAGGCGAACTGGTGGCGTTTAACTCCTACCTGCTGCTGATTTTGCAGCCGATTTTGCTGATTGGCTTTGCGGCCCCGGCGATCGCCCAGGCGGCGGCTTCGGCAGAGCGCGTCTACGAAGTGGTGGATGCGGAAGTCGAAATTCGCGATCGCCCCAACGCGGTTCCGTTTGTCACCTGCGGCGGCCGCATCACGTTTGAGAATGTGTCGTTCCGCTATCCTGGCTCCAGCACGCCTGCCCTCCGCCATGTGTCTTTCGAGACCCGGCCCAACGAGCTAATCGCCATCCTGGGCATGACCGGATCGGGCAAAAGCACTGTGGTCAACCTGATTCCCCGGTTTTACGACGTGACGGATGGAGCCGTGCGGATTGACGGGCGCGATGTGCGTGATTTCACATTGCAAAGCCTGCGATCGCGCATTGGCATTGTGTTTCAGGAAACGACGCTGTTTTCCGGCACGATTTTGTCCAACATCACCTACGCCAAGCCCCACGCCACCCTAGAAGAGGCGATCGCCGTGGCAAAAACGGCGCAAATTCACGACTTTATCGCCAGTTTGCCAGAAGGATATCACACCCTCGTTGGGGAGCGGGGCGTGGGGCTGTCGGGTGGGCAAAAGCAGCGATTGGCGATCGCCCGCACACTGCTCACCGACTACAACATTCTGATCCTGGACGACAGCACTTCGGCAGTGGATGCCAAAACCAGCGCCGAGATTCAAGCCGCCCTCGACGACCTGATGCGCCGCCGCACCTGCACCTCCTTCGTGGTGGCCCAGCGCATCAGCACCGTCCGCACTGCCGATCGCATTCTGGTAATGGACAAGGGGCGACTGGTGGCCCAGGGCACCCATGAAGAACTGCTGAAAACCAGTCCGCTCTACGGCGTGATTTTGGAATCCCAGGTGAAGAAATCCGTCGCAGCCTCCGCCTAAACTGCCTATCTCAAATATCTCGGTCAAATGCTTCTGCCCTATCCCCTTTTTGACACCCAGATTAATTCTCACAAATAGCGCTAATACCTAGAAGCCTCATCAACGCCTGACTTGGCAATCCAAAATCCTCAATCCAAAAATCCCCAATCCAAAATCCACAACCTGTCTCCAAACGGGCATCAGCGGGTAAATTGGGAGGGCAGATAGTCGTTTGGAGCCGCGACGGACAATCGCGAAGCCGAATTGCAAGACTGGCAAGACTGGGAGGACAGGGAGCGATGGAACCACTCAACGCCGCACAGCGCAGGGCATTTTTTCAGCAGGCGGGCGATCGCGCTGGGGTTCATGCGCCGCTGCTGGCAGCCCTCCACGCGGTGCATCAGGCTCCAACCCTTAGCGATGGTGAAGTCGGCCTCGGCATCTCGCCTGCCAACCAGGTGGCGCTGACAGAGGTGGAAACGCTACCTGGACAGGTGCAGGTCGCCGCCAGCACGGTTCGCAGCATTACCGATCGCCTGATTGCCCAGGGCTGGCAAAGTGCAGACCTGTGGGACGTGGATCGGGGACGTTATGGCGATCGCTTTTTGACTGCCTTGGCGGAGGGCTATCTGCCGCCGCCCAACGACACCCACGCCGCCCAGATCGAACCCTGCGACGGCGGGGCGCTGCTGCGGGCCTATGTCCAAAGGGTGGAAGCAGACCATCTGGCGGCAGGGTTGCCGTCTAACCTGGCGTTTGTGGATGGGGCGCTGCTGAATTTCCTGGAACAAGTGCCTGCAACCTATCGCGGGCTGAGCCACGAGCGGGACGGACTGCTGGAGGCAGTGCGACTCTGGCGGAAGTTGGACAGCCAATCGGCCGCCATTCACTCGCTCCTGCCCCGTGGGTCAACCTCTGAGCCAGACGCGCTGCCTGCTACTGACCGCTTGGACATCGCCTTGCAAGACCTGAGCCGCCGCCTGCCGCTCAACTACGCAGGCTATCCCCATCAGCGGGAGGCGCTGCTGCGGCTGGTGCAGTGCTGGCGACAGTTGCCCAGCCGAGAAGCGGCGATCGCCTCTCTGGAGAAAAAAGAGCCAGTTTCCCCTGATCTGGCAATCCTCGATCCGGCGCTGATGGCTTTTGTGCAGCGGCTTCCGGCGCATTACCTGGGCAAAGGGGAACAGCGCAATGCCCTGACGGAAACCTTTCGCCTATGGCAAGGTCTGGATTCGCGCACGACAGCCGTGCGGACGCTGGGCGTAGATCCAGAGGCACTGATGAGCGCCAGCCCCGCCGCGCTGCTGGATGCTGCTCGCCAGCTTGATCAGCAGCTTCTGCGATTTGTCCAGCGGATTCCCGCCGCCTATCGTCAAACCGATGCTCAGCGAGTGGCCCTGCTGCATCTGGTGCAGACCTGGCGGGGGCTGGAAACAGGCGAGGCAACCGTGCGATCGCTCGTGGAAGATCTACGCCGCCTGCAAGCAGCACATCCTGGTTCTCTAGACGCAATGCCTGCGCCCGTACCCGACCTGCTGCCGGTGCTGCAAACCGAGTGGGCGCTGGACACGATTCAACTGCACGGGGCGATCGCCCCTGGTGGACGGCTGACTTGGGCAGAGGCGACCCAGGGCGGGCTATATCTGCCGAAGAATCTGGCGGCGATGCAGGCCATTGTGCGTCTAGCCAAAGCCGCAGAACAGGTGGCGACGCGACTGGGGCGATCGCTCCACATCATCGCGTGGCACTGTTCTCCGGAGGCAGCCAGAGCCTTGCCTGGCCCCAATCCAGATCAGCATACGCTGGGCAGTGCCCTGCTGTTCTATTGCGATGGTCTGACGGCGCAGCAGATCTACTGGACGCTCGATCCCTGGTGGACAGGTGGGCTGGGGCGGTTTACCCAATATCCAGCGCTGGTTTATCTAGAGAGCAGCGGGGCGATCGCCAGCACCGAGCCGGATCACCGGGTTCGCTGGGTTTACTAAAACCAAGCATTTCAAAATTAGGCGTTTCTGACCGCTCAGCGTCAGGCAGTTTCAGTCAACAGTACTAGTCAATAAGATGCTCAGGACGCTTTGGTGGACTTAGTGCTGCGCGTTGTAGATGCCGCTTTTTGAGTGGTGGACTTGGCAGGGGTGGATTTTGCTGCCGTTTTTTGGGCGGGCGCTGGCTCAGTTGGCGCTGCCTCAGCCTCTGCCTCAGCCGTCGATTTAGCAGATTTGGTCGTCTTCTTCGCAGCGGCCGCCTTAGTTGTGCTGGATTTAGCCGTGCTGGATTTAGTTGTGCTGGATTTAGCTGTACTGGATTTAGCCGTACCAGCCTTTGCGCGGGTTGTTTTGGTGGTTTTGGTCGCCGTCTTGGTGCCCGAAGTCTTCGTGCCTGCGTCGCCAGTTTTGCTGGAACGGCGCGAGGTTTTCTTGGTGGCGGCTTTTTCAGCCAGCGCTTTCAGTGCCGTTTCCATCGTAATGGACTCGGCCGCCTCGCCTTCGGGCAAAGAGGCGTTGAGCTTTCCATGCTTGATGTAAACGCCGTAAGGGCCGTTATAGAGGTTCACGGGTTCGCCGTCTTCCGGGTGGGGGCCCAACTCTCGGATCGGAGCCGCGGCCCGTCCGCGTCCACGCCCCGCCTTCGGCTCTGCCAGCAGCTCCAGCGCCCGCTCTAGCGTGATCGTCAGCACATCGTCGTCGCCTTTGATCGAGCGATAGTCTTTGCCATTTTTACCCTGGTCATGGACGATATAGGGCCCAAAACGACCCAGGTTCGCCTGAATTTTACAGCCCGTTTCCGGGTGCATCCCCAGTAAACGCGGCAGCGCCAGCAGGTTTACCGCCTGCTCCAACGTCACATCTTGGGGCTGCAAGCCTTTGGGCAGCGAGGCCCGCTTGGGCTTGGGGTTTTCATCCGTTACGTCGCCAAGCTGCACATAGGGGCCGTAGGCTCCGATCAGCACGTAAATCGGTTCGCCCGTTTCGGGGTGAAACCCAAGCTTGTCTGGCCCTTCGGTTTTTTGGCGCAGCAGCACTTCGACCCGCTCGGCATCCAGGTCAGACGGCGTAAAGTCCTGGGGAATGGTAGCTTTAACCAGCCCCTCCTCGGTTTCGGTTTCGATATAGGCTCCGTAGCGGCCAATGCGGACTTTGGCATCCAGTCCCTCCAGATCCACGCTGCGGGCTTCGGCAGGGTCGATCTGGCTCTCGCGCTGCTTCACCTGCCCATCTAGCCCGGTTTCGCCCAGGTAAAACTGCTGGAGATAGGGCAGCCAGTCGGCTTCGCCCGTGGAAATGTCGTCTAGCGTGCGCTCCATGCGAGCGGTAAAGCTGGTGTCTACTAGGTCGGGAAAGTGCTTTTCGAGCAGGCTGGTGACGGCAAAGGCAGTGAAAGTGGGCACGAGACTGTTGTTCACCATTTGGGCGTAGCCCCGGTCGATGATGGTGCCGATGATGCTGGCGTAGGTGCTGGGGCGACCAATGCCTTCGCTTTCCAGCGTTTTCACCAGCGATGCTTCGGTATAGCGGGCAGGCGGCTGGGTTTCGTGGGCGATCGCCTCTAGCTCCTGACAATTTGGATGGTCGCCCTCCCGCAGCACAGGCAGGATCACTTCCTGGTTTTCGATTGCTGCATCAGGGTCATCTGATCCTTCCACGTAGGCCCGAAAAAAGCCGGGAAAGTCGATACGTTTGCCCGTGGCGCGGAATCCCGCATCTTCTGCCTGGAGCTGCACGGTGATATTCGTCTGGCGAACTTCTGCCATCTGGGTGGCCACCGTGCGCTTCCAGATCAGGTCGTAAAGCTGAAACTCGCGCCCGCTCAGGCCCGTTTCCTGGGGCGTGCGGAAGGTGCTGCCTGCGGGACGGATAGCTTCGTGGGCTTCCTGTGCGCCCTTGCTCTTAGTAGCATAGCGGCGTGGTTCGGGGCTGAGGTATTCGCTGCCATACATTTGCTGGACGCAGCTTCGGGCAGCGGCGATCGCCTGTTGCGACAGGTTCACCGAGTCAGTTCGCATGTAGGTGATATAGCCCTGTTCATAAAGGCTCTGAGCCACGCGCATCGTATCACGGGCCGACAGGCGCAGCTTGCGGTTGGCCTCCTGTTGCAGCGTCGAGGTGGTGAAGGGCGGCGAGGGCTTGCGCGTCGAAGACCGCTCCTCTAGTCCTGTGACAGTCCAGGTTGCCGACTGGAGGCGATCGTGCAACGTCTGGGCCTCTGCCTCACCCAGCAGCAGCACATCGCGTCCGGCGATGATTTGTCCCGTCGATTCGTCAAAATCTGCACCCGTGGCAATGCGGCGGCCGCCCAGGGTCACCAGTTTCGACTCAAAGCTGCTGCCGTCTTTCTCCAGCGTCGCCTTCAGATCCCAGTAAGACCCCTTGCGAAAAGCGCGGCGCTGCCGTTCGCGGTTGACCAATAGCCGTACTGCAACCGACTGAACTCGCCCTGCCGATAGACCCCAGGCAATTTTTTTCCACAGCAAGGGCGACAAGGTGTAGCCCACCAGCCGATCCAGAATGCGCCGCGTTTCTTGGGCATGAACCAGTTGCTCATCCACATCGCGGCAGTTTTGCAGGGCCTCGCGGATGGCTTCCTCGGTAATTTCGTGGAACACCATGCGCTTCGTGGGCACCTTGGGCTGGAGCAGTTGTAGCAAATGCCAGCTAATGCTTTCCCCTTCGCGGTCTTCGTCTGTTGCCAGAATTAGCTCGTCGGCCTCTTTCAGCGCCTCCTTCAGTGCCTTGACGACTTTCTTCTTATCCTGCGGCACGATGTAGAGCGGCTCAAAATCCGCGTCTACGTTGACCCCCAGTTTTGCCCACTCTTCGCCCTTGACCGAAGCGGGAATGTCGCTCGCCGACTGGGGCAAATCTCGCACATGTCCCATCGATGCCTCGACCCGATAGCCCGGCGGCAGGTAGTTGCGGATGGTTTTCGCTTTGGTGGGGGATTCGACAATGACGAGAGTTGACATGGATCTCAGTCGTGCTAAGAAAAAGGACGCAGATGGAGAACGTATCGGTAACGCTTCGATCTGGCGGGGGCCGGGCGAGGACGAGACAGATAGGCAATTATAGGACAGTCGTTCGACTGATGCCTGTTCTCTACTTATAGACCATAGCCTTGAAAAGTAGGGAATCTCAAATCGTAAGGATTTTACAAGAAGGAAATCTTTTGGGGGCTATTAGGAGAAACAACGGGGATTATCGGCCGAGCCGCACGTAGCGCACAGATTTGCGCGGTATGATCCATTAGAAATGGAGTGAGTCTGACCTGAATGCAGGCGATTAGAAAGCAGTTTGCCCACAGAAAGCCGATCGGAAACCACGTTTGAACGCTTTGTCGAACGTTTTGTTTGAACGCTTTGGTCTAACTGCCCATGATTCTGATAAGGTCATTTTGTTCTGTCACATTTTCAACTTTGCGCCGTTTACGCTAGACCCCCTATGGACTTTTCCACGCTTGCCGGCCAGCTCAATGCCGGAACCATTCTGCCGGAAGGGATTGTGATTGCCACGCTGATGGTGGTGCTGATCGGAGACTTGATTGTGGGGCGATCGTCGGCTCGATGGACTCCCTACGTGGCGATCGCCGGACTGTTGGCGGCGGTTGTGGCGCTAGTGCCGCAGTGGGATATCGCCGAACCCATTTCATTTTTGGGGAGCTTCAGCGGGGACACCCTGAGCGTTGTGTTTCGCGGCATCATTGCCCTGTCGGCGGCGCTGACGATCCTGATGTCGGTGCGCTACGTGGAGCAGTCGGGCACATCGCTGGCCGAGTTCATCGTCATTTTACTCACGGCGACGCTGGGCGGCATGTTCCTCTCCGGGGCCGACGAACTGGTGATGGTGTTTGTGTCGCTGGAGACGCTGAGTATTTCGTCTTACCTGCTGACGGGCTACATGAAGCGCGACCCCCGCTCGAACGAGGCGGCGCTGAAGTATCTGCTGATTGGCGCAGCCAGTTCCGCCATTTTCCTCTACGGCTCATCGCTGCTGTACGGGCTGTCGGGGGGTGAGACGCGACTGGGGGCGATCGCCACTAACATTTCGATCGCAGGGCTGGAAGACTCCATCGGTATCGTGATTGCCCTGGTGTTTGTGATTGCGGGCATTGCCTTCAAGATTGCCGCTGTGCCCTTTCACCAATGGACCCCAGACGTGTACGAAGGGTCTCCAACGCCCGTAGTCGCGTTTCTGTCGGTGGGTTCCAAGGCGGCGGGCTTCGCTTTGGCGATTCGCCTGCTAGTAACGGCCTTTCCTGCTGTTTCCGACCAGTGGCAGTTTGTGCTAACGGCCCTGGCGATTCTCAGCATGGTGCTGGGCAACGTGGTAGCCTTAGCACAAACCAGCATGAAGCGACTGCTGGCCTATTCCTCGATTGGTCAGGCGGGCTTTGTGATGATCGGGCTGATCGTGGGTACTCAGGCTGGCTATTCCAGCATGGTATTTTACCTATTGGTGTACCTGTTCATGAACTTGGGCGCATTTTCCTGCATCATCCTGTTTGCGCTGCGGACGGGCACGGACGAAATTACCGAGTACAGCGGTCTGTACCAAAAAGACCCGCTGCTGACGCTGGCGCTGAGCATTTGTCTGCTGTCTCTGGGGGGCATTCCGCCGCTGGCGGGCTTCTTTGGCAAGATCTATCTATTCTGGGCAGGCTGGCAGGCTGGGGCCTATGCGCTGGTGCTGGTGGGTCTGGTGACGAGCGTAATTTCCATCTACTACTACATCCGTGTGGTGAAGATGATGGTCGTGAAGGAGCCGGATGAAATGTCGGAGTCGGTGAAGAACTATCCGCCGATCCGCTGGACGCTGCCAGGAATGCGACCGCTCCAGGTAGGCATCATCACGGCGCTAATCTTCACCTCGCTGGCGGGCATTCTGTCCAATCCGCTGTTCACGCTGGCGAATGACTCGGTTGACAGCACACCGATGCTGCAACCTGCGCTGCGAGTGGAGCGGGCCCTGATGGCGATCGCCCGTCAAAATCCCGTGGAGTAGGGCTGCGGCCGCACTCCAATGGCAGGGGAAGCGCGAAGAAGGAAGAAGGAAGAGCGAAGAGCGAAAAACGAAGAATGAAAAGTGGGTGACCCATCGCCAAGCGATCAGCCACCCGCTTTTTTAATCGCGGTTTTGCGATCGCAGTTTTGCGATCGCGGTACGAAAACTACAAAACACAAAAATCACACGACGGTCAGATCGCCCTGCACATCCAGCCGCTTAAAGTTGCCCAGCGTCAGGTAGCGTTCGGTCAAGGTTTCGGCGATCGCCGGGGTGACCCAGCCTAGCTGCTTGAGCAGGTGAACCGCGACGGCATACTTGGCCCGCTTGGCTCCGTCCATCACCTTGATCGCCAGCCCCATGCCTTCGCCCACGCGGCCAATGCACTGAATCCCCTCTGCACCAGACTTGCTCACCAGCGCACCTTCTGAGAGGCGCATCACTTCTGTATCAAACTCGCCCTCGCCTGCCACCAGAATGGGGTGATGGGTCATCGCTCGCACAATGCGCTCCAGATCCAGGCTGCTGCCCGATGCAAGCTGGGCAAACAGCGTCGCCATCTGCCCCAGTTGCATAAAGTACGTGGGTGCGCCGCAATCGTCGTGGGCGGAGATGAATTCTGCCGCAGGCATTCGCAGCAGTTCTGATACCTTGGACAGGATGAGCGTCTGCACCGGGTGGTTGCGCTGCAAATAATCGGAGGTGGGATAGCCAAGCTGGCGGCAGACTGCTAACATGCCTGCATGTTTGCCAGAGCAGTTATATTCTAAAGGGCTACGCTTGCCATCGGGAATGGGGCATTGCAACATTGACGGGTCCACATCGCAGCGCCAGAGAATGTTGAACACCTGGCGTACCTGCTCAATCGTGCCGCGATGGGAACTGCACATAATCGCCAGATCGCGATCGCTCAACCCAAAGCGCTCCAGCGTGCCCGTGCTGGTCACGGCCATCGCCTGAAACGGCTTGAGCGACGATCGCACAAAGGAAGCCGTCTCCGCACTGCCCGCGACGGACAGCACGCGACCACGATTGTCTGCGACTGCCGCCTGCACCAGATGCCGCGACTCGATAATGCCCTCTCGCAGCAGCCGAACTTCTAGCTCTGCGGTCTGTACTCGTTTTCCCCTAGTCATTCCTGGCCTTAGCCATTTCCAGTAGATAAAGTCCAGCGTCTTCCGCCTCTAGGACTGTGACACACTGCGTCCACTAGCGCAATAGAAACGCCATGATGTGTCACGAGATAGCTTGACGGCAGGTGTTTGGGAGCGAGGCGATGCGAGTCAACAGTTCACGCGAGGGAGTCACGGCAACGAGCCACGCTGCGAGAGAATGCTCCAGATAATGCCACTGAGAAGCAACAGTAGCCCAAAGATGGCAAACGTGCGCCAGAGCCGCCTCATGATGGGCTGGATCTGGTAGCTCACGATTAGGCGATCGCGCTGCAACACCTCTTCGGGCTTCGTCCAGGTCTGGCCGTCATACCAGCCCGATTCTTCATAGAACACGGTTTCCTTGGAAAGGCGATCGCGCACATACCACCAGCCCAGCGTCAGCCGCACTAGCGCCAGCAGCGGAATCACGCAAGCCCCTACCGCCGCGCTCAGGGCAAACAGCGCTGGATATTTCGCGGGCGGAAAGCTGACCGCCGCCACAGGCCCAGACACCGCCCAACTCAAGCTCCAGAGAATCAGAATCGGCTTGATGTAGGGCCAGAGGTCGAGCGTCGCCCAGCGAAAAAACCAGGACTCTTGCAAGTCCTGAAACTCATTGATGGGTTGTTGCTCGGAGGGAACCGGGCAGACGGGCAGAGAGGATTTCATGGGCAACGAGTGGGCTGCATCCTAGCGCGAGGTGGGAAACAGTGAACGAAATGTGCTGACTTCTCGCGTCATCCGCACTGAGTCTGGTTTCAAATCGGATTCTGAAAACAATCCTGAATGCAGTCTACTGTAATCCACGAATCTGGTGTAGCTAGGGGCAGACAGACGGCGGAAGGCGGAGCCGAAAGTCACGCTGCACAGGGCTTTTGTGATTTCCAGGCTCTTCGCTACCTTGTTTAATCCCAGCCGTACCGGATAAAGGACACTCGACCCAGTGAGATTCTAGTTAAAAGATCCCGGTCAAATGCCCCTTCTCAAGTCCGTCAAACGTGACCCTAGCCTTTTGCAGAGGTGCTTGCGCCTTGAAGTGCCGCAAAAGACAGCCGCTCGGCGTGTCCCCAAAACGCTTCCAGGTTGTAGAACTCGCGGTCTTTTTCGAGGAAGATGTGGGCAATGACATCGCCGTAGTCGATGAGTACCCAGTTGCCCTCGGCTTGCCCCTCGATTCGCACGGGCACCCGCTGGAGTTTTTCCTTCACCGTTTGCTCAATGCTGTTGGCGATCGCCCTCACCTGCACATGCGAAAAGCCCGTTACCAGCACAAAATAATCTGCCAGGTAGGACACGTCCGCCACCTTCAGCAGCACAATGTCGCCACCTTTGCGGTCGTCGGCGGCCTGGGCGATCGCCAGCGCCAAGTCATCGCTGCTGGAGTCGGTTTCGATGGTGAGGCGAGGGGCGGATGCATCAGCAGCCAACCGGGTAGAAAGCAGGGCCTCTAGCGGAGATTCATGGGTCATCAAATGTTCAGTACCTCTACGTTTGATAGGACAGGGTTTGATAAGACAGGGCTTGATAGGAAAACAGATTCAGGACTGGCTGAATCGAGATTGCAGGCAGAATAGCAAAAAAACAAAGTTTTGCATTGTGTGATGAACAACGAAGCAGCGGGCAAAAAATCAAGTTGCGGTAAATCTTGGGGCCGACCAAGTTGCAGCGCGATATGCCTCGGCGGCGGGGCTGCGCCATCGCCCCGAATCTGCCTGGAGAAACCAGTTGCGGGTTTGCAGGGCGCGGGGATGAATTAAATGTCCAGCGTCCAGCAGATATTTGAAGGTATAGTCGCAGGTCATCCAAACTGCTTGCGTTAAATTTTGTTGACTCACGGTTCGCAAATGACGTAGTTCGTCGGTGTTGCCGCGCCCCGGTTCTAGCGTGTCTGCCAAAAACACGACGCAGCTCAGGGCGCTCATGCCCGGACTGCCAAGCGTATGGTTGGCGATCGCCGCCAGCACCTCTGCATCCATGACACCAAATTCTCGCTGCGCCACGATCGCCCCCACATCGGCATGGAGCAGATGCGGATTGGCTTCGTCTACCGGATCGAGCGGCAGCCCCGCCTCGTCCGCGATGCTCAGCAGCGTTTGGGGCTTGAAGTATTTCGCCAGATCATGCAGCAGCGCCGCTAGGGCCGCCCGCTGTGGATCGAGGTTATGAACCTGGGCCAGGGCGATCGCCATCTGCTCGACCCCCAGCACATGCTGCACCCGCGAGGCTGGAACCTGAACCTCTAGCCAGTTCAGAATGCGGCTCCGCAGCGCGTCATCGTCTAAATCAACCATGCTGGATTCATGTTGCTTGAGGATGCATAGGAATGCGTAGATCTGCTCACCGTCTCCTGCCAAGTGAGTCAATTGTAGCGCAGGTTACGGGATGGCTTGCTTACCGCCAGGGTTGGCGACGACGGGCTGGCTCGGTGGAACTCGTTGGGCTGCTGGATTTTGAATCGTTGGGCGTGGAACCGTTTGGCAGCGTCCCAGTAGGTCGAGTGGCAGCGGGCGCGGGGGACGGGGCGGACGTTTCTGGCGTTGCCGAACCGACCAGCGAGTGGAATAGCTGTTCATAGGCGGCGATCGCCTGCTCAAAGCGATAGTGCTGGAGGGCATACTGTCGCCCTTGGTGGGCCCACGCGGCCCGCTGCGGCGCATCGTGATAGACCGAGCGCAGCGCTTCTGCCAGTTGCTCCGGCTGCTCCGGCTGCACGACCGTTCCTGCCTGGCTATGCAGCACGAGTTTTGCCAATTCACCCTCCATCGGGGCCGAAGCCACCACCGGGCAGCCGCTCGCCAGCAGCAGTTGAAACTTCGACGGCATGTTAAAACTCACCACATTTTTGCGCTGCACCACCAGCCCCACATTGGCCGCTGCCATCAGGTGGGGCAGGTGTTCTCGCGGCTGAAAGTCAAAAAACTGCACGTTGTCTGCATGGCACTGCCGCGCATAGTCCTGCAACTGCTGACAGGCTTCGCGCTCGCCCACAATCGCAACGATTAAATCGGGCAAATCGCGCAGCAGTGATGCAGCCTCAACCACCGTTTCCATGCCTTGGGTCAGCGCAATGTTGCCCGCGTACAGCACGATGAATTTTTCCTGCAAGCCGTACTGTTGGCGAAATCGGTTCTCATCTGGCGGAATCGGGCGAATAAAGTTTACGTCTACCCAGTTGGGAATGCAGGTCAGCTTTTTGGGCGGCACGCCTTTGTTGACCAAGTTTTGAGCAAATCCGTCGGCAATTACGGCGATCGCCGTTGCGGTGCGATAGGCAAACCGTTCCAGCGCCTCGAAAGCGCGAATCGCCAGCCGATTTTTCACAATGCCCAGCCGCACCGCCGCTTCCGGCAAGATATCCTGCACGTTTAGCACCACCGGACAGCGGTAAATCTTCCCCAGCAGTGCCGCAGGCACACTGACGGGCAGCGGCGGCGTGGTCAGCAGAATCACGTCGGGTCGAAAGCCCGATAGCGCCTGCACGACGCTCGTAATCACAAAGCTGCCGTCCAGCAGCACCCGCCCCAGCAGCCCCGGCCGCGGCCGAATCCAGACATAGCAGCGCTGCACGCGCACGCCGTTTTCCACTCGCGTTTGATACAGCCGCCCGCGATAGCCCGGATAGATGCGCCGCTGTGGATAGTTGGGCATCCCCGTCACCACACGCACCTGGTGTCCCCGTTGGGCCAATCCTTCGGCTAGCTCCGTCATCAGCGGCGCGATCCCAATTGGCTCTGGAAAATAGTTGTAGGAATAGATCAGGATCTTCATGCAGCCAAAGGAATCGCCAGCGGAATCAGCATCTTAGCGCAGAAGCCAGGGCTGGCGCAGAAGCCGAGAGAACGGAGAACCCACTGTCGAGGTTGAATCAAGGCTGCCCACACATCGATATTCAGCGTGCTTTCTAATTCAGTGCGCTTTCTGTCTGGTGCGCGTTTGGATGAAATGTCGAAAATTCGCGCTATCTGCCAGTTTGCACCCTAGGGCGCGTCATCAATCAAGCTCAGAAGCCTTAAGGAATCAGCAGTATCGCGCCCGTCCACACAAATCAGGCTAGGGGCTGAACTTCCCAAGAAGCTAGACGTTGGGTATGCAATTGATGACAGCCCCTAGCTTATCGCTTGACCTCAAAACTCCGCAGATGCTCTGGCGACTCATATTGCACTGCAACGTCTTTCACAACCGCAGTGGGCGGCCCCTGATGGCACCAGCGGATGATTTCCTGAACGCGATCGCCCGGCCCTTCAAACACGGCCTCGACGCGCCCATCTCGTAGGTTTCGCACCCAGCCGTTGATCTTTAAGAGTGTCGCAGCATCCTGGGTTGCAGAACGATATCCCACCCGTTGCACCTTCCCGGAGATCAGCACCCGCGCCCGCAGTAGCGGCTGAGCCGCAGCGTCTTGAGCAAGATTCGAGCCTTGAGAGATAGCCGTTCGGATATCTGGAAGGTTTGATTTTGAAGTCATAAGTCGCTCTGGCTTTAGCAGCCGTTACTTTGGCAGTTCTTCGTTTTCTACTGTAATCTCGGCGTATAACTAGCCCTCAGCCTGTAGCGATCCGGCTCGTAGCTGCCCCTGGAGTTGCCCCTGTGTTGTCCCTGTAGTTCCCCCTATAGCGGGTAGTTGCCCCTATAGCGGCCCCTATGGTTACCCGTCGTAGCACCTTTGCACCTAAATTCTAGTGATTTCTTTTTAGCCTTTTAGTGACTTCTTCTAAGTTGCTTCTCATTACGGCACTGTCAGCATGATGGATGCGATCGCCCATTCCCTGCAAATACAACATTCCCAGCAAGTGCCTGTTGCAGGGCCACAGTTTCCGGTACGAAATTCCATCCTGGAACGGGGACTGCACCGCCAAAAGGGGCGCTCAGGAACCGCAGTCTCCGCAAAACCCATACGCACGAGTCATCCTAACGCCGCTGGCAGATTATCTGAAATCAGGTCAAACCCACGGTTGGAAGAACCGCACATGAAAGCCCTGCACAGCAGCCCCCCTCCAAAGCGATTGGCGACGGCGCACCTGTTTCAGACAGCACAAATATCTGAATCCAAAGGATCAGCAGTAGTGACGCTGCGAGGCTTAGGAGCCACCCGCCAGTTACGAATTGGCACTGAGCTAGGGGGATGGAATGACCTGCGCTGGCGACGGCTAGCTGCCCAACAGTTTAACTATGGCACGCTAGAAACCTACTGGAGTGCCGACAGTACCCAGCGCGGTGTGTATAACTTCCAACGTCAGGATCGGCAGGTGAATTGGGCCAGGCGGGCGAAAATTCAGCTTTATGGCCACGCGCTTGTCTATCCTCAGTTTCGCCTCATCCCGGATTGGCTGCGTCGGGGGCGTTTTACCCGCGAGCAATACATCGAGATTTTGCAGCAACATATCACCACGGTGATGACTCACTTCAAGGGGAAAATCCATGAGTGGGTGGTTGTCAATGAGGCACTGGAAACCGGGGAGCATCCGCGAGACTTCTTTCAGCGCAAGATTGGCCCAGAATACGTGGAAATTGCGTTTGCGACGGCTCGTGCGGTTGATCCCACGGCAACCCTGATTTACAACGACTACAACAATGAAACCACCAGCGGGGCAAATACCGAAAACACCCAGCAGATTGTGAAGCGACTCAAAGCGTTGGGCTTGATTGATGCGGTCGGACTCCAGATGCATCTGGGTGGCTCGACCCGCTATCGCAAAGCCGATCTGGTTCAGACGATGCGGGCCTATGAACTGCCTGTGCATATCACAGAACTGGATGTAGACCTGCGTAGCGTTGCAGGTAGCCAGACCCGGCGGTTTCGCAAGCAGGCCCGGCTCTATCGGCGCGTGCTGGAAGCAGCGTTAGAAGCAGGCGTGACTACGATTAACGTGTGGGGATTGAGCGATCGCTATTCCTGGCTAGAATTACCCAGCGAAAGGAACGCTTCGCCCCTATCCGATCCCTGTCTTTATGACGAAAACTTGCAGCCAAAGCCTGCTTACCAAGCCTGGATTGAGGTTTTACAGGGGGTTTCAGGTTCGCCCAAACGAACCCTCTACCCCTAAATGCACTAGTTCGGGAACCCGTACACCCCAAAAAGTTGCAGATGGGCCCACCTGCCAGGTAAATTAGCACTCAGGAGTTGAGAGTGCTAAATTCTCGACTCGATAGCAACGGCTCAATTGCAGGTTGGCATAGGGCAGACGGCTTCTGCTGGGTTTATGGGGCTGCTTCCCGATGGGCGATCGCTCTGGCAAGTGTCCGGTTCAGCCTTTCAATATGAACGGGAATGCGGAGCGCGTCAAGGGCAAAGTCCTCGCAGCGGGTCTGTCTGGTCAAACAAGCCAGCAATTGAGCAAGATTCTTTCAACCTAACTGCAACTTTATCGTCTGGAGAGACTATACGTATGGCTGCTGTGTCCTTGAGTGTTTCCACCGTTAAGCCATTGGGCGATCGCGTGTTTGTGAAGGTCAGCGCTTCCGAAGAAAAGACCGCAGGCGGCATTTTTCTGCCCGACACCGCTAAGGAAAAACCTCAAGTCGGCGAAGTGGCGCAGGTGGGCCCCGGTCGGCGCAATGACGACGGCACCCGTCAAGAACTGGAAGTGAAGGTGGGTGACAAAGTGCTGTACTCCAAGTACGCCGGCACCGACATCAAGCTGGGCGGCGAAGAGTACGTGCTACTGACCGAGAAAGACATTCTGGCGATCGTTTCCTAAGTTTTGGATTTTGGGTTTTGGACAGACGGCTGCCTTTGCAAGCCGCGCTCATTCCAATACCCGGCCCGAAATCGAACATCTAACCGTAAATTCTCAATCGCAAATCCAAAATCGAAACTATGGCTAAGCGCATCATTTACAACGAAAACGCACGTCGCGCTCTGGAAAAGGGCATCGATATTTTGGCAGAAGCCGTGGCAGTCACCCTCGGCCCCAAAGGTCGGAACGTGGTGCTGGAGAAGAAGTTTGGCGCACCCCAAATCGTCAACGACGGTGTGACCATTGCCAAAGAGATTGAGCTAGAAGACCACATCGAGAACACGGGTGTTTCTCTCATCCGTCAGGCTGCATCCAAGACCAACGACGCTGCGGGTGACGGAACGACGACGGCGACCGTGCTGGCCCATGCGATGGTGAAGGAAGGTCTGCGGAACGTGGCGGCAGGAGCCAATGCGATCTCGCTGAAGCGCGGTATCGACAAGGCGGCTCACTTCCTTGTGGAGAAGATCGCGGAACACGCTCGTCCGGTGGAAGATTCCAAGGCGATCGCCCAGGTTGGCTCTATCTCTGCGGGCAATGATGAAGAAGTCGGCGCGATGATTGCCGAAGCGATGGACAAAGTGGGTCGCGAAGGCGTGATCTCGCTGGAAGAAGGCAAGTCCATGACGACCGAACTGGAAGTCACCGAAGGGATGCGCTTCGACAAGGGCTATATCTCACCCTACTTTGCCACCGACACCGAGCGCATGGAGGCTATCCTGGATGAGCCGTTCATTCTGCTGACCGACAAGAAGATCACTCTGGTGCAAGACCTGGTACCTGTGCTGGAGCAAGTGGCCCGCGCTGGTCGTCCGCTGCTGATCATTGCTGAGGACATCGAGAAAGAAGCCCTGGCAACCCTGGTGGTGAACCGTCTGCGGGGTGTGCTGAATGTGGCTGCGGTCAAGGCTCCTGGTTTTGGCGATCGCCGCAAGGCCATGTTGGAAGACATTGCCGTGCTGACGGGCGGTCAGGTGATCACCGAAGATGCGGGTCTTAAGCTCGACAACGTGAAGTTGGAAAGCTTGGGTAAGGCTCGCCGTGTCACGATCACTAAGGACACCACCACAATTGTTGCAGAAGGGAACGAGGCTCAGGTCAAGGCTCGCTGCGAGCAAATCCGTCGTCAGATTGAAGAAACTGATTCTTCCTATGACAAAGAGAAGCTGCAAGAGCGTCTGGCCAAGCTCTCTGGCGGTGTGGCTGTGGTCAAGGTCGGTGCTGCGACCGAAACCGAAATGAAGGATCGCAAGCTGCGCCTGGAAGATGCCATCAACGCGACCAAGGCTGCGGTAGAGGAAGGCATCGTTCCTGGTGGTGGCACCACGCTGGCTCACTTGGCTCCGCAGCTTGAAGAGTGGGCCAAGAGCAACCTGACGGCGGAAGAACTGACGGGTGCGCTGATTGTCGCCCGTGCCTTGTCTGCGCCGCTGAAGCGGATTGCCGAAAACGCAGGTCAGAACGGCGCGGTAATCGCGGAGCGCGTCAAGGAGAAGGACTTCAACGTGGGCTACAATGCTGCCACCGATGAGTTCGTCGATATGTTTGACGCGGGTATTGTTGACCCAGCAAAGGTGACTCGTTCTGCCCTGCAAAATGCGGCATCGATCGCGGGCATGGTGCTGACGACCGAGTGCATCGTTGTTGACAAGCCCGAACCCAAAGAAGCGGCTGGCGCTGGCGCTGGCGGCGGCATGGGCGGCGACTTCGACTACTAAGTTGGAGCAGTCCTAGGAGCCGCACCGCTGGTGTGGCTCCTGGGAGTCGGACTCAGAGTCGAAGGTCAAGAACATTCGGCAACAAGAGCGATCGTTCCAAGCGGGCGATCGCTCTTTTTTTTAGTTCTCTTTTAGTTCTCCTTTAGCTCTCCTGCCGTGCCCTATTCCTGCACACACGGCAAACGCGAGGGCGACAGGCGCTCCACCCAGGCTTCGAGATAGGCCCGGTTGGCCTGTTGCTGGGCGAGATCGGTCGTTTCCAGCGGATGCGGCAGCGTGCCCAAAATTGCCGCCGTCGTCACGCAAAACATCGATTTTTGGAAGCTAAGACAGATTTTCACCCGCAGATCATCTTCGCCGCGCAGCCCTTGCTGATAAATGTCGCGCAAGTAATCGGGTAGAAAATGGCGCATATCCTGCATCAGCAGCGTGGGCGGAATGCCTCCACCGCCAATCGGCAGCGGATCGGCAAACAGCGCTCCGTAATTAAAGTCTGCCTGTTTGTCTGAAATTTGGTGTGCCTGGGCGTTATAAGACACTGTGCCAAAGAAGGGAAACGACCGGAGAAATACTGCTTCCACATAGGGCAGCGCGGTATCGGGCAAAAAGGTTAACCCAGCGGAGGCCGGCAGCAGGTCATAGGATTTGCCGTCTATGTTGACTGAATAGGTGATTGGCAGTGCGGCTGCATCGACTAAGCCCTGTTTGACATGCGCTACCACATCGGCGATCGCCCTGATTTCTCCCCGGTCGTATCGATCTGAAAGTGTCAGGAATATCGGACTCATGACCCGCCAAAACTGCCCTAGCCCGCTGTAATAGCAAAGCAGCCGCACCTGTTCTACCAAGAAGTCAGGAAAAAGCTGATTGAGTCCAGCCATCAGCGGATTGGACTTGACCTTGGCGCGAATCGCCGTTTTCGCCAGATTCACAAACTCCGGCGTGTCAAGAAATGCATCCAGACCGCCGCCGCCGTGCCAGAACATGCCTTTCATGCAATATTCGGCAAATTCGTAGTTAATCCGGTCGTGCCACCAGTGGCGCAGCAGCTTGGCTAGCGTGACTTTGCCGTTGAAATATTTGAAAAACGGAAACAGCACCAAAAACTGATGCTCTGAAATGTAAATCAGGTTGCGCCAGTATGCATCCAGCACCACGCCATAGCTCTTGAGAATGCCTACCACTTCCACGACGTTTTCCGGGGTGTCGGGCAGTAGCGCACCGCCAGACTCAATCCGGTCCACGATGTAGGAAAGGGGATGGGCGGTGGGAGAGGGTGCGGTTAGCATAGCAGGAGCTTCAGGATCTTATAGAGCAAGGGGCTTGGGTGTGGGGTGGTGGGATGGTTGCGTAAGCTGCGTGATCCCTGAATCTTTAGGGACGTTCAAGCAAATGACTCAAAAATTACTCAACGCTTCGGCGGAGGGGGCGGGGGGCCAGCGCAGCGGCGATCGCCCGGTCGTCTAGCGTGCCCAGCGACAGGGAGGTGAGTTCGCTCCAGCGGGTCATCCAGTTGGGCTGAAGCCCCAGGAAGATGACCAAAACGACGACCACAATCGAAGGAATGCGGTCTTTCCAGTAGATGGCCGGCAGGTTCGCCAGGGCATCCGGCAGCCGTCCAAAGAAGACGCGGTTAATCAAATTCAAGAAGTACACGGCTGTCAGCCCAACGCCGAGCATACACAGCAGAGTCTGGATGGGGAAGACCAGCAGGCTGCTGCGGTAGATGATGTACTCAGCAATAAAGCCCACCATACCGGGAATGCCTGCGCTGGCCATCACCCCAGCAATCATCAGGGAACCCACCAGTGGTAGCCCCCGCTCTGGAGTCAGCAGGCCCCGCAGCACCGTGACATCCCGCGTGCCGGTCTTGGCATAGACCACGCCCACCAGAAAAAACAGCAGCGCGGAAATTAGCCCGTGGCTGACCATTTGGGCGATCGCCCCAGCGATGCTCAGCGGTGTGGCAGCGGCGGCAGCCAGCAGGATATAGCCCATGTGCCCGACGGAGCTGTAGGCGACGATTTTCTTCATGTCCGTCTGGGCGATCGCCACAAAGGAGCCATACAGCACATTCACCACCGCCAACCAGGCCAGCCACGGCGCGACAATTTGCCAGGTTTCAGGAAATAGCCCCAGCCCAAACCGCACAATTCCGTAGGTTCCCAGCTTCAGCAGCACGCCCGCCAGCAGCACCGAGGCTGGCGTTGGCGCTTCGACGTGGGTATCTGGCAGCCAGGTATGCAGCGGCACGATTGGAATCTTGATGCCAAAGCCAATCAGCAGCGTAATCAGCAGCACCAACTGCGTGGCAATCGGTAGCGCCGGGTTTTGCAGCACCGCATAGTCAAAGCTGCCCGTCCCGCTGAGCAGCGCCAGCCCGAAGAAAGCAGCCAAAATCAGGATTCCAGACAGGGCCGTGTAAATCAAAAACTTGGTGGCCGCGTAGCCCCGTCGTGCGCCGCCCCAAATTGCCACCATCAGGTAAAGCGGAATCAGTTCTACCTCATAGAACAGGAAGAACAGCAGCAGGTTTTCTGACAGAAACGCCCCCGCCACGCCCGCTTCTAGCAGCAGCATCAGGCAGTACCAGAGCCGGGGACGGTTCAGATTCGCATCGGTGCTGTAGATTGCCAGCCACACCAGCAGGCTATTCAGCACCAGCAGCGGCAGCGACAGCCCATCCATCCCCAGCTTGTAGCTCAGCCCAAGCTGCTGAATCCACGTCAGCGATTCCTGAAACTGAAATCCAGCCGCACTGGTGTCAAACTGGCTGACCAGCACCCCAGTCCACGCCAGAACCATCGTTGCAAACACCAGCGCCACTTGGCGACCCCGTGCCGCTGCTTGCGCCTGGGGCAAGAGGCTGATGAGCAGCGCACCAATGACCGGAAACCAGATTAGAACACTCAGCATGGCGAATCGGCAGGGTTGGATGCTTGGGCGAGAGTTTGGGTAGCGGGTTTGAATGAAAAGTTTGGCTAAAACGTTCGGGTGATAGTTTTTTCTTTCAGGCGTTTTAGTGACGGGCGTTTTGAATTGAGCAACAGCAATTTAAAACATCCAGCCTAGCCAGGCGATGCCCAAAATGACCCCGATAAACACAGTCAGCAGGTAGTGTCTGGCGCGTCCTGAAACAGTATATTTCAGGCTCTCGCCACCAATCAGCGAGGCAACGCCAAGGAGATTCACCATGCCGTCTACCACGTATCGGTCCAACCAGGCCGTAAGCCTCGAACCTTGGGACACAGCAAACACCACCGTCAGCTTGTAAAGCTGCTCAATCCGAAAATCGTGGGCCAGGAAATCCTGGAGCGATTTCCAGCCCAGTCCGCCCGGCTGCGGCAGGGGGCGAGATCCGATGTAAAAGAAAACACCCAGCCCGCAACCCGTGATGCTGGAGGCAAATAGCGCCCCGGCGATCGCCAGATTCAGGTCTCTCCAGTCGGGCAGCAGCCCCCAGTTGTGGAGCATAACGGGCACCAGCAGCGTGGCGATCGCCACCGATACCATCGGCACTGCAATCGGCCAGGGTGCTTCAGGAGCACGTCGCGTTTTGGGCTTCACCTCGCCACAAAAAACTAGACCAAACACTCGCGTTAGCCCAAAAGCCGTTAGGCCGTTGACGATCAGCAGCACCGCCAGCAAACCTGGCGAAGACCGCCACACCGGCAACGCCCACTGATACATCGCCCAAAAGCAGCCCAGCGGCACCAGCCCCACAGACCCCAGCGCCCCGATAATAAAAGCGCTAGCGGTTGCAGGCATCCGCGATCCCAGCGCCCCCATTTCTCGCAAATCTTGAGTGCTAGTGGTCAGAATTACTGAGCCAGTACACATAAACAGCAGCGCTTTCGCAATTCCGTGGGTTAACAAGAAGAGAAGCGCCACTTCATCTTGCTGAAGCCCCACGGCCAAAAACACCAGCCCCAGGTACGCGCTTGTGGTATGGGAAAGGGCGCGTTTGATGTCGATTTGGGCGATCGCCACCAGCGAAGCCCCGACCGCCGTCACCGTCCCCAACACCATCAGAGTCGTCAGCGCCACAGGCGACAGCGCCACGATCGGCTGCATCCGAATCAGCACATAGGCTCCGCAGGCCACCACCACCGAGTTCCGCAGGATCGAGGCCGGGTTTGGCCCTTCCATTGCCTCATCCAACCAAAGGTTCAAAGGAAACTGGGCACACTTGCCGACCGGGCCCGCAATCAGGGCCAGTCCCACCAGATTTGCCACCAGCGGCGACAAATTCGCCGTTTCAGCCCAGGCTTCTAGATAGGGAAAGTCTAAATCGCCTGCCAGTAGACCCACCGCAACCACGCCCATTAGCAGCAGCACATCGCCTACGCGCTTGGTCAAGAAAGCATCGCGAGCCGCCGTGACCACTAGCGGTTGAGCATACCAAAATCCCACCAGCAGATAGGTCGAAAGCGTCAGCATCTCCAGCAGGGCATAGCTGAGGAACAGCGAGTTGCTCAGCACCAGTCCGCTCATGGCTCCTTCAAAAAAGCCCATCAGCGCGTAGAACCGGGCCAGCGCCCAGTCTTTCTCCAGGTATCCCAGAGCAAACACCTGGGCAATCAGGCTCAAGACCGTAATAATCAGTGCTGCGCCAACGCTGATTCGGGATAGCTCTAGCGATAGGGTAATGTCCAGATCTAGCACCGACAGCCAGGATAGCGGCTCATACTGGGGCGGCATATCCCAGACCACCCACAGCAGCAGCGCACAGTGAACCAGGGCCAGCAGCGTCATCAAAATATTGAAATAGGCCGCTGGCCGGGGCCCCGTTCGCCGCACTGCCCCCACAGACCAGGGCAACGTCAACAGCGCTCCAATCAATCCATAGCCTGGAACCCACCAACTGGTTTCAATTAAAAACTGAACCATCGATTCATCCCTTACGCGCTTTAACGGGTGCTAAATAAAACAGGTGCTAAAACAGGTGCCAAGATTGTCGGGCTGCCTTTCATCACGCTTCATCATTCACTGATTCTCTATGGCTGCTCGAACCCACTTCCATCTACTGGAGGCTTGCTCTACTGGAGGCCTACTCTACTGGAGTTAGATACAGTTGGAGCTACTGTATCGCAAACACTTCATGAGCTAGGCTAACCAGCCATACCCGAACTCATGTCATCCTGACTGAACTATCTGACCTGAATGTCGTCTGAACAAATGTCGTCTGAACATGGTTTGAACTGTTGCTTAAACAGATACGCATTTCTGAGTCTACATTCGTAGGACTAAACTGCTTGGCCTACCCCCCTAAGTCTGATCCGCCCTTGAATCTAAGCCACTGCGTGCAGCCTGTGGCACGACTTGAGCGATTCTCGCATTGCTGCCAATAGCAGATCAAGCGGACTGAGGATTTTACTGGCTGCTGATGTATCACGATATGGGATCGATATGGGATCAACTTGATGCCAAACTTAGGTTGCTAAAAAGGCGATCGCACGTTCTAGACAAAGAGTGCGATCGCCGCTACACAAGGTTTTTTGTAATAAAGGACTATAGCATTACTGCCGCAAACGCTTATATATAAAAGGCAAACAACTGGTTGACCCTCTGGCTTCACAGGATTGACAACGTTGAAATGTAAATTATTGTGTCGATTCTCAGTCAAAAAACACGAAATATTAAATCCTCTCAAGGTTTACGAACTGTTTTCCAAGAATAAGACACTGGCTGTTGCTTTCCTCATAAAATACAAGGGCCATTACGGAATAAGGAGTTAAAGGTTCAAGGGGCTGGCAGCTTCCGAACCAGCATTTTTGGTATACATGCCTGTCCTTGGTATTGTTTGCAAGTATTTGTCAGATAGTTTGTCAGATATTTGTAGGTATTGCCACAATGCACGGAATGTGCGGTTCTATGTGTGCAGTTCTATGTGCAGCTTTGCTCACACGACGCATTACACTATAAGCCCCTGCGCTCTGGTCTTGAACTGGTTCTGTTAAAGATTCAGATTGCCAACGGATATAACGCTGAGTTATATAGACCATAAAAACAATTACTTTGGTTTATATTGCCAAAGCGGTCAACCCCCTTGTATTCTGACAATGGGAATTCCGTCGTGCTTTTCCAATCTATTTCTTGTGATGCAAATGCCGAGTTTGTTTGCTCATCTAGAGATTTTTTGGACACCTTGTGGTATTGGCTGAAGCTACATTTCAGTCCTTCGTCTAAGGATTTGAAGCCGCACAGGTTGTTGACTGTGGGTAGCTCTATTCGGAGATTCCTATCGGAAGCTCTGGAGTGTTTGCTCTATGCCCACGTTGCACGGTTGTTCCGGTTTGAAGCGCGCTGAAGGGGATGGCTGCTGGGTTGGCTAGCCGCAGCTTGTATAGCTGAGACAAAGCGTTATCGCTTGCGTCATTTCCCACACCTAGGGTCGCTTAAGTCCATTCTGCAAGACTGATGGAAGGTTGAAGCAGAGTTCTTATATCTAAGTCGCTGCCGGCTGTTACTTAGTTGCACATAACTTGTCATAATTAACAGTTGCAGACAGATTGACGGTGTTGGGCTGGTGAATAAGGTTTTGGACTGGTTTGCTGGCCCAAGCTGCGAGTAGCGATGAATGGCGATCGCAGGTTTTAGTTTTGTTCGAGTACCGTTTTTTGGAAGGGAGAAAACGATGGCAATTGCAGTTGGAATGGTAGAAACTCTGGGCTTTCCTGCCGTGGTCGAAGCGGCGGACGCGATGGTGAAAGCAGCACGGGTGACGCTGGTTGGCTATGAGAAAATCGGCAGTGGGCGGGTGACCGTGATTGTCCGGGGCGACGTGTCCGAAGTGCAAGCTTCCGTGGCGGCTGGGATTGAAAACGTGAAGCGAGTCAATGGCGGACAAGTGCTCTCCACTCACATTATTGCTCGTCCTCATGAAAACCTGGAGTACGTGCTGCCGATTCGCTATACCGAAGCCGTTGAAGCCTTCCGGGAAAGCGTCAGCGGGATTCGACCCGTCAACCGTCCGTAAGTAGCCACTAGATGCAGATTGCCAAGGTTTGCGGTACGGTTGTTAGCACTCAAAAAGAGCCTAGCTTGCAGGGGGTCAAGTTTCTGCTGTTGCAGTTTGTCGATGTGGAGGGAAACCTCCTGGCAGACTATGAAGTGGCAGCAGACAGCGTAGGGGCTGGGCTAGATGAATGGGTCTTGGTTAGTCGAGGCAGTGCTGCGCGTCAGACCCCTGGCGGAGAGTCTCGTCCCCTGGATGCCCTAGTGATTGGCATTATTGATACCGTAAGCGTGGAAAATCTTATGCTTTATCGCAAGCGGGATCAAGATCGATGATTGTCTAGCGAGGGCTTTCCAAACAGTGGTTCCGATTCTAGAGTTCTGAGTTCTAGCGTTCCGATTCTAGAGTGGTGAGGGCGATCGCCCGTTGAGTGCTGTGGGAAACCGAGAGCCTGACCATTGTGTTTCAGGCTCTCGGTTTACGGCTGATCGGGGTCGATCGGGCTGTGAGGGTGGTGAAAGGTTTGGGTTGACCTTGTTCGATCTGTGTCGGCCGGTTTTGCGGGTTGATTCGGCCTGTTAATTTTGCCGGTCACGGTTCGAGTTTTGTTGCTGGGTCAGGAGAGCTGTGGTCATGGTTGCTCAAAGCTCCGTTGCTGCTACACCCTGGGCAAAAGGGGTAACGCAGCCCAAGATTCATGAGACTGCATACGTTCACTCCTTTTCGACAGTGATGGGAGATGTGCAGATTGGTGCAAACGTGCTAATCTCACCGGGCGCTTCTATCCGAGCAGAGGAGGGCGCACCCTTTTATGTCGGTTCAGGCAGCAGCGTTCAGGAGGGGGCGATCGTTCACGGGTTGCCGCAAGGGCGCGTGCTGGGGGATGATCAGCAGCCCTACTCAGTCTGGATTGGTCAAGACGTTTCTATTACCCACATGGCGCTGATTCACGGGCCGGCCTATGTGGGCGATCGCTGCTTTATTGGCTTTCGGTCTACGGTGTTCAACGCCCGCATTGGCGAGGGCTGCATTGTCATGATGCACGCGCTCATCCAGGATGTGGAAATTCCGCCAGGTCGGTATGTTCCCTCTGGGTCGATTATCACCACCCAGCAGCAGGCCGACCGCTTGCCAGAGGTTCAGTCGGTTGATATCGAGTTTGCTTCCCAAGTCGTTGGTTTCAACGACGCAATGCGGTCTGGTGGTGGGGGCGCTGGTTCTCCGGCCCGCTCCGAATCAGCCCGCCTTCAGCAGCCGAGCGATCGCGCTGCCGAGTCGTCCTATCGTTCCAGCCAAAATCCTGAGATGCTGAATACTCAATTAACTCCAGAAGTTGTCGAACAGGTGCGCCATTTGCTAGCCCAGGGCTATCGAATTGGCACCGAACATGCGGATACTCGCCGATTCCAAACCAGTTCCTGGCATAGCTGTGCGCCCATCCAGTCTTCCCGCGAGTCAGATGTACTGGCTGCGCTCCAGGCCTGCCTAGCCGAACATAGCGGCGAATATGTTCGGCTGTTTGGCATCGATACCCATTCCAAGCGGCGTGTTGGGGAACTGATCGTGCAGCGGCCAGGCGATCGCACTAACGGAAATGGCACATCGACCAGCACTGCTAGCTATTCTAGCCAGAGCTACGCTAGCCAGAGCTACAGCAAGCCCGCTGCATCCTATGGAGGGAGCAGCGTCAGTTCGTCTGGTCTACCGGCCGAAGTGGTAGAACACGTTCGCGGGCTACTGTCTCGCGGGCTGCAAATCGGCACAGAACACGCCGATAAGCGCCGATTCCAGACGAGTTCCTGGCATACCTGCGCTCCCATCCTGGCAACCCGCGACTCTGAAGCGATTTCGGCACTGCAAGCCTGTCTGGCAGAGCATTCGGGTGAGTATGTCCGGCTGTTTGGCATTGATCCCAAGCTAAAGCAGCGGGTTGGAGAACTGATCGTGCAGCGTCCTGGCAATGGGCAGAACGGCAGCGCTCTTGCTCCAAGCTACGGCAGTGCCTCTTCCTATCAGAAGCCTGCTGCCAGCAGCTTCAACGCTGGCCATAGCTCCACTGCATCTAGCCACCGCCTCAGCCCTGAGGTCGTGGATCAGGTGCGGCACCTGCTGTCTCAAGGCTACAAAGTTGCGGTAGAACACGCCGACAAGCGTCGCTTCCAAACCAGCTCTTGGGAAAGCTGTTCGCCGATCGAGTCTAACCGCGAGTCGGATGTGCTGGCGGCTTTGGAGCGCTGCTTGGGAGACAACCAGGGGCAGTATGTTCGGATTTATGGCGTTGATACTCAGTCCAAGCGGCGAGTTGCGGAGACGATTATTCAGCGTCCATAGGCGCTGCATGGAGGTGCAGTCATTGGTTGCAGTCATCGGTTGCAACGGCTGGTTACAAGTTGCAATCAGCAGTTTCAGCAGTTGCAGCGTTGACTTAGCAACCTCGCGGCTCACTGATCGGGTGGAGTCGGGTTTAACGACAGGTTGGTTTACATCCCCTTAGAGCAATGCAGAGGTCACCGCTATCGTCAGTTGAGACCACCCTAGGGTTGACGAATGGCGATGTGGTGATTGAGCCAGGGGCGGCGATCGCCCCTGGGGTTTTGCTCCAGGCTAACCCTGGCAGTCGGATTACGATTCGGGCAGGGGTTAGCGTTGCGGCGGGGGCTATCTTGCACGCCCACGGCGGCCCGCTGACGATCGAGGCAGGCGCGACGATTGGTTCGCGGGTGCTAATCATTGGGGCGGGACACATCGGCGCGACGGCTTGCATCGGGGCCGAGGCGACGGTTCTAAATCCGGCGATCGCCCCTGGCGAAATGGTTCCCCCCAGGGCGTTGCTGGGAGACACGAGCCGTCGGGTTGACCTGGATACCCCACTCGCCTCTACGATGCCAGACTCCAGCGGTGCGATTCCATCCACGCCGCTGCCTGCTCCAGCCTCCACGTCTGCTGCTGGGTCGGGGCCCGATGTGCTGAGTGACCATCGCTCTGTGGGCGGACTCTCGACCACTGCGCCGATTAGTCTGTCCACCCCCCCGGTCTACGGACGGGAGGCACTTCAGCAGCTTCTAGCAACCATGTTTCCCTATCGGCAGGCGGAGACAGATAGCGCTTCGCCGCCTAGCGCTGGCTGAATCATTTAGTTCAATCTTGTGCAGATTATTTCAACTGTGTAGAGATCATGCAGAACTTGCGCCAGTATCTAACGCAGTTGGGCGGTGCAAGCCAAAAGACCGCCAAGCCGAGGGCGTAGTGTTAAGCTGAGAGGGCGATCGCCAATCTGAGCATCAAACCCTATGGACGCATCCGGCAAACTTCAGGTTGGAACGACCCCGCCCCGGCGAGACTTTGGAGACAGCGCTCTGGGGCTAGTTTGCACGCGCAGCTTTCCCGCCATTGTGGGCACAGCCGACATGATGCTGAAGTCCTCCGGCGTAACGCTAATTGGCTATGAAAAAACAGGCAGCGGCTATTGCACTGCCGTCGTGCGGGGCGGCATTTCCGATGTCCGCATTGCCGTAGATGTGGGCGAAGAAACGGCGCGACGGTTTGACCAGTTCATTTCTAAAACCATCATTGCCCGCCCCTCGCCAAACCTCGAAGCCGTGCTACCCATCGGCAGTCGGCTAGCCAAGTTTTTGTCTGACCGGGGCTATAGCCGCCTCAGCAAGCAGGCCGTAGGGCTTCTGGAAACACGCGGCTATCCGGCGATGGTGGGTGCAGCCGATGCCATGCTCAAGGCAGCCGAGGTGCAGCTTGCGGCGTGCGAAACGATTGGCGACGGGCTGTGTACTGCGATCATTCGCGGGCGCGTGGCGGATGTGGCCATGGCCGTAGAAGCCGGGATGCACGAAGCCGAGCGGATTGGCGAACTGCACGCCGTGATGGTGATTCCGCGTCCGCTGGATGACCTAGAAGAAACCCTCCCGCTTGCCAGCTACTGGATCGAGAAGCCGCAGCCGATTGCCCTGCCGCTGGATCTAAAAGCGCCGCAGAAGGAGTTGGCTGCACCAGAACAGCCCGAAGTCGAAGTGCAAAAGACCGCGCAAAAGACCATCGAGTCGGCGGAGCCGCTGGAACCCGAAGCGCGATCGCCCCAGGCTGCTCCCCCTCTTGTCGAACCGATTCCCCTGCCCGAGCTAGACCCACTGGCTGTTCAGCGTCCTAAGCCCTCAGAAAACCTCGAAGAATAAGAAAATAATCTGACGTTCCCCAGTTCTAAACCTGCGCCTACTTTTCAACATGCCTCCAGTTCTGGATTTACTCATCCTGGCCCAGTGGCTTGCGGGCGAGTTTGACAATCGCGCCCAGTCGCTCGATCAGCCGGCTTGGTTTGTTCACCTGCGGCTGTGGCACCGCCCTCTGCCCATTCGGATAAATGGATGCCTTGCGCTGTTTGCGGAACAGGCCAACGCGCTGTATTTGCAAAACCCCTACCGACAGCGGGTGCTGGTATTGCAGGAGAATAGCGACGGGAACACCAATCATGTGGGCGATGAGGCTGACGGCAATCCCATCGTGCAATATTGGGCATTTCGCCAGCCAGATCGGTTTCGGGGCGCGGGCGCACGACCGGATTTGCTCTCCAATCTGACACTAGACGACTTGCAACTCCTACCGGGCTGTCGGCTGCGGTTGCGGACTGACAAGGACGGAGTAGCCGCAGAACCCAAGGAGGGCGATCGCTGCTGTTTTCAATACAACGGCGAGACGCGCCAGGTCGTGCTGGGGTTTGAAGTCAGCCCAGGCCGCTTTCGCAGCTACGACAAAGGCGTTGACCCAGACACCGGCCAGGCGCTTTGGGGAGCGCTGATGGGCCCCTACGAATTCATCAAACAGGTGGACTATCCCATCTGAAACGCCGCCTGTAGCGTCAAGACCGCTTACAAAAGATGCCCCCAGAACCCTGACAAAGACCTGACAAAGAAACATCGCCAAACTTCCCAATGCGATCGCGAAGGGCTTTCGGCTTTTGCCGCCGAGGAGTGACTTCACCCAATCAGAGGATTGTGAAGCGTTTGCAAACAAGGGTTCCTAATTGATTCTGTGCAGACCCATAGAAGAAATGAATATTGCCGCCTGCATCCGGGATTTTGGGATGCAAGAGTGAAGGGATGAGCTAGGATGTGTTTCGACAGATAAGTTTCTGGCTGAGTTTGAGTTGAATCTGTTACCCAAGTGCGGCTGATTGAGTATCGGCTGATTGAATTGAACCGCTGAGTGCGGCTGTGGCTCTGTGCTATTAAACCCTGCGCCACTAGACTCCACGCTGCTGAGGGAGCGCTCTGCGAGGTCAGGATAACTTTTACCCTAGAGGAAATTTAACAAGTTAATTATGGTGAACCGTGTTGTTAGCCCGGATTTGCATCCGATGGTGAAATTTCAGCGGCAGGTGAAATCGCTCGTGGACTCAGATGTGCTGAAGCCAAGCGATCGCCTCTGGAAGATTGCGCTGCTCTATGGTAACGAGTGGGCCTACTGGAAGCGCGAACTGGAGGACTTCGACTTTTCCATGCGAGATCCCGTAGCCGACTTGCTTGCTGTGGAATCCTGGGACGAAGATTGAATTGCAGCTAGATTGCGATCGCCTATCCACGCTTCATCATGTCTAGGTTTGGACGCACGCGGGCGTGGATGGCGATCGCCGTAATGTTGTCGTGGCCGTTGTGCTGATTTGCCAAGTCGATGAGCATATTCACCCCGTTGTCTAGGCTCACCTGCCCGTCGAGCATTGGGTCGAGGTGGCTCTCAACATGGGTTTCCAGCAAGTCATTGTCTGTCAACCCGTCGGAACACAGCAGCAGCAGCAAATCTTCGGTTAGCTCGACAAACTGCACGTCGGGATTGACGAAGTGCTCGTCTCGCGGGCCGAGGGCTTGGGTTAGCTGGTAGGCATCGGGGCGACCATAGGCGATCGTAGGCTCCACGCCCCGCTGAATCTCTCGCTGCCCCACCTCATGATCCACCGTCAGTTGCTCCAGACCGCGACGGCGACTGTAGCGATAGAGGCGGCTGTCTCCCACATGGGCGATCGCCGCTTCGGTGTCCTGGATGAGCGCCAGTACCAAAGTTGTGCCCATGCGACCGCTGCCCGAACTGGCGTTTTCCTGGTTCAGGGTGTAAATCGCCTTGTTTGCCAGCAAAATGCCATCTCGAATGGTTGCCTCATTGGGCAGTCCATCTTTCCAGTGATCTTGAAAATACTGCTGAAGCGTACTGGCCGCCAGGGCGCTGGCCACCTCGCCGCTGGCGTGGCCACCCATGCCATCGCAGAGAATGTATAGCCCTTTCGCCTTGAGCGATCGCCCGTTCTGGCTTTCCAGCTTTTTCACCTCTACCTGGATGGCGTAATAGTCTTCGTTGTGTTCTCGCTGGCGGCCAATGTCGCTCCGTCCTGCATCTTCCAGCCCAATCAGCTTCATCGGCAGCACCACCGTTGGCAGGTCGTCGCCTTCGGTCTCGCTGTCTTCGTCGGGACTGCCCAACTCCAGGCGGGTGGGGCTGGCCGACACGCTAATATCCGCCATCCGCGACACCGTGGGAAAAAGAATCTCCGTTGTTTCCGATTCAGCCGAATCAGACATCGGCAAGGCTTCTGGGTTAGTAGCTGGGTCCGGCGCAGGGTTGGCAGCAGCAGATTCTGCGGTGATGGGTTCCGCTTCCATTGCGGCAGGTTCTGCGGCGGGTTCCGACGCGACGAGTTCTGCTGTGATGGGTTCGTCTGTAACTGGTTCGCCCGTAATCAGTTCGGACGGGACTAGCTCACTGGTAATGGGTTCGTCTGTGGCTGACTTCGGAGGGGCTGTGTCGAGGAGGCTGGCGGTAACCCCACCGAGCAATACCGCTGTTGGATCGAGGGGGCGATTGGGATGATTGGCAGATGCAGCGTCGGCCGGCGCGGTGTCCTTCGCGGAAAGCGCAGGGGGAAGCACGATCGTATCTTCTGCCTGTATATCGTCTGCTTGCAAATCAGGGGCCGTTTCGTCAGCCGCTTCAGGCTTATCGAGGGCGATCGCCTCTATAGTCGCATCGAGGGCGATCGCCCCTGCATCAGGCAATTCTTCCCCTCCCTGCAACAGATCTGCAATCATGCTGAGGCAGTGCTGCAATACATCTACTGTGGCGATTGTGCCCAGTTCCAAATCCTGACAGACCTGCACCAGGGGATTCAGATTTTCGTGGCTGGGTTGTTGCTGCAACAGCAGTGTCCAAACGCGACCCAGGTCGCGGAGTTGGGGGGGCGCGTCGGGTTTATCCTGATAAAGCCGCTGAAGATAGAGCAACTGGTCTTCATCGACCTTCAGGTTGTTGAGTTCTAGCAAGCTTTGGGAATAGCCCACGGGTTGCAGTGCGTTCCACAGTTCCGTCATCTGGTGGAGCAGGTGGAGAATCTGGAACGGAGGCAGCACCTCCGACGCACCCAGTTCTGCCAAGGAAGGCAGCCTGCTCCGGTCTTCCAGCAGCACCACAATTTGCCCATCCTTCTCCCAGGCATCGTGAATATGGGGTAAGGACGGATAAAGCTGCTGCTGCAAGTCTAGGTAGGTCTGGGCGATCGCCGGAATGGCGTTTTTGCCGCTCTGGGCGATCGCTTCATCACTCCGCGCCAGCCCAGCATCGGGTGCATCTGGGTCTTGACTGTATAAGATCTCCAGCGGCGACAGGCGAAACGGCTGGCAGTCTAGCACGCGCACCTCTGTACCCACTGTAGAAAGGGAGGTCGCAGGCAGTGGCTCCAGCAGCCGATAGCGATGTTGCAGATCCAGGTACGGCAGAGCTGGCAACACGAGCGGCCAGCCAACGGCTGCATCAACGGCGGCAATAATGGCTCGCCAGGACGTTCCCGCCGTTGCGCCGCAGGTCGGGCAAAGCTCTACATCAAAGGGCACCGACGACCCGCAGGCAGGGCAGGCGATTTCCTGGAGGGAAGCCCCACACTGCTGACAAAACTTGTTACTATCGGGATTCTCGAATTCGCACTGAGGACAAACAAGCATGGGGGAACTTCCTTCACTCCCGTAGGCGGCAAGCCGGACTGGTAACTCTCTGGTAACTCTACCGAATCGCTCTAATGAATCACTCTGCTGCCGTTGAAGCTGGCTTCGGCGACCTGACTCGGCTTTCGTGACCTAACGAATCAGCCGCTTGACTAAAAGGTTACACGATCCATTCTCGACCCGCACCCCCAACTCTACGGGCGTGGGCGCGATCTTGGAGACAATCTTGCCAATTCAGCCAATTCATCAGGCGTGAGATCGCGCCACTGGCCCGGCTGCAACCCGTCCAACCGCAGATGGGCGATCGCCACTCGCACCAGTCGCAGCGTCGGAAACCCCACTGCCGCCGTCATCCGACGCACCTGGCGATTGCGTCCCTCCGTCAGCGTTAGCTCTAGCCACGCCGTCGGCACGGTTTTGCGGAAGCGAATCGGCGGATTGCGCGGCGGCAACGCTGGCTCCTGGGGCAAGATCCGAGCTTTAGCGGGGCGCGTCCGGTAGTTTTGAATCACCACCCCCTGACGCAGCTTTTGCAGGGCCACTTCATCGGGCGATCGCTCGACTTGTACCCAATAGGTTCGGGGATGCTGAAACTTGGGGTCTGTTAAAACATGCTGCAAGCGCCCATCGCTGGTGAGCAACAGCAGTCCTTCGCTGTCTCGATCTAGCCGACCCACCGGATACACCCCCGGAACCGGGATGTAGTCTTTGAGCGTGCGATAGGCTGGTGCGGGGTCGGGCAGTTCGCTAGGCTGCCCAAACTGGGTCAGCACATCGTACGGCTTATAAAACAATAGATAGCGATGAGGCACACGGTCGATCCAGGGGGTGCAATCAGGCGGGAACGAGACAAGCCGATCCTAGCGAACTTCGGCTCCTGGAATGTGGCTCGATCAACTGGTTAGATAAAGCAGCCCGCTACCCAGCCCAACTGATTTCTATCAAGCTGGTTGAAGGCTCCTGGCGCGAAGGATGGCCAGAGGCGAGACTGATTCACCACTTGATGCCAGAGAATACCGTCGGCATAGCTCACCAATCCCGTCAGCAGCACCCATTCCCCGTGGGGCACGACACCCCGAATGCCGTGGTTTGCCAGCCCCGGATAGGCTCGAAAGTTTGCCGCTGCCGGATAGACCGTGCCACATTCAACGATTTGAGAAAAGCCACGTCCGTACCCATAGCTTGGGTCTGGCGCCAGCGTGGAGGTGGAGGGGCCACCCACAGAAGGCGGCGGATGGTTGGGCCAGTCAGCGGGAAATTCTTCTGCGGGTGGCATGGGATCGGCAAGGGCGATCGCCGGGTTGATGTTGATGTCTGGCAGCATCACTTTCAGCGCCAAACTTGCGGCAATCGAAATTGTGGTAATGGTCACCACAGTCTTTCCAGCGTCATTGGAGGGGGGTGGTGGCTCTTTGTCTTTGACCAGCCGCACTTCCATGTGGTTTTCGTAATTCAGCATTGGGCAGGTTATGGCGTTGTGTAGAGTTCGCTGGGTTATTCGCTGGGCTAGCTGGATTGCGAATGATATCCACTCTCCAAAGCAGATCTACGAATGAAATGGCTGAAAGCCCCGCAGACACTTTGGCTGGTGATCCAAATCGCAAATCCAAAATTGCAAAGCCAAGATCGAGAATCGATGAAAGTCTGGAATGCAGAACGGGCGCAGCACACTGTGCGGTGTAGACGGATGTTCTACATCGTGGCAGCCGTTGGAAGCGGCCTATTCCGGCATCTAAGTTTAGATATCGCTTTTTGATATCGTCTACTTGATATCGTAATCCAGTATCAAGGAATCTGCAAGAAAAATTCTGGGCAAAGTTTTTTGCGAATCTAGTTAGAAATCTTCATGAAAACTAGGCATAAAACCGGGCGATCGCCCACTCTGCTTAAGATCCAGCAAAAGACGGGCGATCGCCTTGACATTGATAGCTTATCTTGATAGCGTAAAACAGGCTCTAGAAACCGCTCTCTCAGAAAGCTGCTTATAGGTTCAGCCGTCTACCTTTTGCTTTTCTCGGGGAAGCAACTTGGCTGGCTGAGTGTCTAATGCAGATCTTGTCGGGTCGATGATTTCCGCTATTCTGGGTCTAGAGTGGGGCTAATTTTTCCTAAGCTCCAATCTGGATATCCGGGGTAGGATATGGAAAATTCTGAAGCCCATTCGCTAGAGATTTCACTCCGGCAACGGGACTGGGTTTGCGGTTCCATAGTGCATCTTCATGACGGCCAGTGACGACCATCAGCAGACGTATCAGGCAATTTTTGAGAATCCCCCTCGGTCTGATATTTCTTGGGAAAAGGTTTTGGATTTACTTCGCGTATGCGGCGCGAAGCTATTCCAGAACGGCGGCAATGATGGTCAGTGGATTCAAGTCTGGTGCGAAACGCGCCGCGCAAACGCAATCTTCCATCGGCTAGACCATCAGCCGTGTCTTGCGCCCTTAATGGTGGTCGAAGTCCGTCGATTCCTGATTGCGTCAGGCATACAACCTCCCCGCACGAACGAGTAGTGTTATGAGTACTTTGCTGAGTTACCGAGGCTACACCGCAAAAGTAGATTACGACCCTGAAGCTGAAGTCCTTCATGGCACAGTTTTAGATTTGCGAGATGCTATCGTTTTTCAGGCAAAGGAGCTAAAGGACGTTAAGCGGAATTTTCACGACGCGGTTGATCAATATTTGAGTTTAATGGAGCGAACGGGTCAGGAACCCGAAAAACCGTTCAAAGGAAACATTGCGTTTCGCACCTCGTCGACGACTCACAAGAAGATTTCCCTGGCCGCGGCTCGCGCTGATATGAGCATCAATGCGTGGATGGATCAGGTGTTGAGTGAAGCGGCTGATGCCGAGCTAAAGGGCTATCGCTACGAGCGAGGCAATGCCGGAAATACCAATCAGCTTGTGGCTGTGCCGCTGGAACAGGCAGTCGCATCATCCTCTGCGGTTTTGTTGACTGAGGTTCTGCGCCAGGATGGGGCGATCGCCCCTCAGTTGGTTAGCGCCTTCAACCCCTACGCCAGCCGCAAAGACCCCCACGCCAGCCTAGAGATTATGAAATCTTTGGATCTGATATTGCGAGGCATTGCCATTGATCGCGCTCAAGTTCAAGAGGGCATGTCGAAGCTCTTGAGCCTGACCAAGTCGGATGATGTCGCTGAGGTGCCGCCCTTTGTGCTGAGGGCGATTTCAGAGCAGATGTTGAGGACAATTAGTCTAGACCCCGCTGCACCGGCGAATGTTAATTTTTCGCTGCATCCCGAAAATACACCCGTAATTAACACCTGAGCCGTTGTATCGGCATTGGAACTGCTTGATACCCTGGGCAATCCCTTTTTCGTGTTTCTCTGTTGACGCTTCAACTTCTGACGCTTGAACCCCACTTGCTGACCCAAGGCAAGGATTCTCGAACCCGGCTGAGTTTGGGGCGATCGCCGTTACTGCTCTGCGCCAGTTGAGCTGGTTGGCCTTGGCTGGATTCATCTGGCAACGCTTTAACTGTTTACTCATCTATTGCCCATCTATGCAAGAAGCCGTTTGGGGTGCTTCAATCTTTTTAGGCTGATCAAGTAATTTTTTGAACGTTGTGCCCACACCTGGCAACTGGTGTCAGGCTTTTATCAATAGTCACAATAGTCACAATAGTCGGAAGAGACAGTTCTGAGAGGGAGCGCTTTCAACCCCGCTAGGTGGAGCTTTTTCAGGGTTTGAACCTCCAAGCTATGCCACTTTTTAGAGTGGAACTAGTCCGGTTAAGCTACTGGCATAGGTGGCCGCATCCCCCAAATAGATGAACCTATAGACTACTACTGGTTTTAGCTCCCCTCAGGAAATTTCTCGTGAGTCCTGCCCGCCCCCCTCACGTTTCGCTGGTTTCCTCGACTAGCTTGCCTGCTGCGATTTTGGCTAGCGAGTTTTTTTCGTTCCTATATCCAGGCGCAGAGATTGACTCTTTTATCGTCGAGCTGCAAAAGCAGGCCCACAGCATTGTTCAAGAACTAATCCGGACTCGCGTTCCTGTGGTGGTTCTAAAACCAGGGCTGGATCGAGTTTTGGACGTGATTCGCACAGAGAATCAACATCCTGAACTGGCCCAGCGAGTTGAAGACCTGATCGACCAAATCAACCTCTGCCTTGTGCCGCTGCCAGAGGGACATGAATGGGGAGAGGATCACGATTCCAAGTCGCATGAGTTGGCGATCGCCCAGCGTGAGCAGCTAGGAATCGTCGTCATTGTCCCTGGAATCTACCCCAATTTTGATGGCAGCATTCAGATCCACACGGCCAGCGACTTCCTCAAGTGGTTGCAGCAAATTCCCCACCCTGTCGATGCACCCAACGAAACACCCGTTGCTGAAGAGGGCAGCCCAACGCTAGAAACGGATGCCGCTACTAAAAAATCGGTCTTGCCTTGGGTTGGGCTGAGCGTTGCAGGGCTGTCTTCCCAATTTTTGCGATTTCACTCAGAAAAACCAGAGCGGACGGAAGCCCTTGTAGCACTGCTGTTGTATCACTTGCTGTCTACCGAGGTGCATCGCTGGAATCCTGCAAAGCCCGTGGAACTGGCCGAGAGCCTCGACTGGCTCCGCCGCTGGGCAAGCTCGGATCGGGTGGGCACAGCAGAAGGAGCGCCCGGAGCAGGTGGAAGGTTTAACGATCTCGTAGCCTTGCATGTGCTGGGGCGGACGGGTGACTCTGGCGACTCTGTTGTGGAAGGGGCGATCGCCCCCGATGTACCGCCTTCTCAAGAGGTTTCCCCAGCGCAACCAGCAGTTCTTAAGGAATTAGACGAAGACAGTCATCCCAGTCTGCTAAAAGCTGGCGGGAAGCGATCGCAGTTTCCGATTCTTGACGGCGAAACTTGGCCCGACGACGGAGTCGAAGATCCGCCCGCATCCGATCTAGACTCCACGAATGGCGGGGAGCCGACGCGCCCAACCCCTCCACCCGCCTTTGAGTATCCAACCTTAGACCTTTCCGAACCCGGAGCGGATGGGGCAGGCGATCCCGTTGTCGGCGATTTGGAGGGCGACGATCCGGGAAGTCCTGACAATGCGGGCGGTGGGGGTGGCGGCCAGCCAAAATCACCCAGGACTCCACACAGTCCTCAGCCGCCCATCGATAACCCGCCCGGAACAGATTCCCCAAACATCCCGGAACCCCCTGCCCCTCCACCAGGGCCAACCCAACCGCCACCCAATTTGGGGAATCCAGGCGATACGCCCGGTGGTGAGGTGCCAGGTGATAGTACACCAGATGCGCCCGGTGATCATACGCCGGGTGGCCATGCGCCAGGTAACAATGCGCCGGGTGGCAGCAATGGTGGCAATAGCGGAAACAGTGGCGACAACGACGGACTGCCTGAGCTGCCAGGGTCGGGAAATGGCGACGATGAGCTTCCTAGCCCGCCCATCGAGCCTCCCAATCTGCCAGAGCCGCCAATCGGGCCGCCCCCACCCAATTCTGGCGGCGCAGACGGGGCCCCACCAAGCCAGCCGACTCCGCCAGATGGATCGGGTTTGCCCGGTAGCGGAGAGAACGACCAGTCAGGTGGCGGGGAGTTACCCAACCCGCCGGACAATGTGCCTGTGTCGCCGACACCCCCTGCTGCGACGCTGGATGGCGCAGGCGGCAGCAAGACTTTTGTGCTGCAACTGGGTCACTCTGAAGCCCTAGTGCGTTCTGGAAAGGAAACCCTCTCAGTCTCGATGGGCCGCGAAGTGGTGATTGCGAACTTTAGCGGCGTGGGCACAGGCAGCGTTGCAGCAGCGAATCCGAATGAGCTGGATACGATTCAGCTAGTGGGTGCGCCGTTCACTGCAAAAAACATGCTGCTGACCCAAGTCGGGGCTGACTTGCTGATTACCTTTGATGGCGTGTCTGATTTCACGATTCGCCTGAAGAACTTTGCGCTGAAGGATCTCGACAACCTAGTGGCGGACGGCAACCTACTGTTTGATGGGCAAACGGCGATCGCCGATGACTTTGATGTCATCCACTGGCGCGAAGACCTGACGGTCTTCCGGAGTAACGTTGTCACCTTCCTCAATGACTATGACAACCGCGTTACAGGCCGCGATAATTCCAACGACACGATTAACGGCATGGGCGGCAACGACGTGCTGCTGGGGCTGAGTGGCGATGACCTGTTGCGCGGTGGCGATGGCAATGACTTGCTAGATGGCGGCATCGGCAACGATACGCTGGTGGGCGGTGCTGGGCGCGATACCTTCGTGCTGGGCGCACGGCCGGGCGTGGATGCGATCGCCGACTTTGAAGTGGGGCTAGACAAGCTGCGACTAACGGGCAGCCTATCCCCCGATCAGCTAACCTTTAGCGCCAGCGGCAGCAATACCCTGATCCGCTATGGAGACAGGACGCTCGCAATCTTGCAGAATGTGCAGCCCAACAGTCTAGACTTCAACAACCTGTTTGATCCAACCAGCCACGCAGCGGCAAGCTAACCCATCGCCCTGCTCACAACTGCCAACTGGCCACGCTAAGATCGAAATCGCCCAAAGCTAGGAATTTCCGATTCCGCAAGCGCTGACAGGGTGCAACAGCGAAGGATTTTGATCCGGCGTTTTTGAGGCTCGTGAGGGATGCAGATGGTCGTCAAAAGGGTTATCAAACCTGTGTCTCTTGTGTGTCTCTTGTTGTGTGTCTCTTGAGAGCGGCGCGTACTTCACCACACGAGAAAACGCTGTATCTGGGTCTGGACTACGTCCGGGTGTAGGTATCTTGCGGGTGAAACAGATTAGAAGCAAGTGCTAGCACATCTTGCAATCGAACTTTTTGGTATCTTATTGCAGAACCTGATAGGCTTTTTCAAAAGTTCATCAGGTCTGGGATAGATTCGTTTCCAAAAGTTCTTCTGTTAAGTTTGCTTGCAGGGCTGCTGTCTACTCGATGCTACGCTTCTGCATTGTGGCGATCGCCCTGGTTTAGGAACCCTCTCAAGACAGGTTCAAGTCTCCCTCCTATGAGGAGTGCCAGAGTTGTCGCTTCTCAACTAAGGTTGAAGTCTCGGTTTAGCATCGGTTGCACAGATCGCGCTGGTTATGGGTTGGGGTAGAGATCGCTATGCTGGAATACAAAATGTTGGAACACAACAGGTTGGAATACAAAGGCTATACAGCGGAGATCGAGGTGGATATTCAGGCCGGCGTGCTGCATGGTCGCGTCCGCGACATTCAGGATGTCGTGACCTTTGAAGCCGAGACTGCGGCTGAGCTAGAGCGCAAGTTTCACCGCTGTATCGACGTGTATCTGAAATTCTGCCAGGACACTCAGCAAGAACCCGATCGCCCCGGTCTTCAGCCTGATTCCAAAACTATCGCCTTAAAAGCCACGCCCGATTTGTGCCGTGCCGCCGACCACGCAGGCAAAAGCATTGATTCCTGGGCGCAGGATGTCCTCTCTGAAGCTGCTCGTCGCAGCTTGGAACCCTTTGCCTAGTGGGCGCATCTAAAGGTTGCATCAGAATTTAGGGAATTCTAAGTAACGCCACGTTTTACAGTAACGCTGCGTTTTATAGTGGAGTTGCTGCTCATTCCTTAAGCAATTGTGAAAGCGATTACTCTGCTTGGCTCCACTGGCTCCATCGGCACCCAGACCCTGGACATTGTGAGCCAATATCCCGACCAGTTTCGGATTGTGGGGCTGGCGGCGGGGCGAAACGTAGACCTCTTGGCTCAGCAGATTCGCCAGTTTCGCCCCCAAATTGCTGCAATTTGTGATCCGGCGCTGTTGCCCCAGCTGAAAGAGGCGATCGCCGACCTCACGCCGCAACCCATCCTGCTCGCGGGCGAAAATGGCGTAGTCGAAGTCGCCCGCTATGGCGATGCCGAAGCTGTGGTAACGGGGATTGTGGGATGTGCGGGGCTGCTGCCCACCATTGCTGCCATCGAAGCGGGCAAAGACATTGCGCTGGCAAACAAGGAAACCCTGATTGCGGGCGGCCCGGTCGTGCTGCCGCTGGTGCAAAAGCATGGCGTGAAGCTATTGCCCGCAGATTCCGAGCATTCCGCCATTTTCCAGTGCCTCCAGGGGGTTCCAGAGGGCGGGCTGCGGCGCATCCTGCTGACAGCATCGGGCGGCGCATTCCGCGATTTGCCGGTCGAAAAGTTGGCCACTGTTAAGGTTGCCGACGCGCTCAAGCACCCCAACTGGACGATGGGGCGTAAAATCACCATCGACTCTGCCACCCTGATGAACAAAGGGTTGGAAGTAATCGAGGCGCATTTCCTATTTGGGCTGGACTATGACCATATCGAAATCGTCATCCACCCCCAGAGCATTATCCACTCGCTAATTGAGCTAGAGGATACTTCCGTGCTGGCGCAGTTGGGGCTGCCCGATATGCGCCTGCCACTGCTCTATGCCATGTCCTATCCCGACCGGGTGCCGACCCAGTGGGAACGACTCGACCTGGTGAAATGTGGCGATCTTACCTTCCGTGCCCCCGACCATCAGAAGTATCCCTGCATGGGGCTGGCCTATGCGGCGGGACGGGCAGGAGGTTCTATGCCCGCTGTGCTGAATGCCGCTAATGAACAGGCGGTGGATCTGTTCCTGCGGGAAAAAATCCAGTTTCTCGACATTCCCCGGCTGATTGAGCAAGCGTGCGATCGCCATCATCCGCACAATCTGCCCCAGCCCACCCTCGACGACATCCTTGTAGCCGATCAGTGGGCGCGGCAGGCGGTGCTGTCGGCGAGTCAGCGCTTGGTAGCGTAATGGGGGATGCAAGGTAACGGAGATTAGGGGATGATGGAATGAATGATGGGAAGCGCCAGTTGTCGTCTGCAATACGCAAAACCTGCAACATCGCTCCTGTCAGTCTCTCGCTCCTGTCCGTCTGAAGCTCTCACAGCCCAAAGTTCCCTCGCAATGTCCAACCCCCTCCGCAGAATCAAGCAATTGCCCTGGCTGCCGTTGTTTCAGACGGCGGGCTATGCCGTAATTGGGCTGTTTGCGGTGGAACTGTTGCTGTGGTGGGGCGATTCTCGACTGCCCTTTGTGGCGCGGGCGAATGCCCTGATCTTTTCGCCGCCGCTGGATTTGCTGATTGTCCTGTCAATTGCCATTGGCGTGGGAGCGCTGGCAGTGCATTTGCTGGATCACTTTCAGCGGCAGATTTTTATTAATCTGGGTGTGCTTTGGGGGCTGATTGCTTGCCTGGTGGTGATGGTGTGGGTGCGATCGCTCTCTGGTATTCCCTCGCTGCTGCCACCCAGTCAAGTTGCGCTGATGGGCTTGATCATCGGCGTGTTTTGGCGCGGCAAAAATCACTGGCGCTGGTGAGCCAGTTTAGCCAGCTTGACAAAACTTGACAGAAGAAAATTAGGGCAAATCTATTCGTTCTGCTTCGCTGAGGATTTAGGCAAATTGAAGCGTTGAGGGCGATCGCCTTTGGTGCAGAATCCCACAGAATAGAGATAGGTCTGCCGTTTCTCGCCCCCAACTCGCCGCCATGCCCGCTTCTCCTCAAACTGTGGGGCCCATTTTGCCAAGCGCAACCGATGGCGCAGCTCTTGCCAAGCCGCTGCGCCTCAGCGCTGTGCTGACCCGGTTTCAACCGACCCCTGACTCTCGGCTGCTAGGGCTGGCGCTGCTCATTGGCACAGGCGCAGGGCTGGGCGTAGTCACGTTCCGCTATTTAATTCACCTAGTCAACCAGCTCATGCTGGGTCGCGTGGCGGGCGTGCTGTCCGTTTGGGGACACTGGACGCTGGCGCTGCTGCCGATTTTGGGCGGGCTATTGGTGGGCGGACTTCGCTGGGGCGTGCAGGGCTTTGGGCCGGGTCTGTCGGCGCTGATGGAAACGGTGCAGGGTGGCAAAGAGCTTGTCCCGCTGAAGCCCGTAAGCAAGATGGTGGCGGCAGCGATATCGCTGGGCAGCGGTGCTTCTCTAGGGCCGGAAGGGCCCAGTGTAGAAATTGGCGCAAATTTTAGCCTGCTGCTGGGGCAAGCGCTAAAGGTATCGCAAGAGCGGCAAATGTTGCTGCTGGGCGCGGGCGCGGCGGCGGGGTTGGCGGCGGGGTTTAATGCGCCGATCGCCGGGGTGTTCTTTGCGCTGGAAGTGGTGCTGGGTAGCCTGTTTGCCCCGTCATCGGCGAGTGTGGTGCTGCTGTCGGCGGTGGTGGCGGCATGGATCGCGCAGATTGGGCTGGGGGCAAAGCCTGCCTTTGCGCTGCCTGCTTATGAGGTGCGGAGTCTGCTGGAACTGCCGCTGTATGTGGGGTTGGGAGTATTTGCCAGTTTGGTGTCCATTTTCTATCGACAGGCAATGGCGATCGCCCAACAAGCCTTTCAAGGGCAACTGCCGGGAACTCAATGGCTGGCGAAAATCCCCCATCCGCTGCATCCGGTGCTGGGCGGCATTGCGGTCGGGGCCGTGGCGCTGTGGTTTCCGCAAATCCTGGGCGTAGGGTATGAAACCGTTGAGTCCATTTTGCAAGACGTGCAGTTTCCCCTGCGAATGGTCATCGCGCTACTGGGGCTAAAGCTGGTGATGACGGCTATCAGCTTTGGCAGCGGGTTTGTGGGTGGCGTGTTTGCGCCCGCGCTGTTTCTGGGCGCGTCGCTAGGGCTGGTGTATGGCAAAACCTTGGCGATCGCCCTGCCCGTGCTGCATCCCTACATGGCCTCGCCGCCCGCCTATGCGATGGTGGGCATGGCGGCGGTGCTGGCCGGCAGCGTGCGCGCGCCGCTCACGTCCATCCTGCTGCTGTTTGAGCTAACGCAAGACTATCGCATCATTTTGCCGCTGATGTCGGCGGTAGGGCTGAGCATCTGGCTGGTGGAAACCCTGCAACCCACCAAACTGATGGACTCCGACGGCGAACAGCAAGAAGCCCCAGAGGAGACAATCGCCGGAATATCCGTCCCTGCATCGCTTTTGGTGGTCGATGCTTTGCAGCCAATTGCCCTCAAGCTGTCGGCCGATCTGTCACTGGTGCAGGCCGCCCGCACCTTGATCGATCAGCGGGCCACCTGCGCTCTGGTAATGGACAATTTGGCAGGGCTGGATAACGTCGATCACCTCAACAATCTGGACTATCTCAGCGGCGACGAGGAACTGGTGGGCATCTTGACCCTGCGCGATGTGAATCGACTGATTCTCAAGTCTGAAGAAGACCCCGACCTACTCCAGCAACCCATCCGCGAGCTTTGTACAACTCATGTGCTGTTTGCCTATCACGACGAAACGGTGAAAGAGGCGATCGCCCGCATGGGCACTCGCGGACTGCACCAGATCCCCGTCGTTGAGCGCGACCACCCCACCCATGTCATCGGTCTGCTCACCGAAGAGAGCATCACCACCGCCGCCCGCCTGGCCCGCATCACCAAAGCCTTGGGCGACAGCGAGGAGTCGTCGGAAGATTTGCAGGCTGACCTGGCAGAACGAAACGGCAAGGCGATCGCCTTGCCAGAGGAAAAAATCGAGATCGAGAGCCAAATTCTGCCAAATTCTCTAGGCGTTGAAAACTCTATCGATGCCGAGAGCCTTGGTAAAGTTAGATCCTAATATTCATCATTCGCAATCCTTCTGCCGCAATTTTTCCGCGATGAGCAATCGTAGTGTTATCACAATCAAACCTGATGAGCATGGCGATACTCCATACATTCGCCACACACGTATCACGGTATATGACGTTTTGGGCTGGCTTGCCGACGGACAATCCATCGCTGAAATTGTCAATAAATTCCCAGAACTGACAGAAACAGATATCAGGGCTTGCCTGGAATTTGCGGCCGATCGCAGTCATTACGGTTCATCTATTTCTAGAGATGAAGCCTCTAGCAGTGAACCCTCTGGCAGTGAACCCTCTAGAACTGCAAGCCTCTCTTCGCCAATTCTCCACCCCATCAGCCCCGCCTATTCCGAAACCTCGATCAACGCTCAGCAGCATGTCGATGATCCAGTTTCGTCCCAAGAAATCGGACAAACTCCGCCCGCCCCGCAGCCCAGCGCCTTGCTTAAACCCTTTGTCTGGATGGAGAAGCGGATTTGGGAACCGCTACTTTCCTGGGGAGAAAATCAGGCCTTAATCAGCCTGCTGGGATTGTTGGGCAACCTTGGCCTCATCATTGCTGTCGTTAGTTACATCGGCTTAGAAAAACAGCGGCGCGATGATCAGGTTTATGCAGCCTGGCAGACCATCACCAACGCCCAAGGACAAAGCGGAAATGGAGGACGCATCCTGGCTCTGGAGTTTCTGAATGCTTCGCCGGGGGCCAACTGGCGTTTGCATTTTCCCTGGATTTGCATCTCTGAAGATTGGCTATGTTCCAAGTGGGAACCTGAAAGCCTGGACGGGGTGGACTTGGCAAAGGCCTACCTGGCCGGAATTCAGCTCCCCAAAGCCAGCTTGGTTGAAGCGAATTTGGAAGGCGCAGTTCTATGGGGAGCCAACTTGCAAGGGGCAAATTTGGAAGAAGCGAATTTGCGAGGGGCGAAGTTGGGCGCAGCCAATCTACAAGGGACGAGACTGGATGAAACCAACTTTCAAGGAGCCTTTTATTCCGACGAAAAAACGTCCAGGAGTTTGTGTGTAGATATTACCTATCCGCCCATTCATCCCTGCCCGACTCAATTTCCTGAAGGCTTTGATCCAGCATCCGCTGGAATGAAATCACTTCCCTAGCGGTCTATTTATAACTATTCATAAATAGGTGGTTGCTTATGGATTAAAGATGGGTAATCCGAGGAGTTAAAGGGTCTGGTCTGGTTGTTATCAGCCATGAGCGGATTTCAAAATCTTTGTGATTTCCTGGATGACAAAACTCGAAAACGCTTGTGATTATAGAAGTGTGACTGGTGATTATAGAAGTGTGACTATAGAAGACAGTGGTGCTTCATTGAGAACTGGCATCACCTATTGGCTTCACTCCTGAAAAACAGAGTCCAGAGTCCGAATCAAGACGCTAAAGGAGCAAACATGAATTCGTTGGGTATTTTGAAAATGGCTCAAGGGGTTGTGGAGCGGCTGGGCGATCGCGCGAAGGTTTACATTGGCGCAGGGCTGGTGGGTTTTGCAGTGCTGGCAATGCTGCTGTTTTCGCTGTTCCGTCCGGCCCAGATCGTGACGACTGAAAGTGTGCGAAACTTAATCTTTAGCGGCGTGGAAAATGCCAGTGAGTTTGTTGCTGCCACGACGGATGGCTATGCCACAGTCAAGGTGGAAGAAGTCGCCAAAAAGTTGGGCATTCCTATCGGAAAAACCAGCCTGATCTATGAAGGCGTGGGCACGGTGCAGGCAGGCTTTAACCTGAAAGACTTGGTGGTTTCAGATCTCGACTTCAAGAATCGCGTCATCAAAGCCGAATTGCCCGCTCCTCGGATTTTGAACATCAATCTCGACATTGCGCGGAGTTCAAAAATCGACGACTACCGCTCGTGGTTTGGCCCTGCTGCAACTGCGGAGCTATACGAAGAAGCGCAGCACCAAGCACTCGCCATCATCCGTGAAAAAGCGTGCAGCGGCAACTTGTTCAAAGCCGCCAATAGCAGCGCCAGAGAACAGATCAGGACGATTCTAAACAAGGCAGGGTTTAACACGGTGACGGTGGAGGTGGAGCCAGGGAATTGCGCTGCCTAGCCTTGTAAGGGTTTTGGTTTGAAATCATTGGGTTTGAAATCAATCGTGAATCAACTGGGCAGGCTGGATGGGGCGATCGCTCTTTCCAGCTTGTTCATTTCTCCCCTGCGCCGCTTGCTTTCTCCCCATCCCCTGTGGCACAAGAACAGAAGCCTCTCCAACACCCCAACACTCCACCATGCTCTACTGGCTCCTCTGGCTCAGCTTCATCGCCTACGCAACCTTTCTCGCACCGCCCGATCGCCCTGAAACGCTTAGCCTGATTCAGAACCTCTCAACGGGCCAGTGGGATGGCATTAACCCGCTGGTAATTGCGCTGTTTAATTTGATGGGCATCTGGCCGCTCGTCTACAGCGCGGTGCTGTATGCCGACGGGCGTGGGCAAAAGGTGCGGGCGTTTCCCTTTGCGGCGGGTAGCTTTGCCGTCGGTGCGTTTGCTCTGTTGCCCTATCTGGCACTGCGAAAGCCAAATCCCACTTTTATCGGCGAAACGTCCTGGCTGATTCGAGTGATGGATTCGGTGTGGACAGGGCGCGTACTGCTGCTAGGGGCGATCGCCCTCTTGCTCTACGGCTTTACGCAGGGCGACTGGACTGATTTTGTGCAGCAGTGGCAAACCAGCAAGTTTATCCACGTCATGAGTCTGGATTTTGTAGCGCTGTCGGCGCTGTTTCCGGTGCTGCTGCAAGATGACCTGGCGCGGCGGGGTCTTGGAAGCCGCTGGTTCTGGGCGATCGCGCTGGTTCCCCTGCTGGGGCCGCTGGTCTACCTATCCGTTCGCCCGCCCCTTGCCCGTGCCACCGAATTTGCCACCTCAGAAGCCGCCCCAGAAGTCTCCCTGGAGGGATAGCCGCAACAACGGACGATCGCAGCTTAATATCCCTGCGGAATGAAGTTTGCTGACATGTGATCTCGTAACATTCAACATATCAAGCAAGTTTGCAAAACTAACAGGGGATATCGAGCGATCGCCCTGTGCAGCGTTTTTTAATTTTCCAAAGCGGGTTATGCGTTGTACCGAAATATTGGGTCAACGCACTGCTTTCCATTGAATTAAACGCTTCTACTGACTGAGCAGGTTTGTCGGCTGTTGAGATCAATTTGTTCTTTAAACTGTGGGAGAAAAATCATGGCTAATCTGTTGACTTGGCTGGTGTTGGGCTTCATCGCGGGCGCGTTGGCAAAGCTAATTTATCCAGGACGGCAAGGCGGCGGCATCTTTGCCACAACGCTGCTGGGTATTTTGGGTGCAATGCTGGGCGGATGGCTGGGCACGGTGCTGTTGGGTGGAGCCGTTACAGGGCTGAATCTGACCAGCATTATCCTGGCAGTGATCGGGGCAATGCTGTTGATCTTCCTGTGGGGTGCATTCACTCGCGCTGCCTAGGTCGCTTGAGACAGGGATAGGAACCTCGAAAAATTGATATGACTGCCCGTATTTCACTGAGGCTTCACCTTGGTCTTGCTTAATGTCTTGTTTGAGGCTGTACCCGGGCAACATTCAATAAATCGAGGTTCCAATAAATCGAGGTTTCCAGAGATTGGTTCGATAACGACTTACCCAGAGAGGCTGAATGAGTGCCTGTCAGGATGGGAATCATGCAACCTCAGAGAGCATCTGCCTAGAGCTTTCCGAATTAAACCAGTCCCTGCCTCTACTCCTAACGCCGAGATTGTAGTCAGGTCGCCGTGTGGGCGATGCTTACAGAGCCGGTCTGGCTCAGTGCGAACAAGGGACTTACAACAGAATTTACGACTTCGGTGTCTGATCTTGCATCAGCTTTTCCCAGGCGGCTTTGGCCGCTTCTGAGAGGCGATCGCCCAGTTCATTGACCTCGCTCACCAGCGCATTCCAGTTTTTCTCCGCTTCCTTTTGAATCGAGTCGATCGACTGCTCCAATTCATCAGGCTTGAAAAGCTGGTTTTGCTCAACGGCCTCGCGGGCCTGGCGCACCACCTTGAGATAGGTTTCGCGAGTAAACTCCCCTGCGGAATGGGCTTCCTCCTGGGCGCGGTGCGTGATGGCATCAATCAGCGCCTTAGTTTCTCGCTGAATTTCATCCAGCCCTTCCAAGGCAGAGCCGTGGTCGCCCGTAGCGGGTCGCGCTTCCAGGACGATTGGCTCTTGGTCAGACCCATTCGGTGAATTTGGATCAAAGGTCATCGCATTGCCTCCTAAAAACCTAAAAAATAGTGGATGAGTTCGGATTGCGGCAGGCTCAAATGACAGCCTTAGGAAATGACAGTCTCAGCAACACGTTAGAATCCAGACGACTTCAGCGTTGCCGAGTCTCCAGTTGCCAAAAGCTCCTGCTCGACCCGCAGCAGATTTTCGATGCGGGCTTCGGTGGTTGGATGGGTCGAAAAGAGGCTGGAGAGAAATTGTTGAGGAATAGCGTTCATAATCAGCAGCGGCTCAAACGCAGGATTGGCCCGCAGCGGCATTTGTCGGGCGCTTGCCTCCAGCTTTTGCAGCGCGCTCACCAAGGCACGGGGATTGCCCGTCATCCGGGCGGAGCCAGCGTCGGCCTCAAACTCGCGGGTGCGGGAAATCGCCATCTGAATCACGCTGGCGGCCAGCGGCGCTAGAAGAACGGTGAACAGCAGCCCCAGGGGATTGCCGCCGCCCTCGCGCTCGTCGCGACTGCCCATGCCGCCAAACATCAAGCTGTACTGCATCATCTGCGCCAGCCAGGAAATCGCCCCAGCAACCGTTGCAGCTACAGCTTGGGTCAGCGTGTCGCGGTTGCGGACATGGCTGAGTTCGTGGGCAATGACGGCTTCTAGCTCCGGCTCTGTCAGCATTTGCACGATGCCCTGTGTAACGGCGATCGCCGCATGTTCTGGGTCGCGCCCGGTGGCAAAGGCGTTGGCTCCCGGAGAGGGAATGACAAAGATCCGAGGCATCGGCAGGTCTGCCCGCTCACACAGCCGCCGCACCATTGCATACAGCCCCGGTGCTTCGGCTTCGGTAATCGGCTGTGCCTGATAGGCAGCCAGCGCAATCTTATCCGACGAATACCAGGACATCAGGTTTGTAAAGGCGGCGATCGCCAGTCCAATCAGCGCCCCGCTGGAACCACCCAGCATCCAGCCAATGCCAACCAGCAGCCCGCTCAACAGGCTCAACAGCGCCAGGGTTTTTACTTGGTTCATATCCGGCTCCTATCGCAACTCACCCGCTATTTTGCACTCAAATTGTACGAGTCGGGGATCGCTGATCGTGAGGAAAAAACCGTTAAAGTTGGGGCGGTTTTCCGTATTGGGCAGTGTTAGATCTAGCGGAAAAAGGATCACGATCCTGGAGCGGGGTGCCACTGGCGGTAGGGATGCTTCACCAGCGCCGCGTTGAAATAGCGCGGATCGTGGGAGACTTCTTCGCCAATCCAGTCGGGAAGTTGCACCGTTTGGTCGGGGCTAGAGAGTTCCACTTCGGCAACAATTAGCCCGTCGTTGTCGCCCCAAAACTCGTCCACTTCCCAGACCAGCCCTTCGTAGGGAATTTTGTAGCGAGTTTTCTCGATCAGCGGGCGATCGCACAGGGTATCCAACAATTCCTCCGCATCCGCCAGAGGAATTTCATACTCAAACTCGCTGCGCGATACTCCTTCCGTTGCGCCCTTAATCGTCAAAAAGCCCCGCGTTCCTGCAACCCGCACCCGCACCGTCCGCCCTGCCCCCGACAGCAGATAGCCCTGGCGATAGGTCGTGCCTTCCGCCAGCCCACGCCAGCGATCGCCCACCACGAGAAATTTTCGCTCGATTTCCTGCGCCATATCGATTTTGGGTTTTAGATTGCTGATTTTTGGATCGCCAATCCAGGGTTCTGCTCGGCTTCTCAGCGACTTCATGGGCAGCGGTGATTACTAAACCACTGGGTAGTCACGTTGGAACTCAGAACGCAGGACTCGAAAGCAGCCCATGAAATACCTGCACAGGTTCTATCACAACCAGAGATTGGCTTTAGGTCATTCAGATTACGACGGGGACGCAAACTTGATAGGGTTATAGAGAACAGGCTAGCGCTAGAGGTTGGGTGAAATGGATCTGAAAAACCACTCAAGTCCTGCGATCGCACCCTAAAACCTGACTTATGCAGCCTAATGTCTGTTGGCTCTATTAGCTCTATCTGAGGGTCTGAAACCTTATGCAGTCTGTTCGCAACGTCGTGAATGTAGTGATTCTGTTTTTGCTTTTAGCGTTTATTGCCAGCAGCTTATTTCGGCTAGGTGTATTCTTTTTGAGTGGCGGGCTGTCTGCGTCCTAAGCTGCGTCTTGATATCCGCTCTTGATATCCGCTCTTGATATCCGCTAAGGCGAGACTCTAAGCCATTTTTTTCGTTCTCTAAATCCTTTACCCTCAACTTCAGTTTCTAAACCCCCAAACCCCTTATGGCCGACGTACTTTCTCCCGCAATCAGCGATCGCATTTGTAAGCACATGAACGAAGACCACGCCGACGCGGTGTTGCTCTACGCCAAGGTCTACGGCGGGGCAGCGGCGGCCACGGCGGCGAAGATGGTGTCGATTGACCCAGAGGGCATGACGCTAGAAGCGGAACAAGCGGGAACCGCGACTCCTGTGCGCGTCACCTTTGACCATACGCTGCAAGACTCGGAAGATGCCCATCAAACGCTGATTGCAATGGTGCGCCAAGCGCGATCGCAGACACACGGCGAATAAGGGCGCAGGGGGTATTTTTCTCCTGCTAGCCCCGCACTTTGACGCTGACCTTGCCAGCAGGGGGGCGGCGGGCCAGGCGAACGGTGCTGGGCATGACACCGACCATCAGCGCGAAGGACTCGTCAGGAATGCGAGCAATAGTAGGCGCGTCGAAGTAGGTTTCAAACTGGTTCAAAATCTTTTTGGCCCGCTGAATCGCCTCAGAGGTGTCGGTAAACTGCTGCGTCAGGCGAATCCACTGTCGCCGAATTAGGTAAGCTTCCTGGCGCTCTTCGTGGGTTTCTGGAGCAACTAGCGACAGGTTGCCCACCGGGATAACCTTTTGGCAGTCTGCATCAAACACGCCGCCGACCGCTGCACCAGGCCCAGCAAACTCAGCGTGGAACTGTTTGTAGAGAACGAGTCCGTTGCGCTTGCGCTTATTGACCGCAAGCACTCGCCCTTCTTGGATATAGCGCAAAAGCTCGTCTGGATTTGTGCAGTCAATAATTTGCACGGAGGTGTTCGCAGCGGATTCGCTAGGGGATCGCTCAGCCGAGGCCGAGCCAGAGGACGATTGGAGGCTCTCTCTAGAAGGATAGTCTGAACCTGTGGGATTTGTGCGATCGCCCTTCGTAACAGGCTGAGAAATCTCCGCATTGTCCAGCAACCCATTCTGCTGAGTTGTCACACGAGTGGATGAATGGTGTAAATCGCGATCGCTGATAGCAGCAGACGCTTGACGAGCAGAATCTTGACGGTTCCCTTTAGCGGTATCCAGCATGTTCCCACGAAGCTCTGAGGACAGACAGCAGTCCATGTCTAGAGTTAATTCTAAGGGCAGCAAATCCAGAACGCATCGGAACCCATAAGAGCTTTATAAAGCCCCAGTAAAAGTTGGATGCGACAATTTAAACCTCTCGTAAAGTTGCGTTAGCGCTGTCCAGCCAACTCCCCTGAAAAGTCCTCATATCCTCAATTGCGCCGGATTGGCCGGGCGAGCGCAGATCAGCCAATAAACTTTAAAGATGTCAAGAAGTGCAGATTGTTCCACCGTTGCGATCGGCACCTCTCCACTGGCATAGAACTGAATGTAGAACCGATGGTAGAACTGATACGATGCATTTGCTCAATGCATTCTATAAGTGCTATCTCTGTAGCTGTGACCTATCCCTGTGGCTGTGACAGGCGTTTTTGCAAGAAAAGCTGCTGGGGTTGCCCCATTGCCCAGGTAAACGGATTCCACTCAGATTTGCTGACGTGATAGCCCGCCTTTTCATACAGCAGTCGGGCTGCTGTATTGTTTTCCAGCGTGTGCAAATAAAGTGCTGCAAAGCCCCACTCTGCCGCGATGCGATCGCACGCTCGCAGCAGTTGCAGCGCGATGCCCCGCCGCCGATAGCCCGACCGCACTGCCAGGTTGGAAATATAAAGATAGCGATCGCCCACCACATTCCAAAATGCAGGACGATGCAGATTCATCTCCAGCGTGCCCACCACGCGCTCGGTCAGGGTGTCGTCGCTGCCGTGCTGCTCAACAGCGACCAGGCAGGTATAGTGCGGCGTTTTGCGATGCAGCCGGCCGCGCAAATCGTCCAAAATACCCGCTCGAAACAGCGGATAGGCCCAGCCCAGCAGCCCGTCTGGATTGTGAAAACTGCTTGCCAGCACCTCGGCTAGATCGGGCAGGTCGCGCGATCGCGCTGTTCGGATTAAGATTGTTCCAGGTTCATCTACTTGGGGCATCCCGCGCGGATCACCCATCAACCCAGCCAGCAACGCCGATAAAAATACGTCTCGACCCACGGCCACGCCCGTAATCACTGCATCTCCCCATTCTAGAACGAGCGAAAACGAGTCGCAGCTATTCTGATTCTTCTCAGTATTCCCCTACTATTGCGCGTCTGGCATTTACAGTTACATCTATTGCTAGATTGGGAACGCTAAGAATCAGGTAAGTCCGTGGTGCATTTGGTGTTCACAGTTTGGCAGCACGTTGAATTCTATGCGGCACACTATTTCTAGCCGTCCCTTGAGAGCGATGAACTCCCAGCAGGAGCGCGATGCATGGCGGCAATAGATCCCAACAAGCCCAAAATTCTGGTCGTCGATGACGAACCCGATAACTTAGACCTGCTCTATCGCACCTTTCACCGTGAGTACAAAGTGCTGCGGGCAGAGAGCGGGCCAGAAGCGCTCAACATTCTGGCCAGCGAGGGCGGCGTGGCGGTGATCATTTCCGACCAGCGGATGCCGTCTATGAGCGGGACGGAATTCCTGAGCTTGACCGCAACCCAGTACCCGGACATTATCCGGATTATCCTCACGGGCTATACCGATGTAGAGGATTTGGTCGAAGCCATCAACTCCGGCAAGGTCTTCAAGTATGTCACCAAGCCCTGGGACGATGAGGAACTGAAGGGCGTGGTGCGGCAAGCCGTAGACACGCACAATGTCCTGAAAACGCGCACTCAGGAATTGCAGCGATCGCTCCGTCAGGAATCTTTGCTGAACGCCGTCACCAACACCATTCGTGGAGCGTTGAACTATCGGCAGATCCTGCAAACCATTGTGGAAACCGTCGGACACATGTTTGAGGTGGACTGCTGCCTGCTGCGGCCGGTTCACGACAACCGCCTGGGGAGCGAGGTGTTTGTCTATCGCTCTCGCCGCGTTACCGAAGCCGAGGAACACACCGACCTGGCCTACCGACTGGATGATATCAGCAGCCTCGCCCACACCGTCTGGGAAACGCGAGACGTGCAGGTCATCTACGATGCCCGCGCCGAAGCGGAACTGCTGGCCACCTGCCCTACCGAAGCCGGACAGCAAGCCTATCGCGCTGCCAACATTGCTTCTAGCCTGGTGGTGCCGCTGATCTGTCAGCAGGAGTTAATGGCAGTGCTGGCGCTGCACCAGTGCGAAGCGCCGCGCACCTGGCAAGACGACGAGGTGCAACTGGTGGTGATGGTGTCGGATCAGGCGGCCCTGGCGCTGTCTCAGGCCAAGGCTTATGAACAGGTGCGATCGCTCGCTCGTCGAGAAGCTTTGGTGAACACCATCACCACCGCGATCCGCTCTAGCCTCGATCCCCAGGATATTTTCTCTGCCATTACTCAAAAGCTGGGGCAGGCAATTCATGCCGATGGCTGTGCCCTGTCGCTGTGGACAGAGGGAAACGAGTTTGTACAGTGCGTTGGCTTGCACGAGCTGACCCACGACGGCAAAGAGGTGTCCTCCGGGTTACCGCTGGATGAATGGGGACGGAGTGATCCCAGTTCACGTCACCAGTTGCCGCTGTCGCTGGTGCCTATTTCGGGTAATCCCGTGCTGCAACGGCTGCTGTCTACCCAGGCTCCGGTGGTAATCAACGACCTCAGCCAGCACCCAGAGCTAAACGTGCCCGATCTGCCGCTGCGATCGCCCGCCCGTGCCCTGCTGGTGGTGCCACTGCTCAGCGATGGCCAGATTATCGGCAGCATTTCGCTGCGCCAGATGCACCAGCCGCGCCAGTGGTCGGCAGACGAGATCGAGCTAGCCCAGGCCGTGGCCGTCCAAGCGGCGATCGCCGTGCAGCAGTCGCGCCTCTATCAAAAAACTCGCCAACAGGCGGAACAGCTTTTGGAACTTGATCGCCAAAAGACCGAGTTTTTCCAGAACGTATCCCACGAATTTCGCACCCCGCTGACCCTCACCATCGGCCCGCTAGAGTCGGCTGTGTCTCAACAGCAGGGCCTCAGCTTCGAGCAGTCGCAAATCGCCCTGCGAAACTCGCGTCGCCTGCTGCGACTGGTAAATCAACTGCTCGACCTCCAGCGGCTGGATGCTGGCCGGATGCAGCCCAGTTTCCGCCCCTGCGACCTGCGCGACTTTGCCAGCCAGATTATCGACAGCTTCCGCCCCTACTGCGAGAAAAAGCAGATTCATCTGATTACCCATCTGGAGCCGTGTCCCCCGGTGTATCTGGATGTCGAAAAGTTTGACAAGGTGCTATATAACCTGCTGTCGAACGCCATGAAGTTCACGCCGTCGGGCGGCACGATTACTGTCACTGTGGCTCCAGCGGGGGATCACTGCCAGATTCGGGTGCAGGATACGGGCATCGGCATCCGTGCTGACCAGATTCCTCATCTGTTTGAGCGGTTCCGCCAGGCCGACGGTTCGGCCAGCCGCAGCTACGAAGGCAGCGGTTTGGGACTGGCACTGGTGAAGGAACTGGTCGAAATGCACGGCGGCCAGGTGACAGTGGAATCGGTCTATGGCGAGGGCACGTCCTTTATTGTGTGGCTGCAAACGGGGCTGACCCATCTGCCATCTGAGCAGGTGATTGAGATTCCCGCTGAGTTGGAGCATAGCCGCTCTACGGTGGAACTGGCGGATATTGAGGGCGATCTAGCGCTTGCCCAAGATGCAGAGCAGCGACCCGTGGCGATCGCCCCTTCCCCCAGCGCTCCCCCGACCCAGATTACGGGCGCACCGGCCTTGGAGTCGCTGCCCCTCGCCCAAACTGCGGCCACTTCACAAAGCACGGTCTTGGTGGTAGACGATAACGCTGACATGCGCGGCTACGTGTCCAGTGTGTTGCAGCAGGCGGGCTATCAGGTGATCACCGCCCGCAACGGAGCCGAAGGCTTTATGACAGCGCAGGTGCATCGTCCGCAACTCATCCTGACCGACCTGATGATGCCGCTGGTGTCAGGGCTGGAATTGATTCAAATGGTGCGTCAGGACGACGACCTGAGGGGAACACCCATTGTGCTGGTCACTGCCAAGGCCGACGAAGAAACCCGCATTGAAGGAGCCGAAAAGGGAGCAGACGGCTATCTTTCTAAGCCGTTTAATGCACGAGAACTGGTGGCCGAGGTGCGAAACCTGCTGGCCCTGAAAGAGAGCGAGCGGCGCGTGGCAGAGCTAAACACTTACCTGACGGAATCGGTGCTGAAGCGATTTTTGCCGCCATCGCTGGTGGAGAAAGCGGCACGGGGCAACCTGGCGCTAGATCTGCGACCAGAGCCGCGCATGATCACCGTTTTGTTTAGCGACATTATCGGCTTTACGCAGTTGTCCAACACGCTGCGATCGCGCCGGGTGGCCGAACTGCTGAACGAGTACCTGACCGAAATGACCCACGCCATTTTTGAACATGGCGGCACGGTCGATAAATTCATGGGCGACGCAATTTTGGCCATCTTTGGTGCGCCCGAAGAAATTAGCCCAAATGAGCAGGTAAAACGGGCGATCGCCGCTGCTCAGCAGATGTATCGCACCCTCGACAAGCTCAACGAGCGCTGGCAAGCCCAGGGCATCAGCCGCGTCCAGTTTCGCTGTGGCATCCACCAGGGCACGGCCGTCGTCGGCATGTTCGGCGGCTCCGAGCGCACCGACTACACCGCTATCGGCCCCAGCGTCAACATCGCTGCCCGCATCCAGGAAGCTGCCGAACCCGATACGATTCTGGTTTCTGCCGCCGTGGCTGATTACCTGGATCAGCACACGATTACCAAGTTCAGCCCGCTAGAACTCAAGGGCGTAGACGAGACTGTGCTGACCTTCGCCATTCGCATCGATCACCTAGACGAGGCGATCGCCAAGGCAGAAGGATAAGACAATCCAAGCTGGCCATCCAAAATCGCCAATCCGAAATCGCCCATCCAAAATCTAAAATCGCCCCAGACCTTGCCGGAGTTCTCGTCCCAAAATTGCGCCTGTGATCAGGTGATAGGGAATCAGCCAGACCATCATCGGGTAGATCCAGTAAAAGAACAGCAGCAGCAGCAGCGGATAAAACCCAAGAATCGACAGTGCCAGCGCAACCGCCAGGTTAATTGCGTAGAACCGCAGCGTGAAGCGGCCGAGGTAAAACGTTTGGGCAATATTGGGCTGTTTTAGCAAGTGGCGCACATAGCGATTTTGGAAATAGAACGAGATGCCGTTGACCAGACCGGCGGCCGCCAGAAGAATGGGCACCGATTGGCGAAAGGGCACTCCATCGGCAAAGTCTGTGCCCCGGCTCCAGCGCCAGGCAACGGCGGCGATCGCCAGCGCTGCAAATAGCAGCGTCCACAGCAGGTAAGAAACCCGAAAGCGCTGCAAAATTTCGAGACGGGTTTGGGAGGGGGGAGGAGGAAAGCTGCTCATTACTGGAGATTAACTGGAGAGGCTGTGAACGGGCTGAAGTGAGGGCGAAAGAGGTGGCAGGATGTTCGGTGTCTCAACGCGGGCGATCGCCACAGTCGTAACTTTAGTTACGTTTTGAGGTTGCAGCCCCTAAATCAAAGTACAAGGAAAGTAGGCGGCTGAACTCATTTCCGTGTTTGGACTCGAACGCTACATCTCAGAGTACATCTGGTTAGAGTACACCTGGAGGATTTTCCCATGAGCATTGACCATCAGGCCCGCGAACGCCTCGCACAACAGCGCCAGCACGCCGAAAACCTGCAAGACAACATGCTGGAGCGTGCCGAAGAAGAACTGGCTGCGGCTGGCGAGTCTTGCATTGCTGAACAAGCGCGAGAAGCCTTGACCGAGCAGCGGTTGCATGAGCAGCAGCTTCAAAACAATATGCTAGAAAGGGCAGAGGAGGAAGTCGGCTCGACCCAATCCTGACGCAATTTTTGAGACAGATTACTCAGAATTCTTCATGCAGATCCGGGTTCAGCCGTTTACAGTCCACAAGCGAGTGCCGCTGACCATCAGCCGGGGAACCACCGCCGAAAGCACAAACCTGTGGCTGATTTTGGAACATGATGGCGTTGAAGGCTGGGGCGAAGCGTCGCCCTTTGCGGCTGGGCGATCGCCCCAAACCACCGACGCGATCGCCGCTGCGCTAGAAGCTGCTGCACCGCACCTAGCAGACTATACGCCCTACGACCAGCAGGCGATCGCCGCTCGTCTGAGGAAACTGCAACTGCCTTCGGCTGCCCGGACTGCACTGGATCTGGCGCTGCACGACTGGCTGGGCAAAAAAGCAGGACTGCCCCTGTGGAAACTGTGGGGGCTGGAGCGCGATCGCATCGTGCCGACCTCCGTCACCATCGGCATCAACACACCAGAAGCCGCCCAGCAGCGGCTCCGGGGCTGGCTGGAGCTGACCCAGGTTTACGCCGTGAAAATCAAGCTGGGCAGTCCGGCAGGGCTGGAGGCCGATCGCGCCATGTTCTCAGCGGTGCTGCAAGACGTGCCAGCGGGCGCAAAGGTGAGTGTGGATGCCAACGGCGGCTGGGATTTGCCAGGGGCGATCGCCATGAGCCACTGGCTGGCAGAGCGCAGCGTTACGTATCTGGAGCAACCGCTTGCGCCCGGTCAGGAAGCCGATTTGCCCAGGCTTTACCGCGAGTCGCCGCTGCCGCTGTTTGCCGACGAAAGCTGTTTTGACCGCGCCGATATTCCCAAACTGGGCGATCGCATCCACGGCATCAACATCAAGCTGATGAAGTCCGGCGGACTGAGCGAGGCGCTAGCAATGGTTCACACGGCCCAGGCTTACGGATTGCAACTGATGTTTGGCTGCTATTCTGACAGCACGCTGGCCAACACCGCCGCCGCCCACCTCACGCCCTTTGCCACCCACGTCGATCTGGATAGCCATCTGAACTTGCTAGACGATCCGTTTCGCGGTGCGGAAATGCAGGAGGGACGGCTGATTCCGGGCGATCGCCCTGGACTGGGCGTGGTTTGCAGCCAGAACTAACAGTTGCAATTTCTGTTATCTTGAGCCTGTCTCTGTTTCTCTAAAGAGGAAGTCTCTAAAAAGGAAGGTAGTAAATCCGTCCTTCCAAGTCCTCTTGCAAACTGCATTCCACAATCAGCAGAATATCGTCAATCACTGGACCAATCGGTGCAAAGACGCTGATTTCAAGCACTCCTGGCATGGGCTGTCCATCTCTTACTCGCTCGTAGGCGTAGCGCGTGATAGTTGAAACATCGTGGGTCAGCAAGATGCGCTCTTGCTGAGCGGCCCATGCCAAAACGGTTGGATCATCTTTGCCAGATAAATCGCAGTCCTGTACACGTACGATGTCAACTTTAGGTTTTTTGCGAATCAGTCCTCTGACAATCGTGTTGTCAAAGTTTTCATCTGCAAGCAACTTCAACATGGAAATTGCTCTGCTCTACGGGCAAGGAGTCTATCTCGCAAGCCTTGAGGATCAAACCGGGATTGATTTGTCTGTCGGATCAGTTGAGCCTGCTGCTGTCGCTGTTGCAAGTAGCGCTCGACTGCCTCTGTATTGTTGAGGTAGAAGGCAATCGTGGCATACACATCTGCCAACTTGAGAGATGGATACCGATAAACAATTTCTTCAGCCGTACTTCCCTGCTGAAAAACTGCCACAACGGTATCCAGGGTTACACGAGTGCCGCCGACTCTGACAACTCCGTTTGCATCCAGTGTTAATGGGATTGGGCTAGTGGCAATCTTCAGCGTCATTCACAGTTCTCCCAAACTTTGATAAAAGCTTGCAGATAAAAGCTTGCACTTAGGGCTGCACTTCGATGATGCCGCCACCCAAAACGCGATCGCCCTTCGCAGAGTCTTGCCCGTCGCCGTCGTACCACACGGCGGCTTGCCCGGGGGTAATGCCAAACTGCGGCTCGTCGAAGGTAATCTTCAGGCGAGTCGCGTCGTCGTTGAGTGGAACCAGCGTCGCAAGGACGGGCGTGGCGCGATAGCGGGGCTGCACCAGAGCGCGGATCGGGCCGCTGGGCGCGGCAATGGACACCCAGTTGACCCGCTGCACGGTGCATTCTGCCTGATGAACACTAGCGCGATCGCCCACAATCACCTGATTGCGCCCCACGTCGATGCCCACGACATACAGCGGTTCCGCCGCCGCCACGCCAATGCCCCGGCGCTGACCAATGGTGTAATGGTGGATGCCGTCGTGTTGCCCCAGCACGCGCCCCGACTGATCGACAATATCGCCCTGCTTGGGAGCTAGATATTTATCCAAAAAATCACGCATGGAGCCGTGCGCCTCGATCAGACACAAGTCCTGGCTTTCGGGCTTTTCGGCAGTATGCAGCCCAAACTCGGACGCCACCCGGCGCGTTTCTGCTTTGGTCTGGTCGCCGAGGGGAAAATGGACGTGGGCCAGCACGTCTTGCGGCAGGTCGTAGAGAAAATAGGACTGATCTTTGCTCAGGTCTACGGCGCGGCGCAGCTCGTAGCGCCCGGTTTCGGGGTTGTGGCTGATGCGGGCATAGTGCCCCGTGGCGATCGCATCGATGCCCAGTTCCTCTTTTGCATAGCGCAGCATCGGGCCAAACTTCACCGCCCGGTTGCACTGCGAACAGGGCAGCGGCGTAATGCCCGCGCCATAGCCCTCCACCAGATAGTCCACAATATTTTCCTGGAACAGATCGCGGCTATCGATGATGTGATGCGGAATGCCCAACTCTTCGCACAGCCGCGCCGCGTCCACCATGCCCTCCGAGCAGCACTGCCCCTTGCCCTTCATCAGCCACAGCGTCACGCCCACCACGTCATAGCCCTGGTGGTGCAAAATGGCAGCAGCGGTGGAACTGTCTACGCCGCCGGAGAGGCCGACAACAATTTTGGTCATTTTGATTTGCGGGTGAGGGGAAGTACAAGTTCTGGGCTTGACAGCTTGCTCAATCGCTTTTCTAAGCGTCTAAGAGCTTTTAGGCTGAGAGCTTTTAAATTCTAGTCCAAAACGCTGGGTGGCAGGTTTGGGGTGAGGCGCGTGCTGGAGGCGCATGGTGAAGGCACATCTTGGGGACGTATGGTGGGAGCGTATGGTGGGGGCGTGTAGTGGGAGCGTATGGTGGGGGCGTGTAGTGGGAGCATATGGTGGGGGCGATCGCCCCGTCCTTTAAACCGCAAGCGATAATGGAAAGCGTGCCAACTTTCTGCCCTCTGCCGCCCTGATGCCATCCATCCACTCCGACTCTTCCACGCTGCCCGCCGATCTGTCATCGGCGGAAGCTGCCGAATCCACCGTTGCACCTGCGGACGACTCGCTCCAGGCACCGCTGCTGGGCCAGTCGCTCGACCAGTTGACCGCGTGGGTGCAACAGCAGGGACAGCCCGCCTATCGCGGCAAGCAGCTTTATCAATGGCTCTATCAACAGGGTGCGCGATCGCTCTCGGACGTGACCGTGTTTCCCAAGGTGTGGCGAGCAGCGCTGGCAGATTATCCCATCGGGCGATCGCAGATCCACTATCGCGCCACTGCCCCCGACGGCACGGTGAAATTTTTGCTGCGCCTGGCCGACGGCCACATCATCGAAACCGTCGGAATGCCCACCTATGCCTACACTTCCTCAGACCTGACCCGCCTGACGGTCTGCGTCTCTTCCCAGGTCGGCTGCCCGATGGCGTGCGACTTTTGCGCCACAGGCAAGGGCGGCTTTTTGCGAAACCTGGCGGCACACGAAATCATCGACCAGGTGCTAACGGTGCAAGAAGACTTTGGGCAGCGGGTGAGCAATATCGTGTTTATGGGCATGGGTGAGCCGCTGCTGAATACGGACAATGTGCTGGCAGCCGTGCGATCGCTCAATACGGACGTGGGCATTGGTCAGCGCACGATGACGATTTCCACCGTGGGCATTCCTGGCCACATCCGCCGCCTGGCCCAGCACAAGCTCCAGGTGACGCTGGCCGTCAGCCTGCACGCCTCCAACCAGCCCACCCGCGAAGCCCTCATCCCCAGCGCCAAGCACTATCCTCTGGAAGCATTGCTCGACGAGTGCCGCGAATACGTCCAGCACACTGGGCGGCGCGTCACGTTTGAATACATCCTGCTGGCGGGACTCAACGACGAACCCGAACACGCCGAAGAACTGGCGCACCATCTGCGCGGCTTCCAGAGCCACGTCAACCTGATTCCCTACAACCCCATCAGCGAAGTCGATTATCAGCGCCCCGACGAGCGGCGGATTAAAGCATTCGTGCGATCGCTCCAGGATCATCACATCGCCGTCAGCGTCCGCTATTCGCGCGGGCTAGAGGCGGATGCGGCCTGTGGGCAGTTGCGGGCGAGGAGGGGGTAGGGGAGGAGGGAAGAAAGAAGAGGGAAGAACGAAAAACGAAGAGAGAAGAAGTTTCGTTTTTCGTTCTTCGTTCTTCGTTTTTTCGTTTTTCCCTCAACCTCCCCACACCTTAGCCAGCACCGTCTTCGGATCAATATCGGCCATCTTGCCCGTGGGCGACTTGATGCCTGCAAAGCGATCGCTCTTGGGCAGCAGCTTTTCTGGATCGGTGGGGCCAAACAGAGCCAGGGTGAAGACCTTCAGCGCTACGGCCAGGTGCATGGGGGCGCTGTCGGTGCAGAGCATCAGGTTTGCTCCGGCAATCATGGCGGCGAGTTTGCCGATGTCGGGCGGCGAGGTGACTTTGATACCGGGGGCAACCTGCGTCAGCGTCGCCACAAACGCCTCATCTTCGGGACCCTGCACCACCACGATCGGCAGGTCGGGCTGCTTGGTCTGAAAGTCTTGAATAATCATCTGCCAGCTTTCGACGGGATAAATCTTGTCGATGCCCTTGGTTTTGGCAAGCTGGCTAGAGCCGCCGTGGATCAGCACATAGCCGCTGCTGCCCAGCCCTAGCCGCGCCCGCTCGGCCTCGGCCCAGTCCAGATCTTTTTTGGGAATGCTGATGGACGGGTCGGGACAGGGCGTGTCGATGCCTAGCCCCTTCAGCAGGTCGTGATACATCGCAGCCGCATACTGGTCGGTGTTAAGCGGCACTGCATCGGTGAGAAACAGACCGCTCGAACCGCTCTGATAGCCGATGCGCTTGGGCGTACCCGTCAGCCACAGCAGCAGCCCCACGCCCCAGCGCTGCCCCAGCGAAATCGCCACGTCGTAGTAGCGATCGCGCAATACGCCCAGCAGGTTTGCCCAATCCGCCGGGCTATTGTTGTCTTTGAAGTCAAACGACAGCACATCGCTGACCGACTTGCTGACCCGGTAGGCGCTTGTGGCCCTGGGTTCCACCACCACATCAATCTCCGCATTAGGATAGGCTTGCTTTAGATCATCCAGGGTGGGGAAGAACAGGATTTGGTCACCAATCCCTCCCGGAACAAGGGCCACAACTCTCATACCACTTGGTTACTCATACATCTCCCCCAAAAGCTTACAGCAAGACGGCAAGGGGCGATCGTATCCAGAGCAGCGGAGTCGTATGGAGTTTGCATGAACCTGAGCCAGCGCCCTGTCTACTAGAATAAAGCGGGATTCAGCAGACCTTTCACCCCTAGGTTTCTGCGCTGGCTGCGTGATCTCCCCCCCCTTAACCCCGATGCAATCGTATGATCGACCTCTACTATTGGCCCACCCCAAACGGACACAAGATCACGATTTTTCTGGAAGAAGCGGCGCTGGACTATCGCATTGTGCCTATAAACATTGGCGCGGGCGACCAGTTCAAGCCCGACTTTCTCAAAATTGCACCGAATAACCGGATACCTGCCATCATCGACCAAGCTCCGGCCGATGGCGGCGAGCCAATTTCCATCTTTGAGTCGGGCGCGATTCTGCTGTATCTGGCAGAAAAGACGGGGCTGTTTCTGCCGAACACTGTGCGCGGGCGCAAGACCGTCACCGAGTGGCTATTTTGGCAGATGGGCGGGCTGGGGCCCATGGCCGGGCAAAACCATCACTTTTCGCAATACGCGCCAGAAAAAATCCCCTATGCGATCGCCCGCTATGTGAACGAAACCAATCGGCTCTACGGCGTACTCGATCGGCAGTTGCAGGGGCGCGACTACATCGCAGGCGAATACTCCATCGCAGACATGGCCTGCTATCCCTGGATCGTGCCCTACGAGCGGCAGCAGCAAAACCTGGAGGACTTCCCCAATCTGAAACGCTGGTTTGAAACGATGCGCGATCGCCCCGCCGTCATCCGCGCCTACGAGCAGGGGCAGCCCTTCAGCAACACGCCCACCCTCAACGACGACAGCCGCAAGATCCTCTTTGGGCAAACCGCCGCCTCGATCTCACAACCCGGAGAATAAGCAACTCCACTTGCGCCCAGGTCTCCATCCCTCCTCGTCTCTCCAGCCAACTGGAGAGTTTATGATGGGGGTACGAGTTTGGCGGAATCGAGTATGCTCACGCACGAAAAAACAATGCGAATTGGTGAAGTTGCCAGAGCAAGTGGTCTGCCCATCAAGACGATTCGCTACTATGACGAGTTGGGCTTGCTGAAAATCTCTGGCAGAACAGAAGGCGGTTATCGGCTATTTGCCCCAGACGTGTTGGCTCGGCTGCGCTTCATCAAACGCGCCCAAAGCCTGGGGTTGAGCCTGATGGAAATAAAGGAATTCCTAGCAGTCTACGATCAGGGAAACTTACCTTGTGATCATATTCGCGAAAAGCTGGAAGATAAGTTACTTGAAATCGAGCAGCAGATTCAACAGCTTCAAATTCTCAAGCAAGAACTGGGCGGGTTGCTGTCCGGCTGGCAGGTAGCGCCAACCGCTTCAGCGGAAACAATCTGTCCGATTATCCAGCAGAGTTAGGATTCTGGTGATTAACGGATTAAGGTTTATTCGGCTTGCGCCACCCAACCTTCTCCCGTAATCGCCCATTGCGCTGGTCGCGCCATTGTCCACCGATGTTCAAATCTCGAGTTGAGTCGCCCTCTTTTGAGCGCCTTGGTGGCGGGTTACGACTCGAACTTACTGCTCGAGTTCAAATCTCGGGTTGAGTCGCCCTCTTTTGATCGGGCAATTGACGGGGGCGATCGCATCCAGTACAATCGTCCATCAAGCTGTGAATGACCCCAAGTCAGCGCGGCTTACCTTTCCCCCGAAATTTTGGTCGTTTAGTCATCCACGGCATTGGCAGGTGCTCGCAACACCCACCAACGCCTGACCCCTCGACAGTCACCGCCTGTCTCAGGGCTGCGTCCATTGTAGGCCGCCCTGTCCCAGTGCTTCACCTCCGGGGGCGGCCAACATTTCGGGGTTTCCTACCCCACTCGTTTCCTGGAGGAAACCCCAAATGCTGACAATTCAATACACCTGGTCGTCCCCACGCTCGGAGGCGACCCAGTTTTCGCTGCCGCCGCTCACCTGCGAACTGCCCCACCGTCGCCGCCTGCGCCACTACATCATCGGCCTGCCCGAAGACGCGCAACTGGCGATCGACCGGCTGCACCTGCTCCGCTACGCCGAACGCTTTGAGTGGACCCGCGCCCTGGAATTCCCGCCCAACGGCATCGTCCTCAACGCCGAGCAACCCGGCGAAGTGCTGCGCTGCCTGCACCGCGAAATGCGGAGCAACC
>NZ_JACYLP010000040.1:0-105214 GCF_015272455.1 Thermoleptolyngbya sp. C42_A2020_037
GGGCGAGTTTTTTGAGAAATCACCCGATTGGGCGATCGCCCACGCCGATGACCCCACCAGATTTGGGCGCACTAGTTATTCGTTTCGCGCAAAGACACCAGCAATTCGCCCACCGTCAGGTTCAACTTTTGGGCATGGGGATTGCTGGACTCAAACAGTTCATCGCCAATCAGCGCCTGATAGTCGGCAGCGGACTGGGTGCGGGCTGTGTCATCCATGTATAGCCGCATCACCAACAGCCCATAGTAGTCCCGCAGTTCAGTGCCTTCCAGCAACACTGTACCGCCATAGTCCCAGTCAAAGCCATAGAACTTGAAGGGGCCCAGCTTTTGCTGTAGCTCTGCAAACGAGGTTCCCACCCCAATGCCTTCTGGTGTGCGCCAGGCCGGGCCAGGGTTCATGACGGCAGCGGCTTCGGTGCGTTCTGGGTTGCCCCAAATAATGGTGAAGGAACGGTCTGGGCCAAGGTTTACGACGGTTCCCAGTTCGGTTTCGCCTTCGCCCATGCCAATTTCTTTATCTTCTAGGTTGGCTTCGCCAAACTGTGCGGCCAGATCCTGGCGGGTCGTGTTTTTCGTTACGGGGCCAAAGCGTTCGCCAGGAACGATCGTGGTGTCTAGGGTTGCAGCAGGAGATTGGGCGATCGCCCCGCCACTGGGTTCCGAGGGACTGGGTGACGCTGTGGGTGACTCCACGGGCGCAGGAGACAGCCAAGGCGCAGAACCACATCCCGCTAGCAGCGCTACGGAAAGTAAGGTAGATGCTATAGCAACGCGCGTCCGGGATTTACAAACCAGGGATGTGAACATGGAACTCCAGCCTTTCGCCAATCTGCGACTATGGTAATAGATCTATCGCCGTAGGCTGATGCTCCGTCCGGATAGTTTGCCCATCCCTCAGTCGAGTGATTTTTTAGGTTTCGTTCAGTAATTTTTGATGAATAGCTCTTTACCTTTGGCGGCGATCGCCTGCTTGTAGTTATTCATGCCGTATTGCAGCTCCCATTCCACAATGGTCGCAAACTGAAATAACTGCCGCACCTCTGGCGAGTCGTCGTAGGTGATCAGCCAGCGGTGGGAACAGTGCTGCATGGCAGCGGCAAACCGCGTATGGTCAAAGGCCGTGTGCAAGTTGCCTTTGATTCCGTAGAGTTTAGAGTGCGTAGCAGATAAGTAAGGCGGATCGAGAAAGATAAACACGTCTTCACCTGACTTTTGCAGCAGTTCTGCATAGTCGCCCTGCGTAATCTGTACGTCTGAAAGTAAGGCAGGCAGTTTGGCGAGGCGGGCGATCGCCGATTCCGTAAAGCGCCGCTCGTAGGCCTGCTGCGAATAGCCGCCAGAATCCATCACACCCGAAAACGTAATGCGGTTCATCACAAAAAAGCGAACAGCGCGATCAAAATCCGTGGAACTGTTTCGTTCATCCAGCAGGAATGTATACAGTTCACGCCCGGTCGGGAAACTGGAGCGCAGCCAGGACACTTTTTCGACCAGTGCCTCGTTCTGATCGCGGGCAGTCTTCCAAAAGCAAACCAGGTCGCGGTTCAGGTCGTTGATCCAAAACAGGCGCGGCGTTTGATCTGACCAAAACGGTAGCTGCTGTTTTGCGGCGAGAAACACCGACCCGCCACCCACAAATGGTTCGCGAAATTCGGCAATGCGCTCTGGCAGCAGGGGCAAAATCTGGGCGATCGCCCTCGACTTGCCGCCGGGATAGCGCAACGGACTCTTGATCATGCTTCCTCAAACCCTTAACCTGCACAGAAATTGCCTAGCTCAGGGTATCTCAATTTCCCATCCAGCACTACCCATGAAATCGCTAGAAGCCCCATTAAAAATCTAAATTGGCAATCTAAACCCCAAAATCTAAAATCCAAAATCGCATTAGCGCACCAGGGTTTGCCGTAAGCTGGATTGAGGCTTAGATTATTGAGACGATTCTCCAGACGCAAGCGACTAGACGCAAAAGACTATGGCGACCATCAACGATAATTACTTGAAGCTCAAAGCGGGCTACCTGTTTCCCGAAATTGGGCGGCGGGTGAATGCCTTTGCGGTGGCGAATCCTGACGCACCGATCATCCGGCTGGGCATTGGCGACGTGACCGAACCCTTGCCCGAAGCCTGCCGCGCCGCCATGATCAAAGCCGTGGAAGACATGGGCGATCGCGCCACGTTCAAAGGCTATGGGCCAGAGCAGGGCTATGGCTGGTTGCGAGAGGCGATCGCCACCCACGACTTCCAAGCACGCGGCTGCGACATCAGCGCCGACGAAATCTTTGTCTCCGACGGCTCCAAGTGCGACTGTGGCAACATTCTGGACATCTTTGGCAGCAACAACACAATTGCCGTCACTGACCCCGTGTATCCGGTATACGTCGATACCAACGTTATGGCAGGGCACACGGGCGATGCCAACGAGCGCGGCGAATATGGCGGCCTCGTCTACCTACCCATCAGCGCGGAAAATAATTTCACTGCCAAAATCCCCAGCCAAAAAGTAGACCTGATCTACCTTTGCTTCCCCAACAATCCGACGGGAGCAACCGCAACGAAAGAACACTTGGCGGATTGGGTGAACTACGCCCGCGCCCACGGCTCCATCATCTTCTTTGACGCTGCCTACGAAGCCTTTATCACCGATCCGTCGCTGCCGCATTCCATTTACGAAATCGAAGGGGCGCGGGAGTGTGCCATCGAGTTTCGCTCCTTTTCCAAAAATGCGGGCTTTACGGGCACTCGCTGTGCCTTCACCGTCGTTCCCAAATCCCTCAAGGGCAAGGCGGCTGATGGTTCTGACGTGGAGTTATGGGGCTTGTGGAACCGTCGCCAGTCCACCAAGTTCAACGGCGTGTCCTACATCGTGCAGCGCGGCGCAGAGGCGGTCTACTCACCCGAAGGTAAGGCTCAAACCCGCGCTCTAATCGACTTTTATATGGAAAACGCCCGCATTATTCGGGAACAGTTAACAAATGCTGGAATTCAGGTCTACGGCGGCGTGAACGCGCCCTACGTCTGGGTGAAAACGCCGCACGGTTTGTCAAGCTGGGATTTCTTTGACAAGCTGCTGCACACCTGCAACGTTGTCGGCACGCCGGGTTCGGGCTTTGGTGCGGCAGGCGAGGGCTACTTCCGCATTTCCGCCTTCAATAGCCGCGAGAACGTGAACGAGGCGATGCGCCGCATTGTGGAGAAGTTTCAGGGATAAATTCTGCTGAGACATCCGCAAACTGAACAGAATCCCGGTGGCTAAGCTCGCCGGGTTCTGTCGTGGGGTTTAATGTTTATTTACGCTCATTATCTGATGCTCAACCGATCAGTCGCTCTACCAGCAGTTGCGTAATTGGAAATCCGGTTTGCCGTTCGAAATGGAGAAACATGGGGCTAGGGTTTGCTTCTAAGAAGACATATTGCCCATCGGGTGTCAACCGCCAGTCAATTGCTGTCCATTCCAGATATAAGCAGCGGGCGATCGCCACACACTGCTGCTGCACGGCTTCTGGCAAGATAGCAGGGATTAGCGTGGCGGCGGCATCTTCTCGGAAGTCCACTGCGTCGCTGCGGATTTCTGCCGTGTAGACCTCAGTGCCAATCACGTAGCTGCGGACATTTGTACCTGGAACATATTCTTGAAGCGTGACGGGGGCGATCTTACTGGCTAGTTCCAGCCTATCTAAATTCAGGTGGTCGGGCGTGATTCGTTGGGTGTATGCGCCGCCGTACACTGGCTTAAAAATCAGGTCTGGATAAGACTCGTAGAATTGCAAAATCGCCTGCGGATCATTGCTAATCAGCGTCGGCGGAATCGGCACGCCCAGTTGGGCAATTCGATGTAGTTGTAAAGGCTTTTCTTGATGAAACTGGTACGCTTGCCATGAGTTGATCCAGTGGGCCGGGCAAGCCTGCATCAGCGATCGCAGCGTACTCAGCGCATCTTTGTGGGCAATGCTGGCCTGCTGGGCATCTTGCAGTGGCGGCACCTGCACGCCATAGAAACTGCGCCAAAAAATGCTGTGAATTTGGTGCAAATCGAGGCGATCGCCCTCAGGCAACACAATCGTCCCAGTATGGGCAGACGGACTCCAGGAAAGCTGGATGCGCGTCGGAAAGTGCTGAGTGTTGTAGTAGTAAACCGATGCCCCCGCCTGGGCAACGGCCTGACCCACATGGGCCGCATGAGGGTCAGTGCGATCGCCCAAAATCAGAACATTCATGCACACCTCAACGGGCCGTCCAGGCTTACCTACCACTCAGTCCAGCCGCCTTCTTCACCCAGCGCCAAGGTCGTCGCCCAGCCCCCTTCCTCGCCTAGCGCTAGAGTGGTAACTTCGGGCGGCTGCCACCCCCCTTCCTCGCCGATCGCCTTAGTCGTAACGGGAGGATGTGGGATCACCGGATCGATGGGAACTGGTTTGGGAGGACGAACCGAGGGCACACCGCCCCTGTTCTCCCCCTCGCCGCGTGATATATCGGAGGCCACCGCTGAGATCCGATGCCATTGCAGAAGCTAAGTCATCTTCAAACTCAAGATCGAGCGTCTTCAGGGTTGAGAGGCTCAAATTAAACGGATGTTCCATCTCTAGCTACTCCCTTTAAAGATTAGTTGAAATAGTCAGACATGAGCGATCAGAGCTGACAATCAGTCCGACAAAATATCCCATTCTCCAAACTTATAAAAAAATCATTTTTTAGGTTTGCCAATCTGGCAGAATTTTTGCAAAACTCTATTTTCTCTTGGGCGATCGCCAATCCATTTTGAAAAAGCTTCTGTATTAGCCCTGAGATGATTGAAAGATTCAGGCTTAGGAGTGATTTTGGTAGTGCGAGAAGTGAATAAATTCACTCTCTAGCCACTCTTGAAACATGCGATCTAGAATCGCACCACGAGTTTCATCATTGAGTTCAGCCGACAAGAAACCGCCTACCATTAACAGGTCATAGCTTTGCCCCACAGGAAAGGGGCCCAACAACTCATTGGGCGCTGCCCCAAATACAGCAGAGCCGATATCGGGTGGAAAATCCCAGCGACCCAGTCGCCCATCATAGCCACATCGCAGCCGTCTTTCTTCGTCTACATCATACAAGTGCGCCGCTTCATAAAAACTCAGTTCGCCCTCTTCAATTTGATACAGCAGTTCTTGGGCAAGGGGGCGATAGGGCACCTGAATTCTGTAGATAAAAACTTGCTCATAGTCCAACCGATTCTGGGCAAATACCCGATCTACGTCCTTTGAAAAAAGGGAGTTTCGCAGTTTTTTTAGCAAGAGGCGATCGCGAATTCCTTGTTCCCAATGTTGGGGAGAAATAAGCTGTTCCGACAGCCATTCTAAAGTCTGAGCCACACTTTCCAACCGCATCTCATAACGCATTTGATCTGCGGCAGACTGGATCTCCTCCGGAGCAATTTCAATTTGATATTCTATGGCTGCTTGCTCGATGATAGAGCGATAAATAATCTGTTGGCAGACATCCCGAATCTGTAGATTACGTCTGAGACAATCTACAATATCTTCAGCACTCAAGGATGTACCCGCAAAATCTATCATATCCAAACTTGACAGCATAACTAAGCCATATCGTGAAACAACTTTCGTCTAAGCTACTCCTGCTCAGCACAAACGCACTGATTTTCTGCTTAAAAAAGCACACTTCAAAATCTGAAATTAGTGAGATTTTATAGTTTTTCTGAATCATTGCGATGAAAATTTAAACTTCTTCTTGTGAACACCGATCTTGCATGAACTACTCCCTAAAGGGGTCAATAAATTTGACGCAAGAACACAGGAAATAGACAGGCAATAAATATCAGGATTCAGGTCAAAAAGCAGCCAGGTTTAAGTTGATGTCAGAAAATTAGCGCTCGTCAGAGTCGTTGTCACTCCGTGGCTCGAGCCATCATTGATGACAGTATTCAGCACCACTGCTAAAAGCGTTGTCTCTGCCCCCATTCCAACCGTAATTAGCGTGGCACTACGGATACTTTGATCCGTAAAAGTGATAGGCACAAGGTTCAAGTCTCGAAGCAAAAGACCAGTCGGCAGTTGAATTTTGTCACTCTCAGACGCATTGAAATCAGCAATTATACTAGGTTGAGAGTCTTTGATTTTAGCGGCTGTTCCGCTCAATCTAAAAGTGTCTGCCCCTCTACCGCCAATCAGCAGATTAATGCCGCCGCCACCATCTAGCAAATCGTCTCCACTGCCTCCCAGCAGCACATCCATTCCCAGTCCGCCCAGCAGGACATCGGGGCCAGCACCGCCTTGCAAAACATCGTTGCCCCATTTGCCGAAGAGGCGATCGCCCCCTCCCTTTCCTCCCAGCCAATCTTGCTCGGATGTGCCAGATAACTGATTGCCTTCTGAATTGCCAACGGCCTTCTTGACCGACGCGCCGTCTTGGGCATAGTCCCAATCACCTGTACCCATCGCCACAACTAACTCTGGCAGCAGTGGAGCAACATCTGCAAAATCTAGATCAGCCCAATCCAGCGATGCCGGAACCATCGCCACTGCGATTGTTTCCAGCGGCTCTCCAGGAACGGCAGCAGGAACCGTCACGACTGCCGTTGTTTCGGGTGGCTTCCCAGGAGTCGTATTGGCAGATGCACCAGCGCTGATAGAGGTTGCGCCAGGGACAAACACGCTATCGCTGCTGCTGCTTGTGCCCAAGGGAGATGTCGCAGAGGAACTGCTACTGCCGCCAGCCCCGTTGGCATTCACGTAGGCAACAGCGCTACTGCTTGAGGTGCTGATCACTGAACCGTCCAGAATAGAACTGTCTGTAGAAGCGGCACCGAACAGCGAGTCTAGATCGGGTAAACCAGAATAAAATACAAGGCTCATGATGTCACTGCCTGTAAACGCCTGCAATCTGTCCATCAAGTCTGAATTGCCGCATCTCAACAGGTCGCTGGATGGATGCTGCATTTCTTGCGCGTCGAATTACGCTTGGATTACGCACTGCTCCTCACAGGGGAGACTGGCCACCCGCGTCCCTCGCGAGCTTCACAAGCACTGGCTTCAAAAACGCTATCGCCTAGTTAGGAAACATATACCGAAACAGAACGAGAGTGGCTGAAGCTGCGATCGATTCCGTCTGGAGTAACCGAGATGGCTACGGCCGTAGCCGAAGCGCGGCTAATCGTCACTCGCGGCATCTGTCGAACCACTGCAACCGTGCGAGTTTTGGTTAGAGCATACTCTCCAGACGCAAAGGCGATCGCCCCCGCTGAGGCATATCCTAGTCCAGTTTCAGCAAACGTATCGGTGGCTGCATATCCACCCACACAATCGCTTGGGCCCAGACAACCGTCTAGATCGGGTATTGCTTTAAGGTGAGGTAAGTCTTGAATCTTGAGCAATCCTGGAGGAGAAAGACCCACTTGAGCCTTCTCGAAGGGCTTTACACCTTGGGAATTTAGTAGAGACATCGGAAACTCTGGCCTATATCGATTCTGGATTTTAGATTGGCGATTAATGACACTACAGATCCAACACAGATCCAACGCAGATCCAATTTAGAGAAGGAGCGTCCACTAAAGACAGAACATTCTCAGCCTTCAGTGGACGGCTTCCTGATCTCTCTCTCAAATAGAGAGCGGGTTTTGAGATGCTTGAGATGGCTCTTCTTTCATGAAAGATCCACACAATCGAGATTGCATCCGCCCTCTGAGATGGAACAAACTACCAGTTAATCAGAGCAGCCGAAGTGCTGAGCGAGAAGGAGTTGCCCTTGTCGTCAACTACAGCTAGAGTATCTGCCTTCGTAAAGGAGTAAGCCTCATAGCGAACAATAGCATCACCCTTCGCACCAGCAGATGCAGAGATATTATGAACGTTGCCAGGAGCTTTGATGACAGTTTCAAAGCGATTGGTCGTGTCAAAACGAACACTTACTTTGTCATCTTGAGTGTAGGTGCTGGACAGGTTGCGACCCGGACGATAGAAGGTTCCACCCTGCACACCTGCTTCAGCAACGGTTTCCAGATAGTTTAGCTCAGCAATAATCATTGACTTTCTCCCATGTAGGTGAGTTGTTTTAGATGCACATCTCTTGTTTGAGATGTTGTTTATATCTTATGAGATTGACTTGTTTGAGGTTGCCATTTTGGCATATTTTGAATTTACATAGCTTTGAGTTTTGAATGAGAAGTTTGAATAACAGATTTGAATGATAAAAATCACAGATCTGATCAAAAAACTTGGCAAATATAGAATTCAGGAATTCAGGCTCTTTGCATGGATTTCATGTCTTGAAATTGTTGCTCCTGAGATCGGTTCTCAATCTTGAATGTTTGATTTTGTCTCGCCAGCCCAACGCTTAGAGGCTCCCAGCAGTTACATCCGTAGCGCTGCTCAAGAGAATTAATGTTCTCTTTGAGAATAATCATGATCGCCAAAACAGAGGATAGAAATGGATTTTCTATCCTCTTGATTCTAGATTGCAAATTGCAGTGCAAATTTCTTAGAAAAGACCGGTTCGGCGGCGGGGGGGACGAACAATGGGGGTCGGGAAATTCAGCGATTGGGTGGAGAGTGTCCAGTTGGTGGTTGTCACGCCATTAATTACTTCTGTAACAGAGCTGCTGAATACAAAAGGAGAGTCTACATTCTGAAAAGAGATCGTGATTGTTTGAGGAGGTGACACAGGGCTACTAAACAAGATTGACTCTCCTTGTTTGAGGAGTAAGTTTCTACCAGAAAGCTCAATCAACAGATCGCTAGAATTGGCTGAGCCTCCGACGAGATTTGAGGCTTCGTCTACTTTTTCGAGATAATCTAGGTTGTGAATTAGCATGGTTTTTCCTAAGGGAAGGGTTTGTGCATTGAACGAAGTTGCGCCTGCTATGATTTCTAAATCTTGAGTTCCAAGAGATAGATGATAAACAAGATGTTGGGGCTAGTTCCGGGGGAATGATGGAATTCAAATGGTGTTAATTCCAAAGGGAGACTTTGAACCAGGGGCGATCGCCCTCGATCCAACAATCTCCCCCGCGAACCTCTGCCTGAACTTCTTTCAAAGGTTCCAGATAGCCCAGGTCTTCGAGCCGGGTAATGCAGTCCTGAAGAGATAATGTTTCTTGGGGCGGCTGTGGTTTGGAAAGTTCCGATGTTGTCTTTTGATTTTTATGCGGATTGTTTTCCTTCATTAAGCGATTGTAGGTGCGGTAGGGGATATAGTGCAGTGGATTGTATCCCGCAAACTGAAGAATCAACAGGCAAGCCCAAGAATACTTGCCCTCTAGAATGGCTGATACAACCTGATTGAACTGTTCAGGATTCATTGCCTTATCCAGGCGACTTGAGAGGTTTGAATTCACAGCACGACTCTCCTATAAATTGGATCAAAATAGAAATTGGATCAGAATAGTGCAGAGACTTCAAGATTGGGCGTTGCCGATGAAGTACTATTCTGTCTGATTGACGCAGATTTTCAGAGTTCAATCGAACCGCATTTTTACATCTTGAGGCTATCTTTTCGGAGCTTTTGAAAGGGGTCAAGCAGCACATCGAGAATTCGACGCTGCCGCAGGACGATTTCGGCGGTGGCGGTTTGCCCGGCTCGCAGTAAGATGGTCTGACCTTGATGGCGAATGGTTGAACGATCTAGGGAAATTTCTACTTCGTAAACAGGGCCCAGGCGCTGATCGTCTTTGGCAGCTGGCGATACGGTCAATACTGTGCCTGACAAAACGCCGTATTCTTGATACGGAAAAGCATCTACTTTGACCTGAGCAGGCATTCCAACCTGAACCAAGCCCGCTTGCTGATTTGGAATTTTGGCAGAAAGCACCAAAGGTGAGTCGATGGGGGCAATTTCGGCAATCGTGAGTCCGGGCTGGACGACTTCGCCTACGTTGTCGATATGTAGTGCCGATATGGTTCCCGCGATGGGCGCAGTCAGCATCGTAGACTGGATCTGGGTTTGAGCGGCATTGAGCAGTGTTTCCGTTTCCTTAATTTTTGCCTCTAGCTCAGATACGTTGACCTGGATTTGTTGGAGACGCTGACGTTTTTCTAGGTGGCTCCGCTGAACCTCCGATTGCTGCTGGGCGAATTCTGCCTGATATCTTTGGGCACTGGCGATCGCCCGCTGCAAATCTCCTTCGCTTTGAATCTGCACACGCCGGCGATCGCGCAAAGATTGTTCGACCTCAAACAATTGTTCCTGGGCGATCGCACCTGCCTCTACCAGCGGCTTTAGGCGTGCTAGACGCGCTTGATATGCAGTCTGGTCAATTTCAGTCTGCTTCAGCAGTTCTTGCTGGGTCGCGACGGCAACCTGAGCCTCTGTAAGGGACGCAGATTGAGCTTGCGCCTGACTTTTGGCGATCGCCCACCGCATCTCCGCCTCTAGCGCCGTGCGATGCAGCAATTCCTGGCTCTGAATCAGTTGCAGGCGATATGCAGAAAGGCTCTGCTGGAGGCGACTCACCTCCGCTTCAAGCATTCGGCTATCGAGCGTAGCCAAGACTTGCCCCGCCCTCACAAAATCGCCCTCCTGAACTAGCAGCCGTATAACTTCACCTTGGCTGACGGGCTGCACCTTATAGACGCGCCCCAGGGGAACCAATTGCCCCACCCCCTGGCTCACGTCTTGCACTTTGCCAAACCAGACCCAAGCTGCAAAAACACAGCAAAATGCCAGCCCAACTCCAACCATACGGCCTGGCAGCGACGCAGGAGGCTGATCTAGCACAGATTGCAACGATTGACTCCAAGCGGGCGGGAGGGCTTCTGAAGGGGAACGAGGATCATCCGTCGTTGTTTCTGAAGTGGCATTGAGTCCTGGTTGACTGGCGGGCTGTTCGTCTAGGAACATAAGCAGTGACCTGGTATTTACCTTCTGGGGACTGAAGGAAAGTCTGAAGTGCAGACGGGGCGAAACTCAAACCAACTTTCCTGATTGGATAAAGTAAGGTTAGAAATATCCTAAGAGAATTCTGAGTGGCTAGCTGCCAAATTGGCAGTTTTCTGTATCAGCTTTTACAGGATGTAGATTGCTCAAAGAGTCTAGGCGAAGATCTTGCGATTCAAAAGATCTCCGGAATACAAAAATGACAGAATTTGCCCAAAAACAAATTTGGCTAAAAATTGCTAAAGCACGCATTGCTCCACAAAAGTGATGCAGAGTGGTATGACCAGCATGACGGTTTTGGAATGCGGTTCTGAAAGGTAGGTCTGTCACAAATCTATAACTCTGTGGCAGGTCTATCGGGCAGACTAAAGCTCAAGCTGCTGTTGGGCTAGATAATGATATAGACCTTGTTGCTGAATCAATGCGTCGTGGGTTCCTTGTTCCACCAAGATGCCTCGATCGAGGACTAAAATACGGTCTGCATTGCGGACGGTGGAAAGTCGATGGGCGATCATAAAGGTAGTGCGATTGCGACTGATTTGCACAAGGTTCCGCTGAAACCGTCGTTCTGATTCAGTATCTAGCGAGCTAGTGGCTTCATCCAAAATCAAAATACTTGGCTTTCCTAAAAGCGCTCGGGCGATCGCAATTCGCTGTCGCTGCCCGCCAGACAGCGTAGAACCATGTTCTCCGACAGGGGTGTTATAGCCGAGTGGCAAAGCCTGAATAAACGCATGAGCTTCCGCTAATTTAGCTGCCTCAATTACTTGTTCCAGTGAATACTCAGGGCGATACAGCGTAATGTTTTCGAGAATTGTACCGGAGAATAGAAAACATTCCTGCGGCACCACGCCAATTTGCGACCGCAAAGAATGTAGCTGGACATGTCGAATATCATGTCCATCCAGCAGCACACGCCCCTGGTTGGCAAAATATAGTCCCTGAATCAGTTTAACTAGCGTTGTTTTACCAGAACCACTCCGCCCAACAATGGCAATCGTTTGACCCGGCTGGGTCGAAAATGAGAGATTTTGCAGCGTGTTGCGTTCCTCGTCTTCGCCATATCGAAATGTCACATTTTCAAACACAACTGCCCCGTGCAGCCTGGGTAATGGCAGGTGAAATTGTTGGGATGATTCTTCTGGTTTCGCTTCAAATACATCATTTAGGCGTTCAACAGAAATTAGCACTTCCTGAAGCTCATCCCACAAATTGGCTAACGTAATGACTGGGCTAATGACATAACCAATCATCATGTTAAATGCCACAAATTGGCCAATCGTTAAATCCCCCCGAATGACCAAAGTTGCGCCATACCACAGCAATGCTGTACTCCCAATCGAGTTGATCAGTCCGTTTGCTGCGCCCAGCCCAATGCCCAGTTTGGCTCCGCGAAATCCGGCATTCATCTGGTTAACCAAATGATTTTCCCAGCGCCAGCGAATTTCTTGTTCTGCGGCTAAGGATTTGACCGTTGCAATCCCTGTCATCATCTCTACTAGGGATGAGTTTTGCTCTGCTGCTTCATGAAAAATCTGGCGGGATACGCGCCGCAGAAATGGCGTTGCGCCGAGTGTGAGCAGCACAATCGGTGGAATCAGCAGCAGCACCAGCAGGGTTAGCCGCCAGTTGTAGTAGAGCATTAGGGCTAGGTAAATAAAGCCTGTCAAAAAGTCAAGCCAGGAGAGCATGACTTGGCCAATCAAAAAATTCTGAATTTTTCGGTTTTCCTGCACACGGGTGAGGATGTCTCCCACACGCCGAGACTCAAAAAATTGCAGCGGCAGCCGCAGCGTGTGGCGAATAAATCCACTAATGAGGGTCAGGTCGAGTCGATTTGCCAGATGGGTTAGCAAGTATTGCCGAACTGACCCCATGCAAATGCTCCATACACCAAACAGAAATAGACCGATAACAAAGGCGTTGAGTGTGGTTTGACTTTTTTGGACAACGACTTGATCCAGAATGATTTGGGTGAATAAGGGCGTTACTACGCTGAAGAGCTGAATCAGGAGCGAGACGAGAATAATCTGAAGCCCGATGATGCGATAGGGGATGAAAGTGCTGAGGTAACGCCCCAGCGAGATTTGCTTAATTTCGAGGTCGTTGAGCTGGCTGGTCGGCTCTAACAGCAGGGCATAGCCCGTCCAGTGTGCTTGAAATTCTTGGCTAGAAAGCGATCGCCTGCCATGAGCGGGGTCAGCGATGATAATCCGTTTGCGGCTGGCGTGGTAGACCACGATATAGTGATTGCCTTCCCAATGGGCTATCCAGGGGCTGCTCTGGTTTAGCAAACGCCCCAGGCTGGCCCGCACGGGGCGAGCCTGCAACCCGATCCGCTCTGCGCCCTTGGCCAGGTTCTTGAGCGATGCACCAGCGCGGCCGACATTTGCCTGCTCTCGCAAAAAATGAATGGGCAGTTGTTTTCCCCAGTATCGAGCCACCATCGAAAGACAGGCGGCTCCACAGTCAGAAGAGCTTTGCTGTTCTACCCAGGGATAGCGATGAAAGGCATCGAGAATTCGCCGCTGAATGGGCTTTGGAAAGGTTAGCGGTAAATCTGGGGCCGGCTGAGATGGGGTGTTTGCTGGGGCTGGAGAAGGCTGGCTGGGGGCAGCCGGAGACGGGCTACTCTGCTCTGGGCGATCGCCCGTGAAAAGGAGACGCCGTTCGTGGCTTGATCTCTCGCCAACAGCATCACCAGAAAAAGTCGGTGCATGGGTTGAACAAGAGTTATGCAGCAATAGGCTTAGGGCTTCCCAACTCGCCGCAGGTAATTGGTAGACCCGTAAATCGGTTTGAGCAACCCAGCTTTCGGGGATCGGATCTGGCGCACCCCAACTGTCGCCGACCTGGGGCACTGGGGATGCTGGATCGGTTGATGAAGAGCAGTTCTGAATCTTACCTTGCCGGAGCCAGAACCGTCCGCCGCTGGATAAGGCAACTCGAAGCGGTGTGCCTGTGGGAATATGACATGGGTTCCAGTCTGTAAGAAATCTCTGGATTTGGCGGCTGCTGAGCGATTGCAAATCAGGGCAATGGCGCAAAAAAATCATACGCTCCCGCATTCTAGCCTGCTGCATCAGCACGTCTCGCCAGGTTGATGATGTAGCCAGCAGCGATCGCCATATGTTATGAGAAATAGGAATCAGCTCAACCGGACTTGCGGCGATCGCCCGATAGCTTAAGGTTTCCACGCCTAGTAGAACTTCTACCCCAAACGTATCTCCCGCTTCGAGAACCACCGCGGTTCCTTCACGCTTTCCATCAGCCATTGGACACAACAGCCGCACTCGCCCCTGCTGAATTATCCACAAAGCAACCTCAGCACTAGCAGACGAGGTATCTGCCTGTGAAGTAGAAGCCTGCGACGTAGACGTAAGAGGGCTATCAATTATGGCAGCGACCCGGACTAGCTCAGTTCCTAGCGGAAAAGAAATGGGAGCCGCAACGTTTTCCCTTTCCTGTAGCTCCTGCAAGAGATTTCGTATATCTTCTTGCAATAGCCGCCATTCAGGAGTGAGCTGAAGCTTGGGGATAGACTTTAGCAATGCAGTGTGAGAGACACCCGGATGAGTGCGACTGGGGTCAGTTAAATTCATAGCGAGACAGCCCTTGAGAGTTGACTTTTGGGGGTTAAAGCAACCTATGCTGGCCGCAAATTAGGTTCGTAAAAATACGAAACCTGAGTGCTGGAGATAGATGCTAGAGATATATCGCAGAGATGGCGTAGAGATAGGCGCTAGAATCTGCTCTGAAGAACAGGAAACCAAGGATTTAGACGGTTCTGCCGATTTTTGTCAATTCTTTAAACTCAGCTCACAGAACGCAAGCCCACAAAGCTTACGCCACTCTTGTCTTCGGGGCGCTTCAGACCCAGACCGTTTCCTAAATTATTCCGGCTTATAACGGATGCACAACCAGCTTACCTTTCCCTGAAAGTTGATGAGAGATGATAAGGGTGAAATGCCTGAACCAGAATCAACGTGAGTATCCTGAACCCGTGATTTTGAGCGCGATCCTTTATGACGTATGCTGTATCTCTCGTGTTTGAGCCAACTATTTTCTTAGAGAGCTTGTTCTAGAGGACTCGGATGGACATCAAGCGTACACTCAAGACAAATTAACGGGCTTACCACCGCAAGTTTTTTTAGCCTGGAATCATGCGGCCCAAGAAAGCCGCATATGCACAGGAGGTATGGTCACTACACCGTTCTGCATCTTTGAATACGCTTTCCGAAAGCTTAACTGATCAGTTACAGCATTACAAGTGATTTAAAGCTCAATTCTCAAAAGTTGAGCAGGTAATCGGTCAACTCACTCGGACGAACGTAATCCATCAGGCTGAAGCAGCGTAAAGCCAGAGGAAACTGGAGAACTCAGACCAAACGTTCAATGAAGACATTTCACCTGCAAGTAGGTTAACAAAAGCATGGCTAAGATATTTCTTAACATTAAAAGATCGGCACGAGTCACAGTCGAACTGACATAATTCCTTATCCATAAAAAAGCCTTATAGTCACCTCGATTCAGTGCCTTGCTCCGAAAATCAGCCAGGCTATGTCGAGCTATTCCTAACCAGCACCCCTATTTTTCGAGGTTTTCTTGCATAAGTTGTGGGTTCAGAAGTTATGCAATTGAGACGACTCTTGCAGAAAGTTGAATGATCTCTCGCAGGTATAGCCCACCAGAAATCATCCAACTGCACCCGTCCTAAAGTTAAATTGCCTGCTATAAATTGCCTGCTATAGGTTTTGCCTAAATCATCAGGTTCATGAAGCTGCTGTGTCCTGCATCTTCTACTCGGATTGTCCAGCGGCCGCGTCTGGATAAATCCGGCGTAAACCTGTAGCGACCCTGGCGATCGCTCGTCCCTCGTCTCCAGGGCACACCGGGATTCCCCGGCGCAAAGATCAAGACCTGTGCGCCTGCCATCGGTTCCCCAGTGCTGTAGTCGGCAATGATTTCTACCGAGATAATCTGAGCATTTTGGGGCAGCGTAGATTCGCTGTAGGTAATGCTCTCCCCCCGCGCACCCCGCGCCTGCACGAGGGCCCTTAAACCGACTTCGTGGGCCAGGGCTGGAACGGCTAGCGTGCCCAGTAGCAAGATCAGGTCGAGCGATCGCCCTAGATGCCGCTTAACCCTGGCTTCTAATCGCACGCGGTCACTCCTTCTGCACAATACACGCTCCACCACGGGTCAAGCTGACTAGTATCTGATTCGCCCGTGCTTTTTCCCAGCAATTCCTCAAAACTGGAACTCAACCCGCCATAGCGCATATGCATATGAATGGGTTGGCCGTGGGGAGCGCGGAGCGCCACATATTTGAAACCACTGCAAGCCGCATCATCCGACACTAGCTCAAACAAATCCCAAATCGACGACTGAAAGCGGGGATAGTAGAACGGGTCAGGCGCAGCGCCGCGATAGGCATACTGACAGTTTTCGGCGATCGCATTTTCGCCTGCCAGATCTCGATAGAAAGAAAACTGCTCCATCTGGTTAAAGACAATGCGCCCTGGATTTCTCGGGTCATTCAGCGAGGAGGGCACGGCTGTATCCAGCGTGAACACGCCATTCACGCCCAAAAACGGAACACCGGAATTTGGAGAAACAACCGCTACGGGTTCGTTTGCCAATCCGCTATGCCCACTCAGGCAAGCCAGGGATGTCAGAATTGCAACTGAAAGTTTTGGTAAATCGAGCGATCGCATAAATACCCATTTCCTCACAATGATCACTGGGACGATTATCTTTGGGACGACAGGTAGCCCTGTCGAATTAAGGCATAGCCTACCGAGTTCGAGTTAAATTTGCGATGCCCCTGCTGAGGATGGGGATAATGTCGATTTGCGATTTTGGATTGGTGATTTTGGATTGGTGATTTTGGATTGCCAGTCAAGCGTCTTTGAGGCTTCCAGTAATTTTATTCGTAGCACCATTTAGAAGAAGGGACATCAACAGCTTCCTTATCCCAAAAAAAGAGGGAGCGATCGCCCCCTCCGGTTTTATATCAAATCAAAACTGTTTGCTCAGCCTAGCGACGACGGAACCCACCGCCGCGCATTCCGCCACCCAAGGAGGGACGTGGACGCACGCTGCCAAAGCCACCGCCGGGGCGAATCGTCGTCTTTGGGCGGGGAGCCGTATTCGGGCGCAGGTTGGTGGAGCCAAACCCAGAGCCGCTGGGGCGATTCACCGTGGTCTTGGGTCGAGCGGTCGTTGGGCGGGCCGTGTTGGGAACCCGCAGTTGCCCCGATGTGCGAAGCTGGCGATTACGCACCGCATTGGGCACGGTCTTGTTTTGCGCCTGGTAGCGCTCGACCGCTTGCCCATAGGTGCGACCGTAGCCGCCGTAGCCCGTCATCACGCGACCGGGGACATAGACAGGCGGAAAGTAGTAGTGCGGCGTAAACAGCAGGCTGCCAATTGCCTGACCTGCCAGCGCTCCGGCAAAGGGCGACCAGAAGCTCGGCTCCTGACGCACCACAACGACTTCCTGTCGCCCAGTCTGCGGATTAACCTGGGTTTCGGTGACGTTGTGGACATACTCGATCCGAAAGTCTTCCGTCAGATGCAGCGAGGGCTGCCCGTTTTCAACTTTGAGATAGCTCTTTTCGCCTGCGCTGATTTCTTCATCCGTCAGCCGCGCCATCGGCAAGTCGGCAGATTGGAAGATAGAAGACGTTCCCGGCGGCGTATTCAGCAACATCAGCGTATAGTCGCCTTCCAGGTCGTTGTAGCTGGCTTGCTGCACAGGATACTTGCCATCGGGCAGCGTAGCTTGGGACGGCGCAGCAGCCACTACGGGTTGATCGGCAGGGGCGATCGCCCCCGAATCCCCCAGAGAGGACGAGCAGGCCAGCGTGGTGAAGGCTAGTGTGAAGGCTGCCGTGAGGGCAACCAGCTTGCGAAGGACAGAAAACTGCATCATGAGAATCAATGGGTGAAACAAAGAAGGGAACTTATCAGACGTCGGGGTTGACAAGGGTTTGATAAAGCAAGTTAACTGGGCTGAATGCTCGATAAAGATCGGCCCTGACTCTAATCTAAACCAGACGCAAGACCTGGCCCAAGCGCAGCCCGTCACAGCGCAGCAGCAGACAGTTCAAAAATCTATAGGGGAACGAGTTCGGGATAATGCTGCAATAGCTCGTCGTAGGTGAGTTCATCGCCCAGTTGCGCTGGAGAAAAATGCACCTGAATCGCCCGCAGCTTTTCGTTGTGGTGCAGGTTGATGATGGACTTTAGCCCCATTCGCAGGGCGCTGGCGTTGGTTAGGTCGGTTTCCAGGGTAGGCACTTCGCCTTCATAGGCGACGGTGATCATCACCACCAAGTTTTGGGTAATGGGCAAAATCAGCGGCGTTTCTGCATCCTCGGTGTCCGAGTCCAGCAGTTCTGCGCCGCTGCCGTAGCGCTGGGCCGAGTCGGTGAAGAGTTCTGTCACGTAATCGCCCGCTTCGCCCTCATCCCAAAAGACATCGCCCTCGTTGGCGGCAGATTGCCAGTACGGTTCGTACTCCAGCAGGTGGTCGCAGAGGGTAACGAGTTCTTCCCCCAGCACATCCAGGTCGCCTTCGGCGGCGATCGCCCGTTGTCCTGCCTGATTTAGCACGCCCAGCAGCGGCGCAACCTCGCGGCCGGCTAAATGCAGAAAAATGCGGCATACGACAAACCGCGTTTTGCCGCTGAGTTGTTGAAAGCGATCGCGCAGGGGCATAGGAATTTAGATTTTTGGATTTTGGGTTTTGGGGCTTTGGATTTGGGGTTGGGTTAAGCAGCAAGACGGCTACCCCATTCATATTTTGTCATCTGGCTTCCTGTTTCCTCACCTATCAGCAGGGAGGATTTCCGCCATCCGCGCCCCAATTTGCCGAAGGTCTACATTGCCGCCGCTGATCAGCACACCGACGCGCCCCGTCACTTGGGGCAAGTAGCCTTCGAGCAGGGCTGTGGCGGCCAGCGCTCCCGTCGGCTCGATCACCAGCTTCATCCGCTCCCAAAGGAAAAACAGCGTCCGCAGCAGCGCGTCGTCGGGCACGGCCACCATGTCGTGAACGTAGTGCAGCACCAGGGGAAAGGTGAGGCTTCCTAGCGCGTGTGTGCGTGCGCCGTCAGCGATCGTGTCGGGGTTTTGCACGGTTTGCAGTGTTTTGGTGTGAAACGAGCGGGTCGCGTCGTCTCCGGCGGCGGGTTCCACGCCGATCACTTTGCAACTTGGCGAGAGCGTGTGGGCGGCGATCGCACAGCCCGACAGCAGCCCGCCGCCCCCGCAGCACACCAGCAGATAATCCAGTTCGCCTACGTCTTCGATGAGTTCTTTCGCCGCCGTGCCCTGTCCGGCGATAACGTGCGGGTGGTTGTAGGGCGGAATCACCACCGCGCCACGCTCCTCGGCGATTTGCTGGGCTACCTGTTCGCGCACGGCTTCGGAGCGGTCATACAGCACCACCTCTGCGCCATAGCCCCGCGTGGCATCTTGCTTTACCTGGGGCGCGTCGGCCGGCATGACGATGGTGGTGGGAATGCCCAGCAGTTTGCCAGAGAGGGCGATCGCCTGGGCGTGGTTTCCCGATGAGTAAGTTAGCACGCCCCGCTGCTTTTCTGCGGGCGAAAGCTGCGACAGCGCGTTATACGCCCCGCGAAACTTGAACGCGCCCATCCGCTGAAAGTTCTCGCACTTGAAAAAGACTTCACAACCCGTGCGATCGTTCACCGTGCGGCTGGTCATAACGGGCGTGCGATGGGCCACGCCCGCCAGCCGTTCTGCCGCCGCTGCCACATCGGCATAGGACACGGGCAACTCGTTAACCTGATTGGAAGTTGAAGCAGCAAGTACCATCGTGATGTCCACCCGATTTTTTCTAAGCCTTTTCAATTTGTGACCGCAACCATTCTATTTCCAGTTCAGAGAGCGCGGGGGGCGGCGGTGGCTGGCGGTAGTCAATCGACAAGTCGTAGGCAGCCTCATCGTAGATTGCCCTCAAAGCTGCCCCCAAATCAAGCGGCACTGCCTCATCGGGCGCTTGCAGCGGCACTGGAAGGGTGGGTAGCTCATCCGCAAGGGCGATCGCCCAAACCTCCACTACTCCAGAATGGGCGCGAGTCAGCGTCACCAGATAAGGCACCGCAGGCAAGCGCGGATGATTATACGGACGAGTGCCTCTGCGGAGCAAATCGATCTCAATCAAATGAACATTGGCTTGATAGAGCCGTTGCCGCTTGCGGCGATATTCGCTCAATCCAGGTTCTCGCTTATTGACCGGAGACAGAATTTCAATGCAGCTAATCAACCGATTCTGAGCCGTATCGCGAATCTCGATGCTTGGAATGCGGACTTCGACGGGTAGGAGCAGCGGCAGAGTTAAGAGGGCGGGCGTGGTTGCCGTTGCGCCTTGGGACGCTGGGCCTGTTTGGCGACTTGCCTCAGTCGGCTGCACCTGAAGCACTTCTACATCAGGATACAAAATGCCGATTTCACTCTCTGGCGACGCATCTTCGACTAGGTACACCTCCAATCGTGCGGTGTAGCGAGGGCGCAGCAGCGGCACGAGCATTTGCCGAATTTTGTTGGCAAGGGCGTTGTGTACATCTGACCAGAGATAGCCTTCAAGATAGGGGTCCATTCCAGGAAAAGGCGACGGCATGGCTAAAGCGTCCGAATCAACTATCCGAATCACAGATCAGTCATTTTCTCGATCATAACGACACTCCAAAGCGCTAAAAGCGTGAATTTGACAGAAGTTTGCGGAAATCTTCAGACTTTTCGATCAATTCCCGAATTATGCAAGTTTTCCCTGGAGAATATTCGAGAATTGCTTCTGGAGACAATCTGCAATGGCAAAAAAGAAGGGCAAGGGAAAAGGTGTTAACTACTCCTCACCCTATGGTGACGGTGTGGACTGGGATATAGACGACTATTTACCCATTTGGGAACTGCCAGAAGGCGAAACATTTAGCCCCATCGATCCGCTATCTTTTAACACGGATTTGCAGGGACGCTCTCAGCTTTTTCTGCCGCTGTATGTCAACAATGACGGCATTGGCAACGATACAGACGGATTTAACACGATTACTCTATCGCTCGATCCGACAGATACAGTCGGTTTTACTCAGGAAACTTATATCTTGAAAGAATCATGGGATGCAATCGCTGGTGATGTTTTCACAGACCCTTATCGATTTTCCTATCCTCAACCAGAACAATTGGCAGATTACCTGTCAAAAACATTTTTAGTTGATGGTGCTAGTCGCCCATTCAACACGCCTCGCCTCATTCCTGGCGGACGCTTCAAGGAAATCATCATTATCATCGAAGATGCTCAAAGCCCGTTGCCTATTCAGCTTGGAGCAGAAAATAATACCATTCCCGGCAGCGGCATTGGCAACACTAGCGGCATCAATGTGATCTATGCGGGGGCAGGTAGCGACACAATTGACACAGGCGATAGCGATGATACCGTGCGGGGCGAAGAGGGTGACGATTGGCTAGTAGGTGGCAATGGCGACGACATGCTCTACGGTGAAGCTGGTAATGACTTGCTACGCGGCAGCAATAGCCGAATTATAGATTCTCAAAATTCCAGCTATACCCGCCCAGCAGGTGACTATCTAAATGGTGGTACAGGCAACGATACGCTTTATGGCGAGGGAGGCTGGGACACAATTGATGGGATGGAGGGCGATGATCTAATCTATGGCGACAATCCTGACCCTGGCTTGGATAACCCTGATTCTGAAAACCCTTTTACAGACGAACGAGATGTTTTAAGCGGGGGTAACGACAACGATGTTATTTTCGGCGGAGCTGATAACGACAAATTATTTGGTGATGCAGGGGATGATTACTTATCGGGTGGCCCTGGACAAGACAGTTTAGAAGGCGGAGATGGGCGCGATCGCTTCGATTTCTACACCTATCGTCCCGGATTTAATGATGACGATTCTATTCGTGACTTCAGCCTGGCAGACGATACGATTGGTATTTACATAGGAACCGCAGAATCGTCTAGCTTTCGCAACGTTGGGCTGACTCTCAACAGCGCTATTTTACCTAGCCAGTTTGTCATTGGCAGCAACGCAACTACAGCCAACCATCGCTTCATTCTTACCTTAAGTAGCTTTGGTGACTCTTCCGCATCCTTGTTTTTTGATCCCGATGGCTCTGGCCCCACCGAGCAGATTGAGCTAGCCGATCTCAGCAGCGATGATGGCTCAAGCCTCAGCAATTTCAACCACACGCACATTGTCACCTTTGATGACACGCGCCGCCGCCCGCCGCCCAGCGCCCCCCTGCCGCCAGCGCCCAGCGTGCAGTTTGCCCAAAGCACGCTGCTGGTCAGCGAAACCGCAGGCGTTGCGACCCTGACGCTGAATCGCACCGGAACGCTGGCGGGATTGTCGCAGGTCAGCGTGGCGATCGCCGGTGGAATGGCAACGGCAGGTGCCGATTTCAATGCTTCGTTATTTCCGAAAACGATCACGTTCGGCATTGGCGAATCCAGCAAGACTGTCGAAATTCCCATTTTGACAGATGCACTGGTTGAAGGAAATGAAACGATTTTGCTGTCTGTCGTACCCGTCAATAACCCACTAGCAGGAACGCTGGATACACTCACTGGGAACGTAAATTCTACAACTATCACCATCCAAGATGCAGGCGCGACGAATGGCAATGATTTGCTGATTGGCACGCCACAGCGAGATGCGATCGCCGGACTGAACGGCAACGACACGATTCTCGGCTTGGGCGCAAATGATACGCTGACGGGCGGGCGCGGCAACGACACGCTGTTTGGCGGCACGGGCAACGACACGCTGCGGGGCAACCAGGGGCGCGATGTGTTTGCGCTAGAGCGGGGGCCGGGGTCGATCCGCATTTTGGATTTTCAAGATGGGGGCGATCGCCTCGGACTCTCGCTTGGTCTCCGGTTCCCACGGCTCAAAATCGTGCAGCAGGGCAGCGGATCTAGCCAAGTCACGCGCATCAGCCTCGGCAGCGATCTGCTGGCCATCCTCCCTGGCATCGCCAAGTCCCAAATCACCAAAGCCGATTTTGTCTCGATTCGCCCGCCTGCGATTTAGCCTGCGCCTCAGTTTCCAACTTTCTACCCCTCGTACTACCCCTCGTAAAGTCCTGTTGCAAACCTGAGATGACCCACGCAAAATGCGATAGCTTGAAGATAAGCAGATATACGCATCAACTCCATCGCGTCCTCTGCGAATAACCATCGTTTAATTCCCGCTTCGCTGCAATTTGTTAGGGAAAAGTTGGTAGGGAGAAACTGTTATGACATTCAAGAAGATTTTGGCGGCGCTGGATCAATCTCCACTGGGGCAATCGATTTATGAACAGGCGCTAGAGCTGGCGAAAACGCAAAACGCTGAGCTGATGCTGTATCATGCGTTGAACCCTGATTTGATCCTGGGTCCGATGCTGCTGCCAGGCGAAATGGGGCTGGCTCCGCAACTGGTGACGCAAGCTTATGAGGCGCAGCAAAACTACCTGGAGCGGCAAACCCAAGAGGTGCGCGACTGGCTGAATGATCTGTGTCAAGGGGCGATCGCCCAGGGTGTGTCTACCCAATTTAGCTATCGCTGCACCGATGCCGGACGTGGCATTTGCGACTTGGCGAAAAGCTGGGATGCTGATTTGGTGCTGCTGGGTCGGCGCGGTCGCAGCGGCCTCACGGAAGCCCTCCTGGGCAGCGTCAGCAACTACGTGTTGCACCATGCGCCTTGTGCAGTGCTGGTCTTGCAAGCGACACCCACGCCCTTGACTGCCGTACAGTCCGACGTGGCCCAGACCGATTTGGCGAAAACCGCGCCCTTGTCTTAGCTAAAACGTGAGTTGAACCGCTTAGAAGGCGGGAGGAGGGAGGGCCGACAAGCCTCTATCCTCACTCACGTTAAATACATAGGTGCAGCAGCGTAGGCAATAGGAATTGGCGTAACCCCATTCCTTGTCCAACGGGAGCCAACCATGAGCCATCGTACTGCACCTGCTACGCCTGCTGCGTCTCCGCGTCGCCAGCGCCCCCTGCTCTGGGTGGGTCTGGTCGGTGTGCTAGCGCTGCTGGGCGGCGTGGTTTATCCAGAACTGCGAAACTCTGGAATTTACCGCAAGGGCGAGGCCGCCTACCAGACAGGCGACTGCCAAACGGCGATCGCCCAATTTACTCGCCTGCAAGACCTCAACGCCGAAAAATACGTGACTCGCGCCACCCCACTGCGTGGCGAATGCGAACAATTTTTGAAAATTGGCACGGATCAAGAAGCGGCCGGCCCCAGTGCCACCCTGGTCAGCTACAGCCAGTTTTTGACATTCAACCCCGACACTGCCCTCCGCGAAACCGTCCAGCAGCAAACCAGGACGCTGTTTCAGCAGCATAGCCCCGACGCGCTGGCCGATGAAAAAGTCTGTTCCAGCATGACGGCGCTAGTGAACCAAAACCTCATGGTTGACCCCGCAACCCAAGCCCCGTCACTGCACTTCGCCTGTGGCAAAAAGGATGAGGCGCAAAAAGACTACGCAGGCGCGATACAGCATTACGGCAGCGTGCTGAACGACTATCCCAACGCCGCCGAAGCGCGGGATGCTGAAGCGGCGATCGCCCGTACCCTAGTTGCCCAAGCCAATGAAACAGGCGCAGGCAAGATTCCACCGCCACAACCCCTGGGGTCTTCCGGCAACAGCAGCAGTGTGGTAAAAATTCGCAACGACTCGCCCAATGTATTACGCATTGTCTTTAGTGGCCCAGAACCGCAGTTTGCCGAATTGCCGCCCTGCCGTGACTGTCAGGTCTACAGCACGCCTCCCCGATCCTGCCCTGAAAAAGGCGCAGAGGGAACCTATACGCTAAAGCCTGGGCAATATAGCGTGCTGGTGCGGGCCGCAGACGACAGCAGCGTTACGCCGTTCACGGGCAACTGGTCGATGCAGCGAGGCAAGGCCTACAGCAGTTGCTTTTATTTGGTGCGGCGGCGCGTGTAGAACCACTGGGCCACGCAGAAACGAAGTCTTGGGTTAGAGAGGGCGATCGCCCTCTTTTTTGCGCTTGATCCAGTGTTTGATATAAAACTTTATGATTCACTATTGAGAACTATTCCGATTTGTGGGGTAGGCTTCTTATTGAGGATGTTTCTCATTAATCCTCGATGACTTGCAGTTCCTAACATGTGAGGACAGTTGTCTTTATGCAAACCTACGATAATCCCGATGTGAAATATGACTGGTGGGCTGGCAACGCCCGCTTTGCCAATCTCTCTGGATTGTTTATCGCAGCCCATGTAGCTCAGGCTGCACTCATCACCTTTTGGGCCGGTGCCTTCACCCTGTTTGAAATTTCCTGGTTTGACCCGACGCGCTCAATGGGCGAACAGGGATTAATCCTGCTGCCGCACCTGGCCACGCTCGGTCTGGGCGTAGGCAACGGTGGCGAAGTCATCGACACCTATCCTTACTTCGTGGTAGGTGCAGTGCATCTCATTTCGTCGGCTGTATTGGGCGCAGGGGCATTGTTCCATACCTTCCGAGCGCCCGAAGATCTATCCAAAGCCAGCGGTCGTGCCAAACTGTTCGATTTCAAATGGGATGATCCAAAACAGCTTGGCCTCATCCTAGGGCATCATCTCCTGTTTTTGGGCGCAGGAGCACTGCTGTTGGCGGCCAAGGCAATGTATTGGGGCGGACTGTATGATGCTGCAACGCAAACCGTGCGCCTGGTCACTAATCCAACGCTTAACCCTGCTGTGATTTATGGCTATCAAACCCATTTCGCCAGTATCAATAATCTGGAAGATTTGGTCGGTGGACATATCTATGTAGGGCTGATGCTAATTGGGGGCGGAATCTGGCATATCTTGGTGCCACCCCTGGGCTGGGCAAAGAAGGTGCTGATGTTTTCTGGAGAGGCAATCTTGTCCTACTCGCTGGGCGGCATCGCGCTGGCAGGCTTTGTCGCAGCCTATTTCTGCGCGGTCAATACGCTGGCCTATCCCGTTGAGTTCTACGGGCCGCCATTGGCGGTCAAGCTCGGTGTTGCGCCCTATTTCGCAGATACCGTCGAGCTTCCAATGGGGGCACACACCCCGCGCTGCTGGCTGGCAAATGCTCATTTCTTCCTGGCGTTTTTCTTTTTGCAGGGTCACCTGTGGCACGCGCTGCGGGCGATGGGCTTCGATTTTCGCCGTGTAGAACAGGCGCTGAATACGATTGAGGTGTAGGCTTGCAGCACAGGCTTGAACTGTAGGCTTGAACTGTAGGCTAAAGTGTAGGCAAAAATGCAGGCGGTTTGCAAGATTGCCGAACACTTCGCAGAATGTGATCATGAGTGTCTAGCACGGGTCTAGAAAATGAGTCTCGTACACTTGCGAGAAACTTTTTTCCTTGGCTCCAACGATCCATTGAGAAAGGAGAACACTTTTCTTTAGAACGTTCAATGGATAGAAGTCGGAGAGACTATGGCGAAGATTGGGCTATTTTTTGGAACGCAAACGGGTAATACTCAGACCATCGCAGAACAAATCCAAAAGGAATTTGGTGGCGACAGTGTGGTGGAACTGATCGACATTGCCGATGCTAGCCCTGAGGATTTTGAAGCGTATGAGTGTGTGATTGTGGGCTGCCCGACGTGGAACATTGGCGAACTGCAAAGCGATTGGGAAGGATTCTATGACGAGCTAGATGCGATCGCCTTTTCTGGCAAGAAGGTTGCGTACTTTGGCGCGGGCGATCAGGTCGGCTATGCAGACAATTTTCAGGATGCGATGGGCATTTTAGAAGAGAAGATTTCATCGCTGGGGGGCACAACAGTCGGCTATTGGCCGGTCGATGGCTATGATTTCAACGAGTCGAAAGCGGTACGCAATGGCAAGTTTGTAGGTCTGGCAATCGATGAAGATAACCAGTCTGACCTATCGGACGAGCGCGTGAAAACCTGGGTTGCTCAGCTCAAGCGAGAATTTGGTGTGTAGCACTGCGAGGCTTTTCAAGATTTCCTAAAAGCCGTTTTTCGTAGCGTGGCAGGCATTGGGATTGGGCGTTTAGCATCCTCCCGACTCCCCCTCTGCCCAATGCCTCGCAACTCAAATGCCAGATGAGGCCAAAAATCTAATTGACTTAAATTCTCATCTAGTGGCTCCATTCGTGTTTATCTTGCAAGGAATTCTGTATGTCTTCATCGCCCGATGCGCTGTGGCTCAGCGTCAGCCCTGCGCTGCAAAAATTCGATCGCCCGCTGCTGAAGCATCTGGCGCAATATGGAGTAGTTGCTCACTGGCAGTATTGCCAAACCCAGGACGAAGCCGTGTCGATGGCAGCGGCGCTGGTGCTACTGCATGACTATTTGAAGCAGGGCGATCGCCCAGTCCATCTACTCGGGCACGGCATCAGCGGCGCACTGGCCCTGCTCTATGCGCGGCGGCATCCTGAACGAGTGCGATCGCTCACCCTGCTCTCCGTCGGCGTATATCCGCTGGTAGACTGGCAGGCGCACTACTATAGCCGCTTTGCCCTACTGCCCTGTAGCCGCGAAACGGTGCTGGCGCAAATGGTGCCCACGCTATTTGGGCGACAATCCTGGCCAGTCACGCAAGACTTGATTCAGCTTTTGGAAAAAGACCTAGACAACTCACTGTCGCCCCACACGCTCTATCGGCGGGCAAGCTTGTTTCCTGGCGGAGTTCCCGTGCCGCTGCTGGTCTGCGGTGGCTCAGAAGACACGATTATCGACCCCAATGCGCTGGACGGCTGGCGACCCTGGCTCAAGGGTGAAGGCTTCTTTACAAAAGATGAAACAGGCTGGACACCACCGGGCGATCGCCTGTGGCAATGTCTGGGTGGGCGCTATTTCTTTCACTATCACTTTCCTCAGTCTACAGCTGAGCAAATTCTAGATTTTTGGCAATCCTTCTCACGTCTGCCTGCCCAATACCCTGCATTCGAGATTGCGTCTGCGGGCTAAGGGGGAAGCCTTCTGTCATCATTACCTCGCTCCTTACAGCTACGCTTACCAACATTATTCTCAAATGAATCCTCTCTGCATTCTTGGAATCTGGCTGATCACAGTCTGTTTTTGTCTATCCGTTTGTTTTGCAGTTCAGGATGGGATAGCGCGACTCAGGCGACTGCATCAGGTTCCGTGCAGCCGCTGTGCTTACTTTACTGGGGAGTATCACCTGAAATGTGCGGTGCATCCCTGTCGGGCGCTGTCGGAATTGGCCATCGACTGCACGGATTATGAACTCAAGACGATGCCACAGCCTGCAACCCTTCGAGTCGCTAATCTGATTCGACATCTGATGAAATAAATGTCGAATCGATTGGGTCGGTCTCCCAAGTTCTTTGGGCAGCACAGATCGCTCAAGCGTTTGGTTCTGTGGTATAACGTTAGAGAAAATGATAATCATTCTCATAGCTGCTAGCTGCTTTTCTAATCGTTTTCCCACTAGACCTGTACCTGAGGATGAGTACCATGACCCCTCCCAAAGCAACCTGGCAACAGGCAGGCTCGGCCATTCGCTATGTCTCTCCAAAGCGCATTTCCATTGTCGTTGCGTCGGCGATCGCCCTCGGTTTGGGCAGTTGCACCACTGCTTCCACTAGCAACAATGCCGAATCTCAGCCGCCGATAGCCGCCGCCGATACACCAGAACTCCGGGTCGTCACCACGTTTATCCCAATGACCCAGTTCACAAAGGCCGTGGCGGGCGATCGCGCTGAGGTGACGCAACTGCTGCCCACCAATGTTGGCCCGCACGACTATCAAGCCCGCCCCGAAGATGCCCAGCGGATTGCCCAGGCCGATGTGTTGGTGAAAAACGGTCTGGAAATGGAGTCATTTTTGGACAGCCTGATTGAAAATGCAGGAAATGCAGATCTGAAAGTGATTGACTCCAGCGCTGGGATTGCCACAATTACAACTGAATCTATTGAAGGAGAGGCGCACGATCACGGGCACAGCCATAGTCACGCTCATAATCACGCCCATGATCATGCTGAAGCAGCAGCAAGCCAACCAACTGCCCATCGCCACAGCCACGGTGAGTTTAACCCGCACATCTGGCTCGATCCGAAGCGGGCCATTCAGCAAGTCGAAACTATTCGCGACGGGCTGATTGCTGCCGACCCCGATGGGCAAGCCGTTTACACTGCCAATGCAGCCGCCTACATTCAGCAGTTGCAGGCGCTAGATGAAGAGATTACCCAACAGCTCCGGCCGTTTGCCAACAAAACGTTTGTTGCCTTTCATGACTTTGCGCCTTACTTTGCCGAAAGCTATGGGCTAAAGGCTGAGTTTCTAGTGGATGTGCCCGATGTCAACCCGTCGCCCCAGGATGTGAAGCGCGTCATGGATACGGTAAAAGCCAGTAATCTCAAAACGCTGCTGACGGAGCCTCAAAGTGGAGAAGATGTGTTTGCGGCGATCGCCCAAGACCTGGACGTGAATATCAGCACCTTTGACCCGATGGAAACAGGCGGCCCCGAAGCCTTGCAGCCGGACTACTACATCGCCACCATGCGGCAGAACGTGAAGGCGCTGGTGTCTGCGTTTACAGACGGATCAACGCAATCGGTCTTGCCACACTGGACGATTCAGAAAACCAGGGCTGTGCTGCCGCAGCGAGTCAGTCTGAGGTTCTAGCCCGTCGTCTAGCCCAACGTCCTAGCCCGCTGTCTAACCCACTATCCAGCCTACAATGCAACAAATCTTAGCGCATCAGGGCAGGGCCAACGATGCTTTGCTGGGATAGGATGGCTCCTTCGGCGAGTTTGATAGAGCCGAAGGTCAAACCCGCAAAACCCAGCGCCATCAGCATTGCCAGGACAGCAAACCCAATCCAGCCGCCATGCTCTGCTTCTGCGGGGTGGCTGGATTTTTCTGCGACAGAGAATGGGGCCGGGTCGGGTGAGGCATCGATTGACAATCCGGGAGCATCAGTGGTGTAGAACATGGGAGCGTTTGGAGGAGGTTGTAGACGGGGTTGTAGAGGAAGTTATAGAGGGGTGTCGAGGCATACCTCTGGCTGACGAGCTACCGCTTTGGAGCCATAAATTATTTATAGGACGAAAAGGGCGATCGCTCTATTCAGAAAAGTTAAGGAGTGAAGCCGGAAAAAAGTCCTTAACTTTTCAGTATCGCGCTGACCGGGGCGATCGCTCTATAACCAAAGCATCGAACGAAACGCACCTCACACTATCTCACTTCCAGGAGACACAACCATGAATCTGACCTACCGTGGTACCGAATACATTGCCAGCAACCAACTGCCCACCAAAAGCCAAAGCTTCAACGGCTGCTATCGCGGCGCAGAGATGACGATGCACTCCCCCTCTAAACTGCCTACACAGGTGTTCGTAAATCTGACCTATCGCGGCGCACAATATCGTGCCGAAGCAAAGCCTAGCTTTAGCAATGAGAACATTCTGGCTATCTAGGTTAAGCGGTTCTGGCTAAAGGTTCTGAACGCTCGACTGATCCCTCAACATACTTACCTGGTTATTCCCACACAAGTAAATGGCGATCGCTCTTTTTGGAGGGCGATCGCTTTTTTATCTGAGTTTATCTGCCTCAAATGCAGAATTCCTGTACTCGCTAAATGACTAATCCAAAATCTAAAATCTAAAATCTGTATACCCTTCCAGCCACCAAAAATATGGCGGTACAGGAGGGCAAGACATCCGCGCCTCCTGACTATCCGACCTTACATTAAGGAGAAATCTACATGGAATCGATGCAATCCGAACGGTTCACTGCAACCTATATCGAGGAGATTCCCCCCAGCGACCTGGCCATGACCGAACTTTCTGAGGCTGATCTGGATGAGTGCGCGGGCGGTCTGAGCCTGGGCGATTTCAGCAGCCTAATGGACGGGTCATCCAGTTTCTTTGGGCAAGAACGGCTGTCTCTGGGCCAGGCGACCTTTGCGGGCCCAAATGGTAGCGGCACGATTTCGACCCTCGACTTCGAGCGCACGATTTCTGGCGCAAATCGATTCACATCTCTCGGTAAATAGATAAGCCCACAGGGGTCACTGCTGGTGTCGTGCGATTGTCCTTTTGAATCGATAACGCGCCAGTGTGACCCTGTGCAGTAAAACGCCTAAGTGTTGAATTCGGACAGTCCCATGTCTCATGCGCCTCAGTTTTATCCGGCGGAACCGCCTCCATCCACCGCTGCTCCCATCGAGTTGTCAGAGCAAGATCTAGCGCAAATTTCAGGCGGGGTCGATTTATCCCTCACCCTGGTCAGATTTGATGGCAGCGATGAACTGTCTTTAGTATCTACTGAGTCGGACTACGCGGCTCTGTCGCAAGCCAGCCAGTCTTCGCAGACGCGCTTCTCCGTGTTCCAGATTAATCTGACAGGATTTGACTCAACGAATAGCCTGATGAAAGCGTTGTCCAGCATTGGCAGGCTATTTGGCTATTAGAGACCGTATCTTGTCTGTTCCTTATTTCTTGCTCTCATGACGATCGGGAGGTTATCAATGACTTGTTTGTTGCTTGAGGAACTGGATTCCTCAGATTTGAATTGGCTAGTGCAGGCCGCAACGTATCGCAGCGTTCCCGCAGAAACGTTTTTGGTTGATTCCGCTCAGCCGTCTGACTATGTGTTTTTGATTCTCGAAGGCATGGTGGCGATCGCCTCGCCAATTCGACAAGCGGCGATCGCCCACTCGTTCGAGAAAGCATCCTCTTCGGAATCATGGTCAGCTACTACACTTTCGCAAGTCCTGCCGGGTGACTTTGCCAACCTGTCTACGATTTTGGATTCTAGATTGCTTCCTTACTCGATTATTTCTGAGTCTCCGTGCCAGGTTCTTTGCATTCCGCGTGCCGTGCTGCTGCAAAAGCTCCAGGAAGACGCAAGCTTTGCATCCCGGTTTTATCGAACCGTTGCGCTGTTGATGTCGGCTCGAAATCGGCGACTGGTGCGCGAGTTTGAGTATCAGAACCTTCCCGTCCGGCGATCGCCCCTGCGGCAATCTATTACCTTATTTGCTGAATTGCAGGACAGCGATTTGGACTGGCTGGCAACAGTAGGAATGGTTCAATCCCTGCCAGCGCAGACGGTGCTGCTGTCTACGGGGCGATCGCCCGATGCGTTACACATTGTCCTGGAGGGAGCGCTGCTGCTGAGCCAGCCTGTCGAAGTATCTAGCCTGGTTGCCCAAACGCTTGCACCTGCTGAAAATCCCTCTGCACCCCATCAAGAAATTGCACGGCTGTCGCGGGGCGATCTGGTGGGCGAGATGCAGTTGGTCAATGCCCATGACCTGACGCTCTGTGCCAGCGCTCTGCGCGATTCGCAGGTGTTGTCGATTCCGCGCTGGCGACTGGCGGCAAAACTGCTGCACGATCCTAGCTTTGCTACGCGGTTTTACCGGGTGCTGGCCACATTACTCGCTACGGAATATGAGGCAATGCTGCATCAGCTTTATGCCGCAACCCTGGGTTCCGCAGATGAAAGGGCAGAACCGATGGGCAATCGCGACGATTTGAGTAGCCGTTTACTGACCCGCATTTCTCTTGCCGAAGCGCGGTTTGAGTGGCTGCTCAAGCGAATTCAAGCGCAACAAGAAAACGGGAGAGACTTGCAATGGTAATGCCAGAAAACAGTTTGCCAAATCCTTCACTCAGTTCATCCGGGGGGCATTCATCTGCAAGTCCAATATCACCAACACCTGTGAACTCCTCTGCAAAAAACAAGCTGTTTCGCACAGAAGCGTTAGAGCGCAGCGCTTCCCCAGAGCAGCTCGATCAACTGGTGCAAGTTGTCAGTCCCAAGCGCTGGCTGTCCTTACTCGCACTGGGTACGATTGTGATCAGCGGTACGGTCTGGAGCGTGCTGGGTCGCATTCCCATTACTGTTCCGGGACAGGGGGTTTTAGTGCCCCTTCCCGTTGCCCAGTTGGGGCCCGATCAATGGCGCGTTGATCCGAGTCAAATCATTCGCGTTCAGGTTCCCACGTCTGGGCGTTTGCTGACGCTGCCTGTGCGAATGGGCGATCGCGTCCAGCCAGGTGACGTACTGGCAACGGTGGATCAGTCGGAGATCAAGCAGCAGTTGCAGCTTTCGCGAGAAAAGCTGGCCCAGCTTCAGCGGCAGGATGAGGAAGCCCGCACCGCCCAACTTCAGCGCGATCGCTTTGAACAGGCGGCGATCGCCCAACAGCGGCAGGCACTCCAGCAGAGCCTACGCACGGTGCAATCCCTCACGCCCGTCATCCGCGAAAAGGGCATCGAAGCCATTCAGCAGGAGCGGACTGCGCTAGAACAGCGGCTCCAAGCCCTGCGCGACCAGTTGCCCACCTACGAGCAGCGCTGGCAAGCCCGCCAAACCGCCCACGAAGAAGGCGCACTGTCTCGCGATATGGTGCTACAAGCAGAGCAGGAATACCTCAACGCCCGCGCCCAGCTAAATCAGGCAGAATCCCAACTCAAGCAGCTTGACGTAAAGGAAGCCGATGCCCAGCGTGAGTATCTCCGCAGCGAAAACCAGAGTAACGAGTTGCAGGCGCAAATCAAGAACCTGGAAACCCAGGCGGCGGCGCGACGAGAGCAGGATTTAATCGCCAATACGGCGCGGCAAAAGGAGATCCAGGAAACCCAGCGGGCGATCGCCCAGCTAGAGCTACAGCTTCAGAGAAACAGCGAAATCACCAGCCCCTATGATGGGCAAGTGCTAGAAGTCTCTGCCAAACCGGGCGAGCGACTAGAGGCGGGCGCAAGCATCGTCACGCTGTCGGCCCAAGGCGATGCTACGCCGCTGGTGGGGGTGATGTTCTTACCCGTCAGCGAAGGTAAGAAAATTATGCCAGGGATGACCGTGCAGTTAACCCCTACCACCGTTAAGCGGGAAGAATACGGCGGCATTCAGGGGCAAGTGTTTGAAGTGTCTAAGTTTCCGCTGACTCGGGCCGGAGCCGCCAGCTTAGTCGGCAATCCCGATATCTTACCTGCCTTAATGAATGAGCAGCCCCATCTGGCTATTTTTGTGCGGCTAGAAACCCGCGAATCGGGGCGGCAGTCCGACGACACGCTCCAGTATGTCTGGTCGTCTTCCAACGGGCCGCGCCAGGCGATTACAGCAGGCACAACGGCGACCGGACGCATCACCACCGAAGCGCGATCGCCCATTTCCTACGTGCTGCCCATTTTCAAATCGCTGACGGGGATGAGCTAGCATGACTCCACAACTTCTACAACCTTCCCCCCCAAGCTGGGCCCAGCGATTTCAAAAGGTTTCCCAAGCCCTCCAGCAGGCTTCCCAGCACTGCAAACAGCTTCCCCAACACCTCCGCCAGCTTCCGCACACGCTTCGGCAACTGCCCACCACCCTCTGGGGGCACGGCCGCATCTATCGCGTTCCCACGGTGCTGCAAATGGAGGCGGTGGAATGCGGAGCCGCATCGCTGGGGATGATTTTGGCCTATCATGGGGCGATCGCCCCTCTTGCTGACCTGCGTCAAGCTTGCGGTATCTCCCGCGACGGCAGCAAAGCCTCAAACTTACTCAACGCCGCCCGCAGCTACGGGCTGGATGCAAAAGGCTTTAAGCTAGATCTTGCCGGACTGCAACGGCTAAAGCCACCGTTTATCGTCTACTGGAATTTCAACCATTTTTTGGTCGTGCAAGGGTTCCATCGCCAGCGGGTCTATTTGAACGATCCGGCAACGGGCCCACGCACCGTTTCTCTCGCCGAATTCAGCGAAGCGTTTACGGGCGTAGTGCTGACCTTTGCGCCGGGTGCTGAGTTTCAAAAAGGTGGACAAAAACCAAGCGTGTTGCGAGCGCTGAAGCAGCGGCTGCGGGGTTCCGTCGGCTCGCTGATGTTCTGTGTTGCCGTAGGATTTCTGCTGGTGTTGCCGGGGCTAGCGATGCCCGCATTCTCTCAAGTGTTTGTGGACGAGGTGCTGCTGAAAGGGCGACAGGACTGGCTGCGTCCGCTGGTGTTCGTGATGCTATTCACCGCAGCGGTCACCGGACTGCTCACGCGCTTGCAACTTCAGCTACTCCGCCGTTTGCGAGTCAAGCTGGCGATGGGCATGTCCAGTCGTTTTCTCTGGCATCTGCTTTACCTTCCGGTTAGCTTTTATGATCAGCGCTATGCAGGCGAAATCAGCAGTCGCGTCCAGCTAAACGATCGCCTTGCCGGATTGCTATCCGGACAGCTTGCAACCACGGTAATCTCTGCCGTCATGGTCATCTTTTATGGACTGGTCATGTGGCAGTACGACGGCATCCTGACATTGATTGGAATTGCGTTCGTTTGTATTAACCTGCTGGCATTACAGGCAGTCTCTCGCTTCCGTACTGATACCAATCTTCGGCTGATGCAAGAACAGGGCAAGGTAAACGGTGTGGCAATGTCCGGCTTGCAAAGTATCGAAACGCTCAAGGCATCCGGTTTAGAGTCAGACTTTTTCACGCGCTGGGCCGGCTACTATGCCAAGCTGCTGAATGCGCGTCAGGACCTGGACAGCCTCAATCAAAAACTCGGCGTGTTGCCCACCTTGCTGACCAGCCTCAGCACCATGCTGCTGCTCGTCGTCGGCGGTTTCCGCGTGATGGAGGGCTACCTCAGCATCGGGATGCTGGTGGCGTTTCAATCCCTGATTCAGCAGTTCATGCAGCCTGTCAGTCAACTGATTCGGCTGGGCGGCGACTTTCAAGACTTGGAAGGGACGCTGACCCGCCTGGATGATGTCTTGCAGAATCCCAAAGATCCGCTTCTAGAACAGCACATGACACCCACCTACAACTCACCTGCCATGTCTCACGCCACTCCTGCTTCGGAACAAACCCACGCTCTCGCTACCTCTCCCACCCTCACCAAACTTGAAGGCTATCTGGACATTCATAACCTTACCTTTGGCTATAGCCGCACGGCACCGCCGCTGATTGAAAATTTCTGTCTGTCGCTCCAGCCGGGTCAGCGGGTCGCACTAGTGGGCGGCAGTGGTTCCGGCAAATCGACGATCGCTAAACTGGTGTGCGGACTCTATCAGCCCTGGACAGGCGAGATTTACTTTGACGGACAGCCGCGCCAGAGCCTCCCGCGTTCTGTACTGGCAAATTCCCTGGCGATGATTGAGCAAGAGGTGCTGCTGTTTGCAGGCAGCGTGCGCGACAATCTGACCCTGTGGGACACAACGCTTTCCGATCAACAACTGATTCAAGCCTGTCGGGATGCTGCGGTACACGACATTATCTTATCTATGCCAGGGGGCTATGGGGCGGAACTGTCGGAAGGTGCAACGAATCTCAGCGGCGGACAGCGGCAGCGTTTGGAAATTGCGCGGGCGCTGGTCAGCAATCCTTCAATTCTGGTCATGGATGAGGCGACAAGCGCCCTGGACACAGAAACGGAACGCATCATTGATTACAACCTGCGGCTACGCGGATGCACCTGTCTCATTGTGGCGCACCGCCTCAGCACCATTCGAGACTGTGATGAAATCATCGTGCTGGAACGCGGAAAAGTGGTTCAGCGAGGCAGCCATGACCAGCTTAAGGCGCAGGAAGGCCCCTATCTCCAACTCATTCGCAGCGAAGGCGGCTCGATTGAATAACTTGCAGATTGCAATCTGAAAAATAAGATAGAAGGAACGCAGGAATGCTGACAGAAGAGAGACAGCTTGAGCCAATTCATCCCTCCCGCTCGCTGCACGGAAATGAACCCTTACTGCTAGACCACCAGACAGTTTGGCAGGTACAATCCGGTTCACTGGCGCTGTTTGCTGTGCCAATGCAAGATGGAATTCCACGCGGGCGGCGGCGATACTTGTTCAGCGTCAACGCGGGCGAGGCTGTATTTGCAGCCGACACAGCCGAGTTTAGCAAATCGGGGTTATCGCAGCCGTATCAACTGATGGCGGTGGCCCTGGAAGAGACGGATCTGGCAGGGCGATCGCCCTCCGAGTTCCTCCAATGGCTGCACGACGAACCGCAGGTAGCCCAGCGGCAGATCGAGGGCTGGGTTCATCGGTTGGGCACCACGCTGGCAGGAATGACCGCAACAAAGATGCCAACACCGATGAATCGATATGGCGTGCTGGGTGCGGGAGAAGTGTTTCAGCCGCCTCAGGGTGCCGTAACCTGGGTGCGCGTGCTGCAAGGAACTGCAATGCTGCAAGGGGTGTCGAGTTTGCCACTGGAACTGGGGGTGTGGCTGCCGCTGGAACGACATCTCTGGCTCCAAGCTAGCGATATTGTAGAACTGGAAACCTGCACCAGTGAAGCCCGGTCGGCGATCGCCCTGATAGCTGGACTGAGCCATCTGCAAGCAAAGGTGATGCAGGGAATCCAGATGCTCGAAGCTCAGGAACAACATCAGGAACTCGCACGCTATCGCGAACGGCAGCAGCTCAATACGGAAGCGGTGGCGCGGACGCTGGACGAACTATCGACCGTGTTTGATGCTGCGCCCACTTCGTCAGAACATACATTCTCAGGACATGCAGCAGACGCGGCGATCGCCACGAACCCAGAAATGGCGCTACTGGCGGCGGCTGGGGCCGTGGGGCGGGCCCTGGGGATTGCCATTTCACCCCCTGGCAAGTCAGAAGATCTGCGGCGGCTAAAAGATCCCATCGAGGCGATCGCCCGTGCCTCCCACATCCGCATTCGCCGCGTCACCCTGCGACAGGGCTGGTGGCATCAGGACGGTGGCCCGCTGCTGGCCTACTCGCTAGAAGACGGCCGTCCCGTGGCGCTGCTGCCTCGCTCTGCCTCGCGCTACGAACTGCTTGACCCGCTGCGCCAAACTTGCACGATCTGCGATGCCCGCGCTGCGGAAACCCTTGCGCCCACTGCCTACACCTTCTATCGCCCGCTGCCCGCCGTCGCCAAGCCCCTGGCGCTGCTGAAATTTGCCCTGCGGGGACATTTCAAAGAACTGTGGGTCGTGCTGCTGGCCGGGCTGGGGGCAACGCTGCTGGGCATGGTCACGCCCCAGGCAACGGCCCTGCTGATCGATCAGGCCATTCCTGATGCCAACCGCAGCTTGCTGCTGCAAATCGCGCTGGGGCTGCTGGCTACGGCGATCGGTGCGACCCTGTTTCAGATCACCCAGAGCATTGCGCTGATGCGGCTGGAAACCGTTGCCGATGCCTCAACCCAGGCGGCAGTGTGGGATCGACTGCTAGCGCTGCGGCTGTCCTTCTTTCGGCAATATTCCATCGGCGATCTGAGCGCAAGGGTGTCTGCCGTCAGCCAAATTCGGCAAAAATTGGGCAATACTATTCTCAAAAGCTTGTTCTCTGGCATATTCTCGCTGCTGAACCTGGGTCTGCTGTTTTACTACAGTCCGCCCCTAGCGGCGATCGCCCTCCTCGTTGCCCTGATTAACATCGGCGTGACGGTCATCTCCAGTATCCTGACCCTGCGAAAGGCACGTCCCCTGCTCGATCGCCAGGGCAAACTGCAAGGCATCATGAGAGAAATCATCAACGGCGTGGCAAAATTTCGTGTTGCCGGAGCAGAGACTCGCGCCTTTGCCTATTGGGGACGGCAATACAGCCAGCAGTTGAAGCTAACGCTGGCATCGCAGGGCATTGAGGATAATCTGGCAGTGATCAATAACTTGTTATCTGCCTTAACGCCAGCCGTCTTGTTTGCATTCGCAGTACAGTTACTTCAGCAATCCCAACCTCAGGACGGCAGCTTTTCCATCGGCACGTTTCTAGCGTTCAATGCCGCGTTCGGTACGTTTATCGGTGGGGCGACCAGTCTCAGCACTACAGTAGTCGATGTGATGGAAGTGTTACCCATCTGGCAGCGGGCATTACCTATTCTTCATGCCGTACCAGAAGTGGCGGATGACAAGGCCGATCCGGATCGTTTAACCGGGCAAGTTGCTGTCGATCGCGCGGTGTTTCGCTATCGCGAAGACGGACCGCTGACGCTGGATAATGTGAGCATTCACGCCGATCCGGGAGAGTTCATTGCGCTGGTGGGCCCATCGGGCAGTGGCAAATCGACGCTGTTTCGGCTGCTGCTGGGCTTTGACACGCCAGAGTCGGGCACGGTCTATTATGACGGACAGGATTTGTCTGGGCTGGATATGCAAGCGGTGCGACGACAGCTTGGTGTGGTGCTGCAAAATAGCCGCCTAATGTCTGCATCGATTTTTGAAAACATTGCCAGCGGGGCGCTGATTGGCATGGAGGAAGCCTGGGAAGCAGCCCGCATGGCAGGACTGGCCGATGACGTGCAGGCGATGCCGATGGGAATGCACACGGTCGTCAGCGAGGGCGGCACAAACCTTTCGGGTGGACAGCGCCAGCGCTTGCTAATTGCCCGCGCCCTGGCCCTGCGTCCCCGCATTCTGCTGTTTGACGAAGCCACCAGCGCCCTGGATAACCGCACCCAAGCCATTGTCAGCGAGAGTCTGGATCGCTTGCGCGTGACACGAATTGTGGTGGCACACCGTCTCAGCACGATTCGCAATGCCAATCGCATTTACGTCCTGCAAAACGGCCGCGTCATGCAGGAGGGCGACTTTGAGGCGCTGGCCACCCAGCCTGGATTGTTTAGCCAACTGATTCAGCGCCAGCGCGTTTAGCCGATCGTCTCGCTCAGCCCCAATACCGTTATGCAACCGTTTATTCCTCCTGTTTGCACCAGTGTTGCTTATCAGCGATCGCCCCAACCCACGCCGCCCAGTTTTCCCCTAACTACAGGATTCTGGCTGCTCACAATTCCGCTGCTGAGCGCGGCGATCTCTGTGTTCATTAAGCAGAAGCGCGATCGCCATCGATGGCAGCAAATCATTATGCTAGAGCGTCTGTTTCAAGATGCGGGCTAGTCCTCCGGCAATTCACCAAAGCGTTCGCGATAGCGTTCCAGTTGTGCTTCCAGTTCTTCAGCCCGCTGTCGCTCTGCCTGGGCGATCGCCTCTGCTTCCTGACGGCTTAGCGTTTCCTGTCGTAGCGCATCTGCCATTTCTTCAGGAAGCAGCAGTTTCTCGCCCGTATCTAGCCGATAAAACGCGATCAACTTGCCTTCAGCGACAAGGCGCAGTTGCAGCGGCTGGCACTGCCCGTCTGTAATTGGTTCGTATACCGATTCCTCTTGTCCAGCAAACGTGGTGAAGTCATGCAAGCGATAGCCCCGCAGTTTTTCGGGAATCCACTCGCCCTTTGGGTCAAACTGCCAATATTCCTGCACACCCAGTTGAAGATACAGGTCTTTCTTGAAGGTTTCGTCCTTTATTCGCGTGCTGGGGGAAGTAATTTCAAAAATAACGCTGGGGACTGTGCCTTCTTCCCAAATCTTGAAACTGTCGCGGCCGCCTGGTTCCACCCCAAAGATCACCATTACATCGGGCGCAGTGCGGGCGCGGGGATAGCCCTGTGCATAGTACAAGAACTGGTTTCCCAGGACGGTTGCTTGCTGCCCACGCAAGTATTGCTTCAGCACTTCCAGCGTGATCAGCAGCGCATATAAATGGTCAAAGGTTTCCGCCACAGGAGAGCCATCCCCAGTGGGATAAACAATATCTGTAGATTGGCTAGCCGTTTTGGGTGCAGAAGAAGAAACCGTCATCGCACAGCACCAGCACAATATACTCTAACTTAGCGTAGCGAGCATTATAGGCTGTGGCTCAGACTGTTTGAAGTCTTATAACCATTCCGCAAATCTTAGCTACATTAGGGTTCAAGGAGGCAAGGCTCTTCGTCACAAATTTTTTCATGTCCTTCCTCAACCAGTCTATAGTGCTACTTTAGAAAGCCAATCAGGATCAGCTTCTGAACATCAGTGAAAATTAGTCCAACCCCCGAATCTGATGTTGCAGAGTGATAGCTCCTATTTCTGTATCTGACGGAAGTTCTATCTGCTGCGGGTTTTGCGCTGTATTTTCAACCACTGCTCTCTAGCCCGCTGTCTGGGATCAAAGCGAATTTCGGCGTTCCACTTCTGGGCTGTACGATAGCCTGCAATAGCATCTTCCAAATTGCCGCCAGCCGCAAGATCGTCACTATCTGCCACTAAGTTAATAGCCGCGGCGTGCAGTAGTTCAGGCGTTTGGCAAATGAGCAGGGTTTGCAAATCTTTTGGAGAGGCAATCAGGTAACCTCGTAGCCAGTCGCAACTCTGAGCCAGCATTTCCTCCAAGTTTTTGATCGACCAAAAGCTGACTGTACCGTCAGTCCCACTAGTGGCGAGAGTTCGCCCATCATGGCTCAAGCTCACACTCAAGATAATGCCATGCTCAGTCTTAAAGGTTTTTAGCGGCTGACCAGTGCGGCTCCACAACTTCGCTGTGCCATCGTCTCCACCCGTTGCCAGAATTTGCCCATCACCACTCCAGCTTATGCTCCAAATCGAGCGTTGCTGGGTATCCAGACGAGACAGCAGCTGCGCGTTTCGACTCCAAAACTCTAGAACACTACCAGAGCCACCTATTGCTAGGACTTGCCCATCACCACTCCAGCTCAGCCGCCAGACAGAGCGATGCTGCGTATCAAAGGAATCCAAATGCTCCGCAGTGCGGCTCCAAATTTGGACAGTGCTACTATCTCCGCCAATAGCGAGGACTTGGCTGTCACTGCTCCAGCTTAGACTTTGAACGCGCGGATACTGTGTATGCAAGGAATGCAGCAGCTCGCCAGCGCGACTCCACAACTGCACCGTGCCATCTTCGCCGCTAGTAGCAAGGATTTGCCCATCGCCGCTCCAGACTATGCTGTTAATAATACGGTGCTGGGTCTGGAGAGTCCTCAGCAGTTGCCCCCTACGGCTCCAGATTCGGACAACGTTATCATACCCGCCTGTCGCTAGAACCTCTCCATCGCTGCTCCAATCCAAGCTGTTGACAGTCTGGTGCTGGGTTTTGAGGCTTTCTAAAGGTTGTCCACTACGGCTCCACAGCCTCACTGTGCCATCGTCTCCACCTGTTGCGAGGGTTCGTCCATCGTGACTCCAGCCTATAGCCCTAACAAAATCGTGCGGTGTCTCGAGGGTTTTCTGCCTCTGCTGATTAATATGCCACAAGATCAGCGTACCGTCCTCCCCCCCAATTGCCAAAGTTTGTCCATCAAAACTCCAGCTAATCCTTGCGATACCCTGGTCATAGGTATGAGGGAACGTATCCAGCAGTTCTCCACTAAGGCTCCACAGTTTGACCGTACCATCCTCTCCGCCTGAAGCTAGTGTCTGCCCATCGCGACTCCAACTCACACTGGAGATCCTGCCTTGCCAGGTTTCAAGGGTAGGTCGCGGTTGACCAGTAGAACTCCAAAGCTTCACCTTGTCATCCTCTCCTGAGGTAGCAAGGATATGTCCATACCTACTCCAACTTATGCTGTGGATTGTACCTTGCTGGGTGTCGAGGGAGTGCAGCAGTTTCCCTACTCGGTTCCACAGCTTCACTGTACCATTGACTCCACCCGTGGCAAGGATCTGTCCATCGCTGCTCCAGCTTATGCTGTGAATCGTACCTTGCTGCGTGTCAAACGCACTCAGCATCTTCCCTGTACGGCTCCATAACTTGACTGTGCCATCAGAGCCGCCTGTGGTAAGGGTTTCCCCATCGTCGCTCCAGCTTATGCCGCTGATAGAGCCTTGCTGAGTATCAAACGCGGTCAGCATCTCCCCCGTGCGACTCCATAGATTGACTGTACTGTTGATGCCGCTAGTGGCAAGGGTATGTCCATCATTACTCCAGCTTATGCTACTTACTTTGATGTGCTGGGTTTCTAGTGTTTTTAGCAGTTCTCCAGTGTGGCTCCATAGCTTGACTGTGCCGTCGCTCCCGCCTGTTGCGAGTGTTTTTCCGTCACAGTTCCAGCTTATGCTGAGGACTCCACCTTGCCGAGTTTGCACAGAGCGATGTTGAATAGATGACAAGATTTGTCCTGCTGCGTAAAGCGGGACAGCAGTAGGATACTGGACTATTTCTAACTGCTGGTTAACCAGGGTAGTATCCTGAGTCTGGCGATTGACCAAGGTAGAATCTTGGGTCTGGAGTTTCTGGCTTTTTATCAAGGCCTGAAGTTGCTGCCCTGACTGTAGGGCCGTTACTAAGCCCATCACCTGATCTTTTTGTCCGAGTGCTTGAGCGTTCAACCGTTCGATCTGAGCTAGAGTTTGTATGGCTTTTGCAACAGTTGCTTGCCGACCTGCCCAATCAAATCCGGCGATCGCCAGCATCAGCGCAACTCCTGCCAGCCCAGCTGTGATGATTAAGGTTCGTGTGCTTTGTCGAATTTTGTGTTTTGTGGCTTGGAGTTGTTGGCTTGCTTTCGCTAACTCAGCTTCGGCCTGCTGCCTGGCTGCCATCAGGATTTGATTGGCTTTAGATTCGGCCGCTAGTTGCTGAAGGACAAACTGCATTTCGGCTCTCTGGCTAGCCCGCAAAAATTGCCCATCCAGGTCGCTCAGTTGCTTGCCTTCGGCCCAGCGCAGCCCGTTTTGCAAGGCTTCTCCCCGTAGTAAGTGCGACTCGTCGCCTGACTTTTGCCATTCGGTCAAGGCTGCTTGATAATAGGGTGGACGCAGCGTTGCCAAAGCACCATCGATCCAATCTTGCCCAAACACACGCTCGTAGATGCGGTTGTATACGCGCAGTTTGCCGTCTCGTTTTACAACCAAGCCTGTCAGGCGTAGATTCATCTGTTCGGGACTGCCGTTGGCAGTCACTTCGCCTTGCTGGCGAATTTGCTGATACAGGCCTAGCAGTACTCCAGTCTGCTCTTTGGCGTATAGGAGGCGATCGCGAATAGTGGTTAAATGAGGTGGCGTATCTTGTGCTTCCCAGTTATCAATAATTTTAGACTGAACCAGTGCCTTAACCCAGGGTACTTCCTGCCCCGGTTCAGGCGTTGTATTGGCTGTGGCAATCAGTTTGCAGAGCTTTTGGGTCAGAAAAGGCTGTCCGCCAGTCCAGTAAAGCACTGCAGCTAGCAGTTTTTGGGGATTGGCTGATTTAGCCATGAGTCCAGGCAGCAAAGGCCAAGACTCTGCAAGTTGAAACCCTCTCAGTTCGATCGGCTGTCCCACGTTGAAGGGCGTAATTTGCTTATTCTGTACCAGGTCAGTTGGTGCTACTACACCAAACAGAGCAAAAGTTAGCCGCCGCAGTTCGGGCTGCTCAGCACGGCGATTACACCATTCTCGCAGCACGCCAAAAAAGTCATCGCTGCTAAAGGGCAGGCTGAGGGTGAGATCTACTTCATCGATAAACAACGCGATGGGCTGAGCGATTGCCGTCAGTAGTATCGTTTCCAAAAACAGGCTAAACCGCTGCCCATAGCTCAGGCGGTGATGCTCTTCCCACCAGCGACTGAGGTCAAACTGTTGCCGTAGTTGGAGCGATCGCACGATGCGGTTCAAAATGCTGAAATACCACTGCTCCTCCGTTACAGATGTCCCGATACCCTGTAAATCGACAGCGACACAGGCGATGCCTGCTGACTGAAGCCGCTGAATTGTCCGTACCTTCAGGCTGGACTTGCCCATCTGCCGCGCGTTTAGCACATAGCAGAACCGCCCCGCCCGCAGCGCTTCAAACATCTCATCGTCTGCTTTACGCATCACGTAGGTTGGTGAGTCAGCAGGCAGTGCCCCGCCCTCACTCTGATAATCGTAGGCAGCCAGGAAACGGTTCGTCATTCCTTCATAAGTCCTGTTGCTGCTAGCAGTGCCTCAATCTTTGCCCCCAGTTTTACAGGGATCTGACTCGGGCTTTGCTGCATTTTGTGATGAATCTTGCCATAGGCTCTGTTTGCCCGCTTGTGCTGTTGTGCCCTTTCGAGCTTGTTGCTCCCTATTTCAGCACCTCCCTAAAATATTGGCGATAGAGATTGCAAAGCGGGACTACATCATTGCCCTGAAATCGAGCCAGCCCTAGGTTGACCAGTTTTGACGCTTCGGGAATTGGCAGCCGGAGAGGCCCCTCTGCCGTCACAAGCTGTTTCATGGCGATCGCCAAATTACGCTCCTCCAGATTTCCCAAATGTCGCCGTAGATGACTACCCAAAATCCATTCCTGCGTCGGCGCAACTTGCAAAAACTGTGCCAGCGTCACCTCTCCCCGCATAATTTGTTGGAGCGCCACCCGCGTTAAATAAGGATGGCCACCCACCATGTCCATCAGTAATTCCACCTCGGCATAAGACCAGTGAAGTCCGTGACGCTGCGCCAAGTCCGCAAGCTGAGCATGAGTAAAGGGTGGCAAAGTAATTGACACACCAACATTGAATGGTGATTGGTTGATATTCAGCGGCACATAGACCTCCTCTGAATGAGTAAGCACCAGACGAAAGTTGCGCCATACTGGATTGATCTTGGACTCTTCGTGCCAGGAGCGCAGCAGCCCTAGAAAGTCGCTGGCAATTGTGGGATATTTGAATACTTCATCCACTTCATCCAGGCAAATTGCTAGCGGCGCACTAATTTCTTCCAGCAAGTACAGTTCAAAATAGTCAGTACATTTGTCCATGCTGCCCGAAATACCCTGCCAGTATTCTTCCACTTGATTGGGCAGGCGCAGGCTGCGGCTGGTGCGATCGCAAATCCACCTGAGAAAACTATCCAAACTCCATAGGGACTGCTCACCTGCCCGCTGCAAGTTTAGCCAAACCGTGCGATATCCCTGTTTTTCGACATAATCAAAAATTCGAATTGTGAGGGAGGACTTGCCCATCTGTCGGGGTGCTTTTACCCGAATCAGTGCGCCCGGCTTGGCAATCGCCTCGTAGCATCGCTCCTCAATTGGCGGTCGATAGACATAGAAAGGAGAATCCAGCGGCACCTGCCCGCCCAGTTCCTCTAGTTCTCCAAAGCTTAAAGCTACAACAGATTCCTCAGTCGGTGAGGTTTCAGTCCGTTGCGCTACGCTCAAGTTTTGCGGAGTTATAGTCCAACGATTAGATGCAGGTTCTGAGGGACGATCGCGCAGCGCCACTGCCATCTCCTGCGCCACTTGGCGAATACCCTGAGCAATGTTGGCAAACGCTTCGTCTTGGTTGCTCCACTTGGTCACAGGCTTGGCGTTTTTGGGAAATGCCTGGAGCTTACCAAAGGGCGCACCACTCCAATCCACTGGGCGCAGGATAATCGGGATTACCCGCGCTTCGCCAGACTCGTGACGGGCGATCGCCTGCTGCATCTCAATGTCGTAGCAATAGTCAGAATTCAGAAAATCAGCACTCACCAGCAGCAGAATGATTTCTGCCGCGTTGAGGTGCTCGTCGATTGCCCTTGCCCACTCGATTCCAGCACTAATCTTGCGATCGTGCCAGGATTTAATAATTCCCTGCCGTTGCAGCATCGACAGGTGAGGGGCCAGCTTATCTCGCAGTCGCTCATCCCGATGTGAATACGAGAAAAAAACGGTCACAGGTTCCAAAGCAGAATCCGACGTAGAAACAGTAGATGCCATAGGTTTATAAAGAAGCAGAGTAAGGGGGCAAAACTCTTGCTCAAGCTGATTATCCTCTATTTCTGATGAGGTTGCTGAATGGCAATTCGGTGAATGACAATTCCTCAAAGCGCTCATCAGCAAGATTGTCATTCAGTGCTACACCTAACCGCCAAGCGCTTCTCGTCCGCCGCTACACCAAGTTGTACCCAGGCACTCCTGCCATAGTTGATCTAATGGCTTGCCAGTTACCTGAGTAAAAAAGTCGGCATCATATCCAGTTGTCCTAAACTGCGTATTAATTTGGGCGATCGTCCCAGGATAGCTTTCCTCTACATATGTCAGGAATGCAGGTGCACATCGATACACAGATTCCTCATAATGCTTTCCATCCTCACATTGCACAGCGCTCTTATCGCTAAGCCCCATCGCATGTCGAACGTAGTCTGCTATACCTTCAACAACCCACTGTGGCACCTCAGTCTTGTAAGCTTGCATAATATGAGTCATCTCATGAGCCAAAACTCCTTTAATCTCTCTTCGGTCTGGATCTCCTTGGTGCTTCATAAACCAATTCTCATAAAGACTAATTGTGCCACCAGAGACATCAGCAACCTGATCTGTCCTCCCTTTCTTGAGCCTGATCTGTATGCTGCTAGGCTGCTCAGCGCCGTCCGAACCCAGCATTTGCCGGATTCTCGCATAGTAATCCTGACATAGAGTTAAGAGTAGCTCCCTGTCAGACTCAGCCTCTGGTACTTCAGTGGTATCTATCTTACAAGTGGTAAAAGAAACTGTAGTCTGATTAGTCTCCTTAATAAAAGCGCTATTCTCCTCAAAAGAAGGAGCAGACTGAAAAATTGACCATTGATCACAAGCGGCAAGTCCTGGCGACAAGGTCGAGATAACTAATACTAAAGCAATAGATTTCTGCATATGCTCCTCTGAGGATAGAATGCAACCCTGAACGTATATTGTTTGGAAATCTTCGAGAGTAGAGTTGTGAATCTGGTTGAATGGCGAAACTTGAAAAGGAGGAAGGCTAAGCTCTTAGTTTTGAGCATAAATGCAAAACATGAACGGCACGCCACGAAAGCTGCTTGGATAGCTATTTTGTATCAGCTTTTTTGACTACATAACGATACGGAATATCAATCCAGCCTCGTGGTTCCCAAGTAATTAAGAAATAACCTCTTTCGATGGGTATCTTGATTTTCATTCGCCTCTCCTTGTCGTAAATTATAATGAAGTTAGAATCTCGCTCAATCTCCTTGAACGTGTTGAAGGTTTCCCCAAACTCATTCACTTCATGCCAAACCACATCTGAAACGCGGACAAATACTCTAGTCTGTCCGCCTTCTTGATACTCATATATCTCGTCAGGCAGCGGTAATACACTTTGCTCTGGTTGAGAAGGCGTTTGTGGAGAGATGAGAACTGGTTGCGAGATGAAGATAGGAATTGTTTCCAAAGCCGTTTCGGATCTTGAAAAAAGCTGCTTCTCCAGAATTGCACCATCCTGTGCAACAATAGTCCAAGCGATAGTAGCAATTGCTACAGATCCTATGAACCCAGCAACTTGAGCTAGCACTCTTCGTTTTTCATTCAGCTTCTCATCTGACATAGATTGAACCCCTTTCCAAGAGAGAATCGTCTGATTTCTGAAGGAATATATGAAATTGAGTTTGTAACTAATACACGAGTTTGTAACTAATATACAAAGATTAGATTGAGCCTGCGACTTTGGAAAATCTTACTTGCAGCCCGTGTATCTTATCATTGCTCTAGATGAATCACAAAATCAGTGGATCACAAAGATAATGAATTTAATAAATTAGCAAGACTAAGGTAGAGTATGATGTGCATAGCAGATACCTGCTTTACAAAGATTCTCTAACTGTTCTTCTTCTTATCTCCCTTTACACGACTGCTACTACGCCCGCGCTCTCATTCGCCAGCCGATCGACCGTACACAGTGCGTAGGTTCCGGGCGACAGGGTAAGCTGCGTTGTGGCGGCAGGTAAGATACTTTGCAGCGTCCAGGTGCTTCCTGCTTGGCGATAGAGCGTCCAGGAACGGGCACTGGCGGCGCTGCTCCAGACCAGTCGATTCCCCAAGACGCGCACATTTTGCGGCGGCACGGGGGGCAAGCTGCGGAGCCAGGGCATGACGGGCGGCAGGGCGGCGGTGCGGTAGATATTGGTCTGGAGGCGATCGCCAATGCCCTCGCGATTCGTCAGCAGCGCCTTCATGCTATAGAAAATATTGCCGAGGGCGAGTTTACTTTCTAGCTGGCGCGTGATAGCCACCTGCCGCTCAATTTCGGTTACGTCCCAGGCTTTGCCATCAAGCTGAGATAAGTTATTGCCAGGGTAGATATGGCGCTTCTGGATATTCTGATCTGCCCACCACTCTAGCAGCACGGGATAGCTCTGGGCGGGTGGGTCGATGCGCCAATAAAGCTGCGGTGCGAGGTAATCGACCCAGCCCTGTTGGAGCCACTTCAGCGCATCGGCGAAAAGTTGGTCGTAGGCATCGAGTCCCTGGATTTGCGGCGGCTGGCCGGGGCGATAAATTCCAAACGGGCTGATGCCAAATTTTACGTGCGGCTTGGTGGCTTTGATGCCGCTGGAAAGGCGCTGCACCAGGCGATTTACGTTATCCCGCCGCCAGTCCTTCAGCGAGAGCGTGCCGCCGCCGTTGCGATAGGTCTGATAGGTTTTGTCGTCGGGAAAGCTCTGCCCAGCAATTGGGTAAGGATAAAAATAATCATCCAGGTGAATGCCGTCTACGTCGTAGCGGCGCAACACGTCCAGAATCACGGCGTAGGTGCGTTCCTGCACAACGGTTGCGCCGGGGTCCATCCAGAGCTGGTTGCCCCAAGGGTAGACCACATCAGGATTCGTCGCCGCTAGGTGGGGCGAAACGTTGACCGTTTGCTGAGACGTGCGGGCGCGATAGGGGTTGAACCAGACGTGAATTTCCAGGTTGCGCTGGCGACACTGGGCGATCGCCCATTGCAGCGGGTCGTAGGCGGGGCTGGGCGGTTTGCCCTGAGTGCCCGTCAGCCAAAAGCTCCACGGCTCCAGCGTTGAGGCATACAGTGCGTCCCCTTCGGGGCGAATTTGCAAAATTACGGCGTTGAAATGGAGCGATCGCAGTCGGTCAAAAATGGCAATCAGTTCTGCCTGCTGCTGGTCGGTGGTCAGCGTGCGGGCGCTGGGAAAGTCGATATTCCACACGATTGCCACCCACGCCGCCCGAAACTCGCGCCGATGCGACACTGCGACCGTCCGCACCCAGCGCACAATCCACACCGACTCGATTACGGGAACCTGGCCCAAACACACCAGTGCTTGATACACAAAGCTGGCCGCCTCGGCCCGTGTAGCCGCCTGCTGCGATCGCACTCGTTTCAGGTCGGGATGGTTTACCACCAGCCCCGTTTCTGTGGCCGTGGCGATCGCCCGTCGTGCCCAGTCGGGGATCTCGCCCGCGTCCGCATATAGGTCGAAGAGCGGAGCCTGACCCGATGCCGCAAACCCCAGCCCGCTCACCAGCGCCACCCAAACCTGCACACGGGCGATCGCCTCTGCGGGACGAAACGATCCGTCAGGATAACCAGACATGAACCCGGTTTCATAAGCCCAGCGAATCGCAGGGGCAGCCCAAAAACTCTCTGGCACATCCTGAAACGGCACGTAAGGTCGCTTGGGCGCAACCGAAAAGGCAGAACGCAGGAGGGATGCAAACTCAGCGCGAGTAATCGTCTGCTCAGGGCGGAATGTGCCGTCCTCAAAGCCCCGCACAATGCCACGCTCGGCCAACGCCTCGATAAACGCTTTTGCCCAATGGTTTTGGATGTCAGAGAAACTCATCACTCGTCAGGCTCCGGGCGGGGCTGGATTCAGTTTTACTTCGTTTTACTTCAACGTCAAAAACTTCTCTAGAGCGCTGACTAGCGATGGACTCCAGCGGCGGACATTGGCAACCCAGTCCAGGTCTTTGTATCGCGCATCCAGCCCGACGGCGGCGTACCAGTTGCTCTCGGCCTCGCCCTGATTACCCGCGACCCAGAGGGCGGCCGTGAGGGCGGCCCGCATGTCGGCAAAGCGGGGGTATTTGCGGACGAGGTTTTTCATGGTGCGAATGGCTTCGTTGGTCTGCCCGGTTTCGTAGAGGGCGATCGCATAATTCGCCCTGGCAAAGGCAAAATCGGGCGCGAGGTCTGCGGCTTTTCGGTAGTCTTCGATCGCCGCCTGCCAGTTGCCCTGTCCTGCCTTGGCGTTTCCCCGATTGTTATAGGCAGCCGCGTCGTTGGGGTCGAGTTCTAGCACTTTGTTATAGTTGGCGATCGCCTCTTCCCAGCGTCCCAACCCCTCCAGCGCCGCGCCCCGGTTGAGATAGGGATCGGGGGCATCGGGAGCCAGCTCGGTGGCTTTGTCAAAATCGGCGATCGCCGCTTGCAGTTTGTTCTGGCTGACCCGCGAGTTGCCGCGATTGCTCCACACGGCCGCGTTGTCGGGCAACTGTTTCAGGATTTCCGTCCAATAGGTTTCTGCCTCTGCGAAGTTGCCCCGGTTGGTTGCGTCAAAGGCTTTTTCGCGCAGCTCGCTCAGCGATGGAAGCTCGACCGGAAGCGGCTCCGGTGGTTGTGTCGGGGCTGCCTTAGCCGCGATTCCAAAGGGCAATGCGCCTAGCCAGAGCAGCGCTGCCAGCAAACATGAAAAAATGTAAATCAGCATAGGCTGATCATGACAGGTTTGGGGGTGCAATGCAAAGGGCAGGAGCAATGGAAGCCAATCGCAGGGTTTAGGTCGATTCTTGATTTTGGATTTGCGATTTTGGATTTTAGATTTCCAAGGCCTAATTCCACAGCCTACCCATTCCACAGCCTAATAGTTATCCCAAAGTTCGGATAGCGTGACGACGCGATAGTCTTTACGCTGCAAGTAGTCGAGCAGCAGGGGAATGGCGGCGGCGGTTTTTTCGGAGCGCTCGGCAGAGCCGCCGTGCATCACCAAGATAGCGCCGGGAAACACGAAGCGCGACACATACCAGGCGCTAAATAGGGCGTTGTCCGTTGGCTTGAAGGTGTCTACCGGAATCATGGAGGCCAGGGCAAACCGAGGTTCGTAGCCGGGCATGGCTTGCAGCTTGGGCACCATGCTCTTGGCATATAGCCCACGACCGGGGCGATACCAGCGGATGGGTTGATTGCAGTCTTTGCAGATGCGGTTGTGGGCTTCACGCATTTGCAGGGCAAACAGTTCGGGGTGCTGGAGGGCGGTTGTGTCGTCTACGATGCCGTGGTTGGCGACTTCGTGCCCATAGGCGCGAATGCGGGGAATGATGGTGCTTTCGGGGCTGAGGTGGCTGGTGATGATGAAGAATGTGGCCCGTACATGACGGTCTGGATCTTCAATCTGGCGATTGTGTTCGGCGATCGCCTCCAAAATCTTTTGGGTAGACTCATCCTCTGGTTCGCCGGGCGTGGGCACGTCGTCGATGGTCAACGCCACCACGCGCTCGGTGGTTTCTTTATAGAACAGTCCGTCTGGAAAGGCCCGCGCCACCTGCTGCACGAGCCGCTGCTGAGCAAGCCCCATAGCCTCTCGCACTCAAAACAACTTACCTTTCCATAGTAAAGAGTGGGGAGCCTGTCGATAAATCCCAAAGATCCGACCCTGATTGGTTGCCTGAATTTGTCGCCTGATTCGTGATCAGCGCCAGATTCGTCAGAAGACTTGCCCAGCCCAAGGTAGCGCCTGAAGCCACCTGCGACGACCAGAGTCTAAAAGAGGCCAGAAGGGGCTAGAGGGCGATCGCCGACACCTCCGACTGCACGCTGCTCAGATCATCTGGCTGCCACACCTGCCCGTCCAGCGCCATCTGCTCAATGCGACTGGCCAGCCGCAATGCCTTGAGGGCCTGTTCGCCGCCTACCGAAGGCTGTTTGCCACCGCGCACACACTGCACAAAATGCTCTAGCTCGGCGTGCAGCGGCTCGATGTTGCTGGTGTACACTTTCTCGATCAGCCCATCCTGACGGTAAAGCACCTGCCCGTAGTCGGTTCGATAGTTGGCCGTCGTCTGCCGATGGATCAGGATTTCGTTGTTCAGAAAATCGGCTTCCGTCAGGGAATTTTTGCAGTGGGCGGCGATGCGGCGAATCTTGCGATGGGTAACTTTGCTAGCAGTCAGCGTGGCCACAATGCCGTTGGCAAAGCCCAGCGTCGCCGTTACATAGTCCAGATAGCCAGAATCCGACGCGCGGCTGCCGCTGGCGGTCAATCGCGTGACCGGTGCAGCGGCCAGTTCCAGCAGCAGGTCGATATCGTGGATCATGAGATCCAGCACCACCGACACATCGTTTGCTCGCTGGGAATAGGGACTCATGCGGTGAGCCTCCAGCGCCAGCAGTTCTTCTGTTTTCAGCACCTTGCTGAGTTCCTGAAACGCCGGGTTAAACCGTTCAATATGCCCCACCTGCAAGATGCAGTTGGACTCGGCCGCCGCGTTGACCAATAGCTCTGCCTCAGCAATGCTGGCGGCAATTGGCTTTTCGATCAGCACATGCACCCCCGCCTGGAGACAGGTCAGCCCCACAGAGTAGTGCAGCCGGGTAGGAACTGCTACGCAGACCGCATCTACGCATTTGAGCAGTTCGCGATAGTCTTCAAAGAACCGAACCCGATACTTGCTTGCCGTATCCAGCCCCCGCTCAACGTTGACATCAGAAATGCCCACCAGTTCTACGTCCTTGAGCAAGCTGAGGACGCGGGTGTGGTGCTGGCCCATATTGCCAACGCCGATCACGCCAACTCGAATGGGATCATGCGAGCCGCGTGGCGCTGAGGTATCCGCAGTTCCAACAAATCCGTTTTGCACGCCTGCACTCTCCTACACCACAATCGCTAATTTGGAGCCGCTATTCTCTTAGAGCGCTGACCCAATCCATTGATCAGGACGGCTTGGAGCCGCTGGATGTGAACGGGGCAGTTTGAAGAAAACTTACAAATCTTGACAAAGTTATGATATCAGCAGTCGTCTTTATTCTGGATGGCTGATGATCAGGATATAGTTTCACTTGTGTCGGTTTTTCCTGTGTCAGTTTTTCTTGTGTCGATTTTTCCTGCGTCAGGTTTCTACTAGTCCACTTTTCTCGATGACCTGCTGGTTGTGGCTTGTCTTGCGGTCTGCCTAGCCAATTCCAGGTTGATTTTGTAAAGCTGGTTTGCTAGGGCAGCGGGTCGCGGGTCGCCCTGTCTCCATCTGACCCTAAAAGACTGCTGTTTCGTTCTGAAGGTTCCGTTCTGAAAGTTCCGTATTGCTGGGCTACGCCACAAATGCTCCGTCAAACAGCCCCCACGCGCCCTTCCCAGATCGCAAGCATCGCTTTTAGTCCGGCTTAGCGTCTGGCATGTCCACAGGTTAAAGGGAATCGCGCCGTACTACTGCCACTTTAGTTTTAAGGTTCAAATTTAAAGTCCCAAGCTAAACAGGCATTCGATGGGCAAAGGTATCTAGATTTGGTTATCAAGCAGGCTGAGACGCAGCGGAGAGGCGATCGCCCTTCCTGGCGTTTGGGTCGGCTCGGTTGGGGAAAATTGACGGATTCTGACAATCTTGGCTTAGGCTAGTGGAAATCGGTGGAAATTATTGTATTTATTGTATTAACTCAATGGTTCTGAACTCAGGCTCTCCGCAATGCCTCTGACGATTCTGGTGGTGGATGATGATCTGGGCACCCGGCTTTCGATTGGCGACTATTTAGAGTTGTCTGGCTATCTGGTGGTGATGGCGGAAAACGGTGAGCAGGCCCTGGCCCTGGTCGATCAAGTGCAGCCGCATTTGATCGTGACTGACGTGGCCATGCCCCGCATGGATGGGTTTGAGCTGGTGCGGCAGGTGCGATCGCAGCCCGCGCTCCGGCTCTTGCCTGTGATTTTTCTGACGGCGCTGAGCCGCACAGAGGAGCGCATTCGGGGCTATCAGCTTGGGTGTGATGCCTATCTGCCGAAGCCGTTTGACCTGAAGGAACTGGGGGCGGTGGTGCGAAATTTGCTGGAGCGATCGCAGTTAATCCAGACCGAATGGCGACGGCAGATCCGCGCATCGGAGGCGGCGGAATCCAGCCCGCATCGGTCAGCCGAGGAGCCTTCCGCTGCGGAACCAGAGAGCGATCTGGGTCTAACGCTGCGAGAACAGGGGGTGCTGTCGCTGCTGGCGGATGGTCTGTCGAATTCGCAAATTGGCGATCGCCTCCACCTCAGCCCCCGCACGGTCGAAAAATACGTCAGCAGCCTCCTCCGCAAGACCAACACCAGCAACCGCGCCGAACTCGTCCGCTACGTGATGGATCACCATCTGGTGGAATAGCGGCCGGTGCAATGGCATTGCCGAAAGACCAGTTTCGGCCTGAGCGCTTGCGTGAATTTGCTTTGCGGCAATTTTTTGTGGCAACTTAACTTCTGAATTGGCCCGGCGCGGTTTATCATCGCAGCAACGGTTTAGCCGTCAGCAGGATCGCCCATTGCGCCATTCAGGAGTGAAATCATGGCTGAGACAGCATGGAATCAGGCAACTGAGCTAATCGGCGGGGCTTTTTCGCTACAATTCGATGCATTTCGGCGGGTTGTGACGCTGCCCGGCGGCTTCTGGCTAGCGCTGCTCATCGTGCTGCTGGCAGGGCTATCGCTGGGAGTAGGGCAGAGCATTATTCTATTTGTCAATCGCGTCAAGCCCAGCCGCTTTGTCTTTAGCCTGCTGCTAAATGCCATCCTGTTTGCCTTCGGGTTTCTGTTTCTTGCCCTTAGCACTTGGCTAATTGGGCTGCTGCCGGGGTTTGTGCGAGTGCCCTTTTCAACGCTGGTGACAGTGCTGGGACTGGGCTATGCGCCGCTGCTGTTTGGATTTCTAGGAGCGCTGCCCTACCTGGGCTACCCGATTCAGAATTTACTGTCGGTGTGGAACTTGCTGTCGATGTTGGTGGGGTTTGCGGTGGTGGCCCGGCTCAGCGCCAGCGAAGCCCTGACCTATGTGCTGCTGGGCTGGGTCGTAAAGCAGCTTTTGGAAGGCACGATCGCCCAGCCGATTGCCGAGTTTGGTCGCCGTCTGGCCGATCGCGTGGCGGGGGTCGAGTTGGCCAAAGGCTCTCGCGAATTGCAGGAGCGCGTTTTGTCTGGGGCCCGCCCCGCAGAGCCAATTATCCCCGCGTCGGACGTAGCTTTGCCGGAGGTGCGTCAGTTGGTGGCGGCTGCGGGACGATCGCATCCAGAGGCGGCTCGCAGCGTGTCTCAGGCGGTGCTGGAGCGGCCGTCTTCTGGCTATTCGCTGCGTCCGCTGGACGTGCCAGAAGCAGATGACCCCGTGTTGCAGCTTGACTATCAAACACGCGGCGTTCCTCAGGCGGTAAAGGTGGTGTTGGGGCTGCTGGCGCTGGCGATCGCCTTCTGGCTGATTTTTGTGCTGATGCGCCCAGTGCGGGATGGGCTGTTTGGCTGGTATGACGGCCTGCCGACCCCGTTTCGCCTGACGTTTGATTTAGCCTGGATTGGTGTCGTAGCGACGGTGTTTGCAGGGATCATTGCGCCGCTGGAGTCGCTGGGCTGGTGGGCAGGCTGGTACGGCGACGACCTAGACACGACGGCGGTTAAGTCGTCGTTCTATGAAACGGCTCAAACGGGGTCGGAGGGGTTGCAGGCGGGCGATCGCCCCGGCGCTGCGGAGCAATATCGCCCTGATCCCCATCTTCCACCAATCAACCATTACCTGGTGTATCTGGACGGCATTGCCCAGTCGGGCGAAGAATATACCCCCGATATCGAAGACTTTTTGAATGCCCTCAAGCCGGCTCTGCCCAGAGGGATAGAACTGGTCGAGGGGCTGATGCTGTATTCGGTGCTGAATCGTCCGCTGTATGAAGACCGGCCGCTGGCGTTTTTGTGGCGACTGGCAGACAATATGCGGTGGAACAACCCAGCGGCGCTGTTGGGGATGCTGGTCAATCTGCGAAACGTGCTGATCGTGGCGGTGTCGTCCGATAAGCGCTATGGCCCAATCTACAATCAGGGCATTGCCCAGGTGATTTTCGACGGGCTGGTGCGGCGGGGCTATCGGCCCGGCAGCCGCGTGCCGATTACGCTGCTGGGCTATAGCGGCGGCGGCGAAATGTCTGTGGCGGCTGCACCCTACCTGAAGCGGTCTACCAATGCCCCCATCGACGTAATTTCTCTCGGCGGCGTAATGAGCGCCAACAACAACGTGCTGGTGCTGGAGCATCTTTATCACATCGTCGGCGATAAGGATGTGGTGGAGCGGGTCGGCCCCATGATCTTTCCCGGCCGCTGGAAGCTGTTCCCGCTGTCCTACTGGAATCGGGGCAAGCGCAAGGGCAAAGTCACCGTTCTCTCGGCTGGGCCGGTGGGGCATCAGGTTCCTGGCGGCTATATGGACCCCCAGGCAACGCTGCCCGACGGCCGCACCCATTTGCAGCAGACCATCGAGACGATTCTGCAAATTTTGCGGGGGGAGGCGCTGCGGGCCGGCGACAGGATTCCCCAAACGCCCAGCAATTATGCCCTGTACCAGGCAGCCGCGTTCAACCGACCTGATTATTACCCAATCGCCCAAACCGTTGACCCCCAGTGGTATCGCCCCATCGGTGAGTGGATGGGACGGCTCATTTTGCCCAAGCCAGAAGAGCGATCGCACGTCCAGGGAACTTGGCTGGAAGTTCATCATGCCCCAGAAGGCTACCGCTATCTGGTGGGGCAGCGGGTGCGGTTGCGCTGGGTGGACTACCCCAACGTGCAAAAGAGCATGAACTCGGTCGTGAAGGATGTCCACTTTAGCGCCGAGGCAGAATTCAGCAGTCGCTACGGCGGCATGGTGCATCCCGATCGGCTCAACCACTGGCGGCGAGTGAACGCGCTAGAGTCGCTGGCGGCGGGGCATCCGGTGGATGATCTGATCGTGCGGCTGGAACCGCCTGTGGTGGTGCAGGGCGACGTGCTGCTGATTGCCGATACGCCTGTGCAAATTACGGGACGATTCTACGCGCTGGTGCGGTTTGAGCGGCCGGTGGCGGGCAGCGACCAGTTTGTGGTGACGCATTTTGACCGGGCGACGCGGCAATTTAGCGGCAAGCTGGAAACGATGCGGCTGCCGGAGGTGGTGCTGGCCAAGGCCTATGGCAGCTATCCCTCGACCACCCACGACCTGGAAAAATCGCCCTATAACGAGACGGGCTGGTATGTGTATGGCGCGAAGGACGTGGCGGGTGCGTTTGTGGTGCAGGCGATCGCCCCCCGTGCCCTGTTCCGCCTGCAACCCGAATCAGTCCTGTTTGGCGGCAAAGCGGCCTACCGCTACATCCGCAAGCAGGCCTGGGCGGACATTGCGGCGCAAAAAGGCAAGATTGCGTCGGTGCTGTGCAGCGGCCTGTCCAACGGGTCGGATGCGGCAATCCAGGCGGCGATCGACGAATGGCGCGTGGGCGACGAGGCGCTGGTGCTGCACACCTATGGCGGCATCGGTGGCGAGAAAAAGGAACCCGCCGCGGCCACGCCGATTTTCTTTGGGCACTTTGCCTACGGCGTGGCAACCGTCATCCACGAGCCGCTGGCGGACGAGCGCCAGTTCGATATTTGCTATTACCAGGTTTATACGCAGAACACCGACGGGCTGGTGGCGGGTACGCTGCACTGGTCGCGCTACTTGGGCGATCGCCAGTTTGGCTGGCTGGGCACGCGCCCGATCTGCGATCTGCTGATCAAGCTGCCCGCCTACACCGACCCCTACAAAATTGGCAACGTCCTGGTTTCGCCGCTGGACTTGCTAGAGCGACAGTTGCAGGTGATGACGGCCCGCTATCGAATTGGCGACGGCACGGGCGGAACCTATGTTAACGCTGCCTATAACTGCTCCCAAGATTCCAATCAGGCGCTATTTGCTAGTATTCGCAACACAGAGCGCACCCTGCGCGAAAATCCCCGCATTCTGGAACTCTTGCTGCAAGAGCCAGAGCAGGCGCGACAGTTTCAGCAGCTTCAAGAATTGGGCAAAGACCTGGAAGGCAAGCTGCAATCTTTTGGCGGCCCGCGACGCGACTGGGAACGCAATGAATACAACCTGGGCAGCACGCTAGAAGACTATCCCCTGCGGAACCTGCGGATGGGGTTGGGCAGTTGGCGAACCATTCTGCCGCGCAAAGCCAGTGATGCGATCGCCGATGCGTTTCTGAAACATGGCGCATCAGTGTGGGTGCTGCGAACGAACCAAGTGGGTGGATACGATCCAGATATTGCGCCGATTGCGCCGATGACGCTCTAGAGCAAGAATAGCGAATAAGACGTGGCCTTAGAAACGGCGTCAGAGGCGACATCAGATATCGTCCGCTAGGAGAATGGGTGGGGCGGCTGATTCTGCCTAGTGTAGAAGTGTATCAGCAGACCACCGCTGCGACGCAGGAAACCGACTGGGACTGGCTCGAAGGCTAGTGCGGCTGCGGCGAGATCTGGAAAAACAGCTTATGCCAAGAAGTAGCAAATTGAAATAGCAAAAGGCTAGCAGATAAGTCCATCTGAGTCCAAATAAGTCCAGATAAGCCCAGATAACTTATCCTTTTCCTATCTCCCATCCTATCGGGGAACCGCCACCTGACCCAACAGCGAGGTAATCACCTCATCCACCTGCTGCCCGTCAAGCTGGGCTTCGGGGCGGAGGATAAGGCGATGGCGGAGGAGCGGACGGGCGATCGCCTTCACGTCGTCTGGGGTAGCGAAATCGCGCCCCTCCAGCCATGCCCTAGCTTTGCTGGCTTGCAGCCACGCCACCGCCGAACGGGGCGATGCGCCCAGCGCCAAGTCGGGATGCTGTCGGCTACGCTGCACCAGCGCCAGCAGATAATCCACCAGGGCATCGGTCATTTGCACAGCGCGAACCTGCTGACGAGCTTGCAGCACTTGCTCAACCGACATGATGGGCTTGATTCGGCTCAGGTCGAGCCGCCGATTTTGCAATCCTGCCTGCGCGTTCACCAGCATTTGCCGCTCTGCCCTGGGGTCGGGATAGTCCACCACCAGCTTGAACAAAAAACGATCCAGCTGGGCTTCGGGCAACGGATACGTTCCTTCAAACTCCAGCGGGTTTTGCGTGGCAATCACCCAAAACAGGTCTGGCAGTGGCAGACTCTCGCCATCCAGCGTCACCTGCTGTTCTTCCATTGCCTCCAGCAGCGCGGCCTGAGTTTTGGGCGGCGTGCGGTTGATTTCGTCTGCCAGCAGGATTTGGGTAAAAATCGGCCCTTTTTTGAGACTGAAGCTGCGCGTATTCAGATCGAAAATATTTGTACCCAAAATATCCGATGGCAGAATGTCGGGCGTGAGCTGAATCCGCCGAAAGTCGCCCTGCACCAGCCGCGCCAGCACCTTCACCATCAGCGTTTTGCCCGTTCCTGGCACGCCTTCCAGGATGACGTGCCCGCCACACAGCAGCGCTACTAGCAATTGTTGAGACAGGGCAGCCTGTCCAACAACGACGCGATCGAGCGCTTGGGCGAGGGTCTGGAAAGGGTTGGGCATAGAGCGTGGGGTGCTGGAGTAACAGGTTTGGGAAAACGCTTTGCAGGAGATTCGGACAAGCAGGGCATCTGAATTCTACTCTCTTCCTCTCATCCTCCCATCATCTCTCTATCCGCCGCCTGCGTCACGCTACAGCGTTTTTGAAGCTCGTGAGGTACGCGGATGGTCAAGAAGCCCTTGCCTCGCCAGGCCAGCCGCCGCCTCACCCCGCAAGAAAATGCTGTATGCTCCATTATTCGTCTCTCAACTGCTGCACCCGACTCACCCAATCCAGCAAAGCGCGATCGCCCAGTCGTTTCTTTCGCTCTGGGTTCAGCAGGCGGCGGAGTTCGGCGGCGGGACGGCCTGTATGCTGTTCCCAAGCGCGGGAGAGGGTGAGCAGGTCGGCCGGGGTGGTGCCCAGACCGAGCGATCGCTGGAGGTGAATCTGCTCGGCTTTGCGGAGAGTGTCAATTACAAATTCAGTCGATTCGGCTTTGCGGAGGACTGTACCGAGGGCCTGGATATAGGCTTCGCTGTTGTCAACTTTGGGCGGTGGGTCAGGCAGCGGCTTCCCCATGCGGCGATTGCCAGCCCACACCGCCAGCGCCAGCAGCACCAGCGCTTGCACGGTCAGCAGCGCAATCGGCGTGCGGCTCAGGTATGCCCAGACGGATTGGGGCGATCGCCCGCTTGCAGCCTCTCTCTGGGGGTCACGATAGCCGTGGATATATTCATCTACCCAGACGGGATGCCCCGGCTCTGTCACCAAATTGGCGAGAAACGGGAAGTTTCCCGGCTCGTCCTGATAGGCGTTGGCGGCGAGGTAGGGTGTGGCAACGCGGATCACTTTGCCTGCACCCACGGCTTGTTCCCAGGCAATCAGCCCAAACTCATCGCTCAGTTGGGCGTTGAATTTGGGCAACGGGGCTTGGCGGCGGGTGGTTTCCACGGTCACGTCGCCTTGGGGGGTAGGCAAGACCGATCGAAAGGGTGCGCCTGTGACGGGCGATCGCACGCCCACCAGCACCAGCACGTTGCCCCGCCGCAGCCAGTCCTCCTCGGGGCGCAACCATTGCTCCACGAGCGGCGCAATGCCCACCAGCGTCATCGGCTCCGCTGGCCGATTGTCGAGGGAGGAGCCTGCCCCCGGATTTTCCCCGGAGCCAGGGGACGGAGGATTGCTAGCGCCGCTCCCCAGACTCTGAGCATGGGCTGAAATGGGCATGGCTTCAGGCAGGCTGGAATCGGGCGGCTCCAATAAGTCCTCAAAGGGGCGCTGCCACCGCTGCACGGGGGTTCCCTGCGCCTGCATATAGGCAAACCAGGCTCCGTAGCCGTCGGGGGCACGGCCGTAGGTCGATCCGGTTCGCAGGCGGGTGCTGGGAGCAGCGATCGCACTCAAAACCACCAGCATCGCCAGTGCAACTGATAGAGCAATCCAAGCGCGACGGTTCAGCTTCATGGCAAAATTTCTGCAAGGTTTCCGCAAGATTTCGCAAGATTGCTACTGGGAAGCGGAAATTTCCCGGTAGGCCCGCTCACACTGCTCGAAGGCTGCTGCTGAAACCGGAGTCGGGCTGAAACAGAGCCGCTCGTGGGTGCGAATCAGCACTGCATAGGGCTGAGCATTGGGCAGCGCATTCAGCAAGTTGAGATATTCGCCATCGGTGCGGCTGGGCAGGGGCGAAATCTGATGGCGATCGCTCAGTCGATGCAGCGCGGCATGATACAGCGCTCGGCAGGCTTCTCGATAGTCGCCTTGGCGCTGGGCCGCCTGCGATCGGGCCAGCCATTCCGCAGTGCTGAGTTCCGGCGCTGGGGCTGGGGGCACGGGGGCGATCGCCCGGCCCTGCTGCCGCTGAAATGCCTCCCAATAAGGCCGGAGCCACTGCACAAGCCACCATGCAGCCCAAATCCCCAACAACCCCACAATCACCCAGAACAGCGCCTGCAAAACCCATTCTGGCGGTATCCAGCCTGAGAAATTGGGGCGGTTCGGGCTTTCACCAAACAGCACCCACTCAATCCACTCGCCCACCTGCCGGAGCGATCGCTGCACCTGCCAATCCAGACTCGTTTTGGCAAAGGTGCCTGCTGCCTCTGGCGCTGCGGTGGCGATCGCCCCTGCTGAATAGACTGCTAAATAGACCGTAAGATTCCCTGCAATACTCATCGCATCGGCTATTCACTCTCTTCCTAAAGTATCAGGAGGTAGGGGAATCGACACGATTGCCGAATAAATGGATGCTCTCTAGAAGGGAAACAGGTCGTTTTGCTCAAAAAATGAGTCAAAAATGAGTTGCGGGCTGGAAGCCGCAATTCTGCGTTTTCTGTCGGAATAGAACTTTAGGATCAATTTGGGATCAAGAATCTTCCCATTTTGGCGAAATTAGCATTGGCTGAATATGCAGGAACCTGTATCCTGTAACACGAAGGGAGTTTTGATCCCTGCTGCGGTTGGCTCAAAATCTGGCTGGTTTTGATGCTGATCTTACGAGCGAGGATTTTGCTGCCCCGGTTTGCTGGCTTGACGGACTTGCCTCCGCAGTCGCTGCCACTGTACCCCCTAAACTCCCAAATCGACTCCCAATCTCATGCGTGACGACTGGCTTGCATCCAGCCATTTTGTAATGTTTGGTCTTTTAATCGGGTTTGCGATCGCCCATAGTGGCCTTGCGGCCCTGCGGCCCTATGCCGAAAAACGCATCGGGGCACGTCCCTATCGCGTCATTTTTGCGCTAGTCAGCCTGCCCCTGGCCACGCTGCTCATTGTTTACTTTGTTCAGCATCGCTATGACGGGCTGCGATTGTGGAATGTGCAGGGTGTGCCAGGAGTGGAACCGTTGGTGTGGGCGCTGTCGGCGGTTTCGTTCCTGTTTCTCTATCCGGCTACGTTTAATCTCCTAGAAATTGCGGCTATTCAAAAACCTCAAGTTCATCTCTATGAAACGGGCATTATTCGGATTACCCGCCATCCACAGATGGTGGGACAGGTGATCTGGTGCATTGCCCACACGCTGTGGCTGGGGACGACCTTTATGTTGGTCACGTCTGCGGGGCTGATTTTACATCACCTGTTTGGCGTGTGGCATGGCGATCGCCGCCTGGCCCAGCGCTATGGCGAAGCGTTTTCAGTGGTCAAAGCCCGCACATCGGTCATTCCCTTTTTGGCAATTCTCGATGGTCGTCAAACGCTCGAATTCAAAGAGTTTCTTCGCCCCGCCTATGTCGGCGTGGCGATTTTTGTATTGTTATTCTGGTTTGCCCACCCGCTACTCATCCAAGCAACAGGTAATCTAGGGTAATAGTGTGATCCCCGATTGATCCCTTGCTGGTTTTTAACCGTTCTTCTTAAAAACTCCTATGCTACTCTCTGTTAACGAAAGCAATTTCTCGAAAGAAGTTTTGGAATCTTCGACCCCAGTTCTGATCAACTTCTGGGCCCCTTGGTGTGGGCTATGTCGGCTCATGAACCCGATGCTGAATCAGCTTCAGGCAGAATGGGGGGGACAGATCAAGCTGGTCACGATCAACGCCGACGAAAACTTTAAGCTGGCAAATACCTATCGGCTGACGACGCTGCCCACGCTGCTGCTGGTGGAAGGGGACAGGGTGCTGCATCGGTTTGATCATTTCGCCAGTCGAGACGACATCCGCAATGCCTCCGAGTCTTTCCATGCGGTGCTTGCTTCTCTGCTGGGCAGCTACAGCTACACGGCATAGCAGGTTTGGCGAATTTGCTAGACTTCGTTGCTAGAACTCAATAGATGCACTCTAGATGCACTTCGTCGCTGCATAGATGAGTCTGTGCAGCGATCGCCCCTCACATTGCCCCTCCATTACGTCTCTTCAAGAGAGCCTTTATACCCAGGGTAGTTAAGTAAAGCCTGTCTGAGCCTCTTTTACGCTTCAGCCATTGCCAGCAGCACCTTGCGAATCACCGCTGGCGTAGCCTGGTCAGTCTCAATCACCGCGCCGATTTGCGTCGGCAGGATAAACCGCACCTGACCCGCCTTCACCTTCTTGTCGGTTTGCAGGGCAGCGATGATGTCTTCTAGGTCGAGTCCGGCGGGCAGGCGCGTGGGCAGACCTGCTTTTTGAATCAGCGCGGTTTGGCGACGGTTAGAGTCTGCATCCCATAGGTTCAGTTGGAGGGCGATCGCCCCTGCCGCCACCATGCCAATGCCCACCGCCTCGCCGTGATTCACCAATTTGTAACCCGTCAGGCTTTCCACTGCGTGCCCAATCGTGTGCCCGTAGTTGAGAATTGCCCGCAGGCCCGCCTCCTTTTCGTCCTTGCTAACGACGTGCGCCTTTGCCTGACAGGACCGCGTCAAGATCGTCTGCATGAGTTCTGGCGAGACATAGCGCTGCTGATCCAGTCGCTTGGCCTGCTCTAGCTGTTGAAACAGGTCGGCATCCCAGATTACGCCGTACTTGATCACCTCCGCCATGCCCGCGCGAAACTCGCGGGGTGGCAGTGTCGCCAGCACCTCCGGGTCGATCAGCACTAGACGGGGCTGGTGAAACGCGCCGATCAGGTTTTTGCCGTGGGGATGGTTTACTCCGGTTTTGCCCCCGATGGAGGCATCCACCATCGCCAGCAGCGAGGTCGGCACTTGCACAAACCGGATGCCCCGCAGCCAGGTGGCCGCCGCAAAGCCCGCCATGTCGCCCACCACGCCGCCGCCCAGCGCCACAATCGCCGACGATCGCTCTAGCCGATGGGCCAGCGCTGCGTCATACAGCTTTTGAATCGAACCCAGCGTCTTGTAGCGCTCACCCGCCGGAATTAGCGCGTGGCACACGTCGAAGCCTGCCGCCTCCAGCGAGGCGATCGCCCCTTCGCCATAGCGCCGAAAAATCATCGGATTCGACACCAGCATTAGCTTGCGCCCCAGTCCCAACGGACGCAGCCAGTCGCCCAACTGTGCCAAACTGCCTGGGGCGATCGCCACCTCGTAGGAATTTTGCGGCAGATCCACCGAAATCACAGCGTTCATCAATCCTGCTTCGCTCCGTAGGACTGCCAATAGCCTAGGGTTTCATCCTTGGGCGGCCCCCCCACAGGCGGCGGCACGATCTGTCCCGCTGCATGGGTCGGCGGCACCCAGCTAATCGGCGGTGGCAGCACCTTTTCGGTCGAGCCACCCCCCACTGGCGGCGGCACTGCGTGGGGTAGCGGCTGGGAACCCACTGGCGGCGCGATGCTGTAATCCGATGGGTATGCGCCTACCGGCGGCGGCAGGTGCGGCTGCGGCGGACGTGAGCCAATCGGCGGCGCAACCGCGTATTCCGCAGGCGTAGCACCGACTGGGGGACGCACAGACATTCCCGCAGGCTGGGCCCCGTGCGCTCCAACTGGAGGGGCGATCGCATAATCCGACGGATACGCCCCCACCGAGGGCGGCCGGTGATAGTCCACTGGCGAAGCTCCTATCGGCGGCGACACAGGCGACCCGACCGGGCGCGACCCGATCGGCGGTGTTATGTAAGAATCCACTGGACGCGACCCAATGGGGGGTGCAATGGGCAAATCCATCGGGCGCGACCCAATCGGGGGCTGAATTGGCAAGTTCGCAGGAGTCGAGCCAATCGGCGGCTGAATCGTTGAACCGACCGGGCGTGACCCAATAGGGGGTGCAATTGGCAAATCCACTGGACGCGACCCAATCGGCGGCTGAATTGGTAAATTCGCGGGAGTCGAGCCAATCGGCGGCTGAATCGTTGAACCGACCGGGCGTGACCCAATGGGGGGTGCAATGGGCAAATCCACTGGACGCGACCCAATCGGCGGCTGAATCACTTCGCCCACCGGACTTGACCCGATCGGCGGCTGAATCGGCAAGTTTACGGGACGCGATCCAATCGGCGGCTGAATCACTTCGCCCACCGGACGCGACCCGATCGGCGGCTGAATTGGTAAAGTTGCAGGAGTTGACCCGATCGGCGGCTGAATCATTGCACTCACCGGACTTGACCCGATCGGCGGCTGAATTGGTAAATTCGCAGGAGTCGATCCAATTGGCGGCTGAATCGGCAAGTTTACAGGACGCGATCCAATTGGCGGCTGAATCGGCAGGTTCGCAGGGGTTGACCCGATCGGCGGCGGCACAGTTGCCCCAACGGGATGCGACCCGATCGGCGGCGAAATGGGTCGATATTCGATTGGGTAAAGCGGCAGATTCGCAGAGGTCTGGTGTGCAGATGCCTGGGCAGGGGGAACAGGCTCCACGGGTGGCGACCACCCCTTGGGCGGCGGAATCTGGTAAGGGCCGTTAATCAATTCCACGGGATACCTCGGAAGAGATCTAATGAAGAGATCTGAAGCACTGCGCCGGGAAAGAAGCTGGGCGATCGCCCCTCTATCCCAATCGGCGAAACGCTGCAATGCGCTTCACTGCGTGTCATGATTTTTGCATATTTCGCAGACCGACTGCACCGACAGACGCAATTCGCCATCAGCGCCATGAGTGCCACGAATCTACCGCCCCTCACGGTCGAAACCGTGTGGGCCATCCTCAACGACACCCTCGACGATGCCACTGCCAATCGACTGGTGTGGCACTGCCTGGGCTATCGCCAGCGCGAAGACGGCTCCTGGGACACCGCCGCCGTATCCGAAGACTGGCGCAGCGCCTATCCAGAGCCGCCCGACTTTATCGACAGCCGCCCGGCTACCGTCAAGCTGACCCGCTCCATCGCGCCCGAAAACAAGCAGCTTTTGAAAGAGCAACTCGGCTTTGGCGGCTATAAGGTGGGTGAACTCGTGCCCCGCAAAACGCGCCGCGCCACCATCGCCAACTGGCTATTGGGCTACATGAAAGACCAGCAGACCGAGCAGCATCCCTCCGGCTAACCTGCCGCTGTGCAGTTGGCCATTATTCAGGCAAAACTATTCGGGCAAAACTATTCGGGCACAACGTTGATCTTGCCGCGACAGACCAAGTGGCGATCGCCCAACTCTAGGTCTTGAATTTCCACGTCGCTGCCCAACTCCAGCGGAAACCCGTCCAGATCGTGCAGCGCCAGTCCGCGCTTTGCCTTGGGCGTAGGCAGCCACTCCGGATTCACCAGATGAAGTTGCTGCCCGTTCGTGGTGCGGAGTCCAGTGCGGATGATGAAGGGAACCGGACTGCCCTGATTGCTCGACACCAGCGCCGCACCCAGCGTCAACAGTCCTGGGGCAATTTTGGCGCGAAAGTCATCCAGCAAAATCGGCGTTTTTCCATCGGGTGTCACCAAATCTGGTGCGGCTCCCGCCTTCAGCAAATTCAGCAGCAGATCGTTCACCACGCCCGCCAACAGCGGCCCCTGGAGCGAGTCGTTCAGGTCTTGCTGCGACAGGCGCACCTCTGCCTGCACCGGGACAGCTCGCTCTAGCTGAAGCGGCTTACCCCGCAAAATTTGCCGAAAGTTGACCTTGATGCCGCGACCGACCAGGGTGATGCGCTCCAGGTATAGCCCGCGATAGACCACGTTTCGCGCCGAAATCGTGACGCGGGGAATTAGCCCCGTCAGCAGTTGGCGATCGCCCCCCTCTATCAGCAAATTCAGGTCGTCTACGTGTTCCACCTGCGATCGCAGCCATAGCCGCAGCGCCGGAGTCAGAATGGTGCTGATGATGTGGCTCTGGCGCGGCACGGGCAGGTTGCGATCCGGATCGGGCAAACTTACCGGAGCCTGCGGGTCGAGCGCCGGAGCCTCGTAGTCGGCCGTAGTCGGGTCAGAGGATTGCGGTTGAAAATGGGTCATCGGGCCTACAGATTCGCTTCTTCCAGTGTAGCGCCCGCGTCATCCCCCCCTTCCAGCCGCATCCGAGTAGGGATTGCCCCACCTTTGGGGTTTGGATGCAGGAACCCGTGTCTTACAGCCCATACAACGGATTGAGGATGTGGCAAAGAGGACGATGATGCGATGATGGGAACGGTAATTTTTCCACCTCTCCCCCGCCTGCGCTGACCCATGACCTCGTTCGCGTTCCCCCACCTCTGCCCCTGGCTCCAGCACCTCGACAAGCGCCCGAAGCTGAAATGGGGGCTGGTGGCGGCGTGGCTGGGGCTGCTGTGTGGGCTGGGCTTCTTTTGGCAACTGGGCAGCATTGGACTGGTAGATGAAACCGAGCCGCTGTTTGCCGAAGCGACGCGCCAAATGGTGGAAACGGGCGACTGGATCACGCCGTACTTTAATGAAAAGCCGCGTTTCGACAAGCCGCCGCTGGTTTACTGGCTGATGGCGATCGCCTACAAAACGCTTGGGGTCAACGAATGGGCCGTCCGGCTGCCCTCTGCCCTATCCGCTTCGGCGCTGGTGGTCTTCGGCTTTTTCACCCTGCTGCGGTTTGGCTATGCTCGACCCGGCTTGTCCGCAAAGGCAGAGCAAGATGGTGAAGCGGCGATCGCCCCATCTCCGCCATCCCCCAAATTCCACTGGTTCCCCGCCTTCCTCGGCTCTGGGCTGATGGCGCTGAATCTGCAAACCATTGCCTGGGCGCGGACGGGCGTTTCGGATATGCTGCTGAGTGCCTGCGTGGGCGGGGCGCTGCTGGCGTTTTTCTGGGGCTATGCCTCGTCGCCAGATTCACTGAGGGCAAAAGAGCGTTGGTATCTGGCGTTTTTTATGTTGTGTGGGCTGGGCGTGCTGACGAAGGGGCCCGTGGGCGTGGTGCTGCCGGGGGCGACGGTGGCGGCGTTTTTGCTGTATCTGGGCAATGGGCGAACCGTGCTGAGGGACATGCGCCCTGTGCGGGGCGGGCTGGTGTTTCTGGCGATCGCCCTACCCTGGTATCTCCTCGTCACCCTTGCCAATGGCGACAAGTTCATCAACGCCTTCTTTGGCTATCACAACGTCGAGCGCTTTACCCGCGTCGTGAACCAGCACCGTGCGCCCTGGTATTTCTACGTCGTGGTGCTGCTGGTGGGGTTTGCGCCTTATTCCGCGCACTTGCCTGCGGCGATCGCCCGGTTGCGGTTTTGGCGACGGTCGCGCTGGCAGGCAGAAGACCGCCGCACCCAGCTTGGGCTATTTGCGCTGATCTGGGCGGCGGTGATTTTTGGCTTTTTCACCATCGCCGTCACTAAGTTGCCCAGCTATGTGCTGCCGCTCTATCCGGCGATCGCCATTCTAGTCGCGCTGTTTTGGAGTGATCTGCTGCTGCATCGACCCCGCGCTGGCTGGGGCATGGCGCTGAGCCACGGGCTAAATCTGCTGCTGCTGGCGGCATTGGCGATCGCCAGCTACAACAGCGCCCCCTGGCTGGATAGCGACAACGCCGTGCGGGGGCTGGAGGAAGCCATCACCCGGTCGGGGCTGCCCATCGTGGGCACAGTGATCTGGGGGCTGGCGCTGCTGGGGGCGATCGCCCTGCTAATCCGACGACAGGGGCGCTGGCTGTGGGGCATAAACCTGGCGGCAATGGCGCTGACGCTGCTGCTGTTTGTGTTTCCGCTGATGGATATTCTAGACATTCATCGCCAGTTGCCCCTGCGTCAGCTTGCCGCCGAAATCGTGGCACAGCAGCACCCCGACGAGCCAATCATGATGGCGGGCTTGCACAAGCCGAGTCTGGTGTTTTATGGACATCGACCGATTTTCTTTGCCCAGCGCCAAGAAACGGCGATCGCCTACATTCGTCGCCAGTCAAGAGAGCAGAGCGATCCGCCGTCGATGCTGCTGGTGGGGCTGGGCTACAAAATCGAAGACCTGAACCTGCCACCGGAGCAGATGACGCTGCTAGCCGAAGCCGGCAAGTATGACTTGGTACGCCTGCAACTGCCTGTGGCGCTGCCGCCGCCCCCGTCAAACTAAACGCTTCTCCAAAATCCGCTCAGAACTTGCGGCCCCGATCTGCCCTTGCTGTTCGAAGAGTCGTATGAGCGGGGGTTGCAGTTGATTGCCAAAAGCAAAGAGAACATGAAAAACCGCTTGGTGAAGCTGATGGGCAAGATTTTGCTTCACAAGCGGGCCTTGATTGAAACCGTCAAGACTACTCAAGAACTTTTGTTGGCTTGAACATTCACAACACCGTAGCGTGTTCAACTTCCTCGTGAACCTGTTGGCAGGATTGACGGCCTATCCCGACCAGCCCCCAAAACCTGCCCTTGATCCGGGGGATAAAGGCTTGTCTGTTCTCCCTCCTGCTGCCTTCCAAGCGATCGAACTCACGTTAACCGACCATCCAAAATTGCCAATCCAAAATTCAAAATCGCAATCAGTCAGGTTTCACACTGGATTCATGCCAGAGACTTTATACAAAAAGGCTCCAGGGTTGCAGCAATGCCGCCAACTGGAGCCTACGATTCAAGACAAATATTCAAGACAAACTCTGAGCGCAAACCTGCTGCATCAGGGCGTGCTTCAATCGTCAACTGTCGTCAACTTTTCTCAGTCGATTTTTCTAGATCGAAGAACCAATGCCTGCGTAGGCACCGTAGAAAAACAGACCCACGATTGCAATCACGCCAAGGCCCGCAATCGTCCCGACAACCCACAGCGGAATTCTGCCATTTGACAACATAATGTCTCTCCGAAACTCTCCTAACCTGACCAAAAACACAGCTAAATCAAATCTGAAAGTTGAGTACTAGAACAGCTTGTTAGTAGGTATGAAGACTCATTTCGGCTAACAAGCGATCGCCCTAGTTAAAGAAGTAGCTAGAAAAAAGGATGCCGAGCGTAAAGACTAGCAAAAGACCCAAGTACAAAGAGGTGCGGTTTAGCTCGACAGGCTGATTGTTTGGATTGGGTGTGCGCTCCATGATGCTCTCCTATCGCTGGATAAACTGCATTGCGGCGATCGCCCCCAGGAAGAATACTGAGGGCACAGCTAGCGTGTGAACCGCCAGCCAGCGAACGGTAAAAATGGGGTAAGAAACTGGTTGATTCGGGTTATTGCTCGTCATAATAAGCTGTCACTTGCTACTTCAAAAATTCTTGGATTTGTTCTTTTGCCGTGAACCGATCTTGAACAATGGGCAATTCCTGACGTTCTTGTGTGAAGTATTCATTCGGACGGGGCGTACCGAACACGTCGTAGGCCAAACCCGTGCTGACAAACAGCCATCCAGCAATGAACAAAGCCGGAATGGTAATGCTGTGAATTACCCAGTACCGGATGCTTGTAACAATGTCTGAAAATGGACGTTCTCCAGTGCTACCAGCCATTCAGATCCCTCCCAAAGAAACAACGAAATACTAACTTTCATCATACGAGAGCAGGGGAAGAGTCACAACCTTATGAACCCCCTCTTGTTCATCCTCGAAGTGAAATTTCTCTAAGCTCAAGCTGTGTCTGCATCGTAGCGCAACAGAGTCCCTTCCTGTCCAAGGATAAAGCCGCGATCGGGTGAATCGAACACAATCCTATAGAAGTTAGAAGGCACATCTTCGACCGCGCGATCCTTCTGCCAAGTCTGTCCACCATCGTTGCTGTAAAGCAAGTTGCCACTGCCGCCCGCAACCCAAATCTCATTAGGAGTCCGATAGGCTAGATCGAGCAAGCCCCAGCTTGTGGCAAACTCTGGTGCAGTCTGCTCTCCCCAGGCTTCGTAATCTTCGGAATCGCTGAACTGTACCAGCCCGCCCCGCGCCAGCAGCCACAGCCGACCATCCTTCGCAAAGCCCATATTTTGCAGGCGACGGGAACTAGTGCGGTTGTGGGGCTGCCAAGCATCTTGACCCGGCTCCCAGGTGGAATAGAAGTTTCCACGGGCCGAAACCGCCACATAGCGCCCATCGTCCGACCGAGAGATGTTGCGAACCACGCCGACTGCTTCCTGCACCAATGCCTGCCAGGAGCGTCCGCCGTCTTTTGTTTGGTAGATGGCTCCGATATCAGTGGTCATTTCAGCAGTCTTGGGGCCAAGCGCTTTTACCGTGTTTGGCGAACCCGGTAGCTGGGCGCTCAGCGGCACCCGCAGCCAGGACTTGCCGCCATCGGTCGTGTGCAGCAAGATCGAGGGTTGCCCCGCGATCCAGCCTTCCTCTCCAGCAAAGCTGACAGATGTGAAGCTGTAGGACAGATCATCGCCCAGATCGAGCGATCGCAGTTCCCAGGTTTTTCCACCGTCCTGCGTTTCCAGCAGCGTCGCTGCTTTGCCCACCAGCCATCCGTGAGGCGAATTGCCGACAAACGCTATGTCTGAGAGTGTGGCATTAGTTGGCAACTCAACAACCTGCCAGGGATTAAAACTCATCGACGGCAGGTAGCCCCCTCGGGCACAGCCGGTAGAAAGGAGCAAGACCGCCAGCAAAATGAGAATGCGTCGGAAGGAGAGGAAGAGTCGATTCATCGAACAGTTGAGCGCTGTGCGCGTTGGTTAACGTTGGCTAAAGTGTTGACAAAAGTTAGAGCGCTTGGGGCTGGAATGCGCTTGAAGCAAGGCTTGGGGGCGCGTCTTAAGGGTGGGCAGCAATTCCTGACTACTGCAAACCGTAAAGGCTGAGGAAAAACAGAACGGCGATCGCCAGCCCACCAAAAATCAGCAAATTCTTCTGACCCGGTGTGAGCGCATTCACGCCAAGCCCGTAGCCCAGGTTTTCCTTGAAGCCAGAGGGGCTGCCTGCTGGGCCAATGTTTGTAAACCGAGCGGTGCGGGCCCCGCAAACGGGACAGCGCCAGTCGGTCGGCAGTTCTTCAAACGGTGTCCCGGCTGCAATTTTGCCCAGGCTATCGCCTTTGACTGGCTCATAGATATAGCCACAAGCGCCGCACTCGTGACGGTCGAGCGTCCTTGGATCGATTGCCTCTGCACTGCTTTCTGCACTACTCATCGCACTACGGGCCTCCCCTGGCCAAGATGAGAATTTATGTAAATGATTATGACACAGTGGGGGATCGGCGGAGGGGGTACGAAGAACGAAGATTGAAGAACGAAAAAGGAAGAACGAAGAAGGAAGAAGGAAAAATGAATAGGACTTACGCAGTTGGACAATTTCTCGCGGGCTGTGCCTACGAGAAATTGTCCAAAACCCAAAGAGCTTATCGCAAGGGCGCAAGTCCTGACGAAGAAGGAAAACCGAAGAAGGAAGGTGATGCGCTGGGTGTTCAGGATTTTTTGTCGCTGCTGCTGGGGCCGAAGGCGACGAAGAGCAGGCAGAGGATGCCCAGGTTGATGAAGACATCGGCAAAGTTGAAGATGGGGAACCGGATCAGGCGAAAGTCCAGGAAATCGATCACTTCTCCTAGCATGAAGCGATCGATGCCGTTGCCGACTGCGCCTGCCATAATTAGCCCGTAGCCCAACTGCTCCCAGCGAGGCAGCCGTGCCCCCCAAATTGCCAGCGCTGCTAGGGCCAGGCTGACCCCCAGCGACAGCCAGCGCAGCCAGCTTCCGTCTTCGCTAAACCAACTAAAGGCCGCGCCTTTGTTGGTGACGTAGGTGATGTGAAACACGCCGGCCCAGAGCGGGATGGTTTGGGGTGGATCGGTGAGCGTCATGTTTTGGGCGATCGCCATCTTGGTGAGCTGGTCAAAGACGACCCCCAACACGGCTGCTGCCCAAAAGAGAAAGTTTTTAATCGGCATGGTCATTTAGTAAGTCAAGCGCAGCCAGAGAGAAGCGGAGTGTCGTCAGGCAAGAGGGGCAGTTTGCAGAAATTTAGATTTGTATCAGTAGAACAAGAGATGTCGCAGGGCAAAGGAGATGACCGTGACGGCGCACAAAATTGCCAGTTGCCCCAGAAGTGGCTGGAGGGAATGCAGGATGAGAAGCTGGCCCAGCGGCAGCGTGGGAGCCAGGAGCCAGTTGCTGGAATGGGCGATCGCCAAATAGGTCATGCCTACCAGATGCACCGTTACCAGTCCACACAGACAGCTAAAGGCCAGCGATTCTAGGCGAGGCGGCACGCGAAACGCCAGTGCTCCACAAATCCACGCGCCAGGGATGAACCCCAGCAAATAGCCGAAACTGGGGCGGTGAATATACTCTAGCCCGCCGCCTTGGGCAAAGATATTGAACCACGTCAGCCCCAGCAGCACGTAAGCAATCTGAGACATAGCCGCCGCGTTGCGCCCCCCCAGACACCCCACCAGCAGGACTGCCCCAAGCTGAAACGTGACTCCCAGCGAGTGCGTTTGCAGCCCGCTGTGTCCCCACTCCCACGGGGCATTGGTAATCGAAGCCCGAAGAAACGTGCCGCCAATCGTCAGCACCAACCCGATCAGGGCCCAAAGCAAATCGGTGGGGGCGATCATGCGACGCACAGGCAGCCTGGGGGTAGGAAATGGCAGCAGACGGGGACGGGTTCGTAGATGTGTCAAGCGGTTGCCCAAAACCTCAGACTCTATAGTAAGCCCGAACGAGAAATAGAATTAATCTGGATTTTTGGATTTTGGGTTTGGCAGACAAATGGTTGAGATATTTAGTGGCTGGGTTAGCGTCGGGATGGGGATGGGGGGCGGCGACTGGCCGTGAGGGCGGCAGGGCGACGGCGCGGAATTTCGTGGGTGTAAAAATCTTGCGCCATGAGGGTGTTGGGGAAAATAGCGCGGGCCTCGGTGAGCAAATCTTCGAGGGCGATCGCATTTCCAGGGGCATAGCGCGGGCTGAAATGGGTCATGATTAGCTGCTGTACGCCCGCATTCAGCGCCACCTGCGCCGCCATCGTGGAGGTGGAATGGAGCCGCTGATAGGCCAGGTCGGCATCTTGATGGGCAAACGTCGCTTCGTGAACCAGCACATCGGCATCCCGCGCCAGTTCCACCGCACTGTCGCAATAAATCGTGTCCGTGCAATAGACAAACTTGCGCCCGATCTGCACCTCGCCGCAGAGGTCTGCGCCATTGATCTGGCGGCCGTCGGGCAGCGTCACCACTTCCCCCCGTTTCAGCCGACCATAGAGCGGGCCAGAGGGAATGCCCAGCGCCTCGGCTTGCTCTACGTTGAACCGGCCGGGTCGGTCTTTTTCTGACACGCGATAGCCAAAGGCCGGGACGCGGTGCGTCAGCGCCTCGCAGCTCACCACATACTCGGCATCTTCAAACACCACGCCCGGTTCGACCGTGTGAACCTTGACGGGATAGGAGAAGTGGGTCTGGGAATAGCGACCGCAGGCCCGCAAATAGTCATCCAGCTTCGGTGGGCCATAGACATCGATGCGCGTGGGGTTGCCCGCCAGCCCAATGCTCGACAACAGCCCCATCAGCCCGTAGATGTGGTCGCCGTGCATGTGGGTGATGAAAATGCGGCTGATCTGGCTAATGCGGATATCGCTCCGCAAAATCTGGTGCTGAGTCCCTTCGCCACAGTCAAACAGCCAGGTTTCTGCCCGCTGCGGCAGTTGCAGCGCGATGCTCGACACATTGCGCGATCGCGTTGGCACCCCCGAACTGGTTCCCAAAAATGTAATTTGCAAAGCCCGATTTCATCCCCTACGCTCAATGTGTTTTGTATCCGGCTGGGCAAGTCCGTTGCAAGCTGTATGACTTGCCTAAGGCTTCCCTCTCAACTTTCATATTGCCCTAATCTCACAGGCTTCTGGGTCTTGTGCTGATGCTAGATTCCGTTCTTCTAAAAGCCTTGAAGAGTCGGAGGCATCCAATCAAACCTTAATCTCCAACTCCCGCTATAGCTTGAGGATTAGCCGGGCCACGTTTAAGTAAATCATCACGCCCAGGACATCGACAAACGTGGTGATGAATGGGGCCGACATGAGGGCAGGGTCGAACCCCAGCCGCTGGAACAGGAAGGGCAGGCTGGAACCCGCTACCGAGGCCAGGACGGAAATGCTCACCAGACTTGTGCCGACAGCGATCGCCACTACGAGATTACCCTGCAACAGGTATGCCCACAGCAGCACGACCGCGCCCAGCATGATGCCCAGAAACGCCCCGGCGATCGCCTCTCGTCCGATCACCGCCCAGGGTTTGGTGGAGCGCAGTTCGTCGGTATTCAGCCCGCGAATGATGACGGTAGACGACTGTGCGCCCACGTTTCCGCCTGTGCCAATCAGCAGCGGGATAAACGCCGTCAGGGCCACCACCTGCTCCAGTACGTCCTGCTGGCTGCGAATCACGGCACTCGTCCCCGTGTTGGTAATCAGCAGCACCAGCAGCCAGACCACCCGCCGCCGCGCCACCGTCAGCAGATTGGTCTGAAAATAGCTGGCATCGCCCGACTGCACGCCGCCCAGTTGGTAGATCTCTTTCGTGGCCTCAGCCTCCAGCACGTCCAGCACGTCGTCTACCGTGACGATGCCCACCAGTCGTCGCTCGGCATCCACCACGGGCAGCGCCAAAAAGTCGTACCGCTGGATCAGCCGCGCCACGTCTTCTTGGGCCGTGTCAGTTTGCACGCTGACCACCTCGCGCACCATGATGTCGCCGATAGTCTGCTCTGGCTGGGCCACCACCAGGTCGCGCAGGGAGAGGATGCCCGTCAGCCGCCGGGAGCCGTCCGTGACGTAGAGGTAATAGATCATTTCGCTGGCGCGGGCGAGGCTGCGGATGTGCGCGAGCGCCTGGGTTGCGTCCCACCCTTCCTCTAGGGAAATGTATTCGGGAGTCATGATGCGCCCAGCGGTGCCCGGCTCATAGCCCAGCAGCAGGGCCGTTGCGCCACGCTCCTTGGAACTGAGCTGCGACAGTAGCCGCGTCACGACCTTGGCGGGCAGCTCGTCGAACAGGCGGGCGCGGTCGTCGGGCGACATCTGCTCCACGATATCCAGTACATCCTGGCCGCGAAACTCTTCGATCAGCGATTGCTGTACCTCCAGGTCGAGGTATTCGTACACCTCAATGGCTTCGTCCTTGGGCAACAGGCGAAAGGCGATCGCCTGGAGAGGGTTGGGCAAATTCTCGATTGCTTCGGCAATGTCGGCCGGCTGTGCGGGCGCGAGCAGGGCTTTGGCTTCTGGCAGGTTGTTGGTTTCTAGCAATAGCTGGAGTTGCGATCGCACGATGGTCCGCAACTCAGTTTGGGAAAGGCTTGGGGAACCCGATGGAGACTCGTCTTTAAGAGCGGTCAAGGGCGTTTGAAAAAGCGGAGTAGGGTAAGACTGGCAGATGAGCTTGGGCGATCGCGCTAGCTCTCGCTTGCTCCCTCAGTGTAAAACGAGTGGGTAGAACGAGTGGGTAGAACGAGTGGCAAGCAGTGGGGAGATCGCCCTCAACGGCTGAAACTGCACCTGTTGGCTGCTAGCGGACTTTCTGCGGCGGTTGGTGTTGTTGCCAGAATCGGGCGACTGCCCAGCAGATGTGGCATGTGCCCTATCGCGGTGAGTTGAAGCGGTTCTGTCTCCAGGCAAAGGTGATGGAACTGCTGGTGATTGATCTGGACGTGATTGCTGATAGTTCAAAACAAACCCATGTCTCTGGCCTGAAAGCAGAAACAATCGTTTGTCTACCTCAAGCTAGAGAGATTTTGACCCAACGGCTTGCTCATCCCTCCTCATTGTTGGAATTAGACCTGATTAAGCATCTGTGGGGCTTCTAGGCATTTCATTCAGATTGCTACTCAAGAGAATTTTGGGAAATTTGCTGGGAACGGACGGGCGGTTGAATGCGTCTCGGTCATTTTCTGGAATCAGTGAAATGCCCGTTATTGGGTTGAATTTGGGGTTGAATTGTCAATCCTGTCTCGATCCTGTCCCGATAGGAATTTTCCTGAGGCGAAGAACTGAGTAGTGCGATCGCCCCGTTTCTCACCCGCCTCGTTCTCGCTATCCAGCCTGCAACAAGCCTGCAACAAGCCTGCGACCGTCCACATCTCACCGCTGCCGTTCTTGCCGTTCCCTCCCGTGAGCCAGAGTTCCCCTCGTCAGAATTTGACCTTTAATCAGCAGAGCTACCTGCGGCTCAAGCTGGCGCTGAGCCTGAATCTGCGCCGACAGGTATTTATCGCCGTATGCGATGATCTGCCCCTGCGCGATCGCCTTGCGGCCCAACTCCAGGCAGATTTCTCCAACCCGTCGCCGATTCACCAGGGCGATCGCGCTTTTTGGGAAGTGGGAGAACGCCGCTATCCCCGGCTAGTGACGCTCGATCTCAACTTGTCTGACCCGAATCCGATTGTGCAGGTAGCACAATGGCTGGCAGATTCGCCGCCGCCGATGAATGGCAAACGGCGATCGCCCGTGCCCGCCTTTCAGTTTTTGGGCATCGAGCAACTCACGCGCCAGTCTCCGACCACTCAGCGCATGTTCATCACCCATTTGCAGGGCATCGAGCGCAGCCTGCCCGTGCTGGATTCTAGCCTGCTGTTTTGGATGCCGCAGCCCTGGTTTCGGCTGTTGCCCCAGTCGGCGCTGGAGTTTTGGCGCTGTCGAACGGGCGTGTTTGAGTTTGTTGGGGAGCCGACCCCGCGCCCACCCAGAACGATGACCCCCATTGTCAGCACAGCGCCCGCGGCCCAACGCCCGCCCAATCCGTCGCCCAGTCCGTTGTCCAATAGCGCCGCCTCTTCTCCACCTGTGGCTCGCGCTGTGACAAGACCCACGCCCCAGAAAGCCACGTCTGCTTCACAAGCACCTGCCTCGGCAGAAGCAGCCCAAACAGTTGAAACACAGTCCGCTGTCAAAGCGCCAGAGTCCAAACGACCGGCCGATGCTGGTGTAAACCCGCCTGCAAATCCGTGGGCGATCGCCCCGTCTGTTCCACCTGCGGCCCCAACTGGAACGGTTCGCCCCGCCTCGCCTGCGAACTCCTCTACAAAGTCCCCAGCAGCCTCATCAGCCCACCCTGCGGCGATCGCCAAACCGCCTGCATCCCCAGTTGCCGCTCCGCCGACTGCCTCGTCTGCTGCTGCCAAACCGCCGTCCAGCCCCGTTTCTGGCTCATTTCGGCTAGATGCCGCGCAGACCCCGGCTCCCTCCTCGGTTTCCGTTGGGGGAGCGACTGGGAAATCAACGTCCACCGGGAAACCGCCAACGCCTCCGGCGGACTCGTCAGCCAGCCCGCCGACCCTGCCCCAGCCGCCACTGGCGAACCTGGCCCCGCCGACCGATCCCGACGCGCAGATCACCCGACTGCTGGAGCAAATTGCCCATCTGCATCGACAGTCGGCCTCAGCGGCTCAATTGCAGGATGCTTATCGCACGCTGGGGGATGCCTATCGCGATCGCATTGAGCAGGGCGACACCAGTCTGCCCACCCTGATGGCCGCGCTGCAAGCCTACGAGCAGGTGATGGTGCGCCTGCCGGATAAATCCCCATTGTGGACGGATTTGCTGAATGACGTGGGCAATCTCTGCTGGCTGCTGTCGCGCAACTCGTCTGCCCCTGACCAGGTGCTGCCCAACCTGCGGCAGGCGATTCAGTCCTACCAACTTGCGCTCAAGAAGCTGGACACCCACACCCAGGCCCAGAGCTATCCCATGCTGCACAACAACCTGGGGGCAGCCTACGCCGATTTGGCCCGCTACGAGCAGCCCGTTGAGAATTTACAGAAATCGGCGCAATCTTACCGAGAGGCGCTGCGCTATCGGGATGCCAGCAGCGATCCTGCCCGCTATGCCTCGACGCAGAATAACCTGGGCACGACCTACTGGAATCTGGCACAGCACCACCAGCCCAAAGAGTCTCTGAAGCGGGCGATCGCCGCCTATCAGGAAGCGCTGAAATATCCCAATAGCCAGCCGCCGCTAAGCTACGCCATGATCCAAAATAACCTAGGCACGGCGCTGTGGAGTTTGGCGCAGATCGAGCAGCCAGAGGTCTACCTGCCCAAGGCGATCGCCGCCTATCGTCAGTCGCTTCAGCAGCGTACCCTGGACGCGGCCCCGGCGGCCTTTGCCGCCACACAAAACAACCTGGGCACGGCCCTCTGGCATCTGGCCCTGTGTCTGGGCGATCGCCCCCAAGAGCAGCTCCAAAAGCTCCAGGCAGCCATCCAGTCCTACGAAGCTGCCCTACAGGGCGTGGCAAAGCTAGAAACGCTACCTAACCCACCCATGCTCAGCTTTGACCCCGCCACCACCCACAACAACCTGGGCCTTGCCTATTTCCATATCGCCACACAGGTTCCCCGGCTCCTAGGCACAGCGCCAGAGTCTGACCCCCTCCAAAAAGCGCTGCACCACCATCTCCAGGCCGCCACTCGATGGCAGCATCAGCCAGAACTACGACAAGCTGCAATGCAGAGCGTATTGCAAACCCTGAAAGCCTTTTATGAACTCTTTGGAACCGCAGGACAAAATCAGGCGCTCTCAACCGTGCCTGCCCACTTGCTACCCGAACTGTTGCCCCGCCTATAGTCCTCCTGTGGTTTGCAGTCTGTAGTTTGCGGCTTGCGAAAACCATACTTCGAGTCCATACTTTCCTGCAAAGACACCACCTGCCTTTTCTTCTATCGTTGAAAGCGTCAGGACTTACGCACTTGCGATAAGTTTTCTGGGTTTTGGGCGATTTCTCGCGGGCGCAGCCCGCAAGAAATCGCCCAACTGCTTAAGTCCTAAGCGTTAAGGGATGCAAATCACTTGGGTGAATAAACCCATCGAGCGACTTTGCTGCGGCATTCCTCAAGCTAAAATCCATAGACGACTTTAGGAGAACCATAGGAGAGCATGGTGCAATGATGAAACGCTTCCCATCGTCCAAGTCTGCCAAGTCTCAGTCTGCTCATTCTGCGAACCCTGCTGAAACGACCACTCCAAAATTTAAGACTCTAACCCACCCAGGCGCATTGGCCAATGGTTCAGGCACATTGGGGCTGCGCTGGCTGGGCCGGGGTGGGGCGATCGCCCTTCTGTTGGCCGCAGCCGCCTGCCAACCGCCCACGCCGACCAGTAGCACGTCTAGCCCAGCCGCCAGTCCGGCCGCAGGCGGATCGGGTGCGCTGAAACTGGGGACGCTCTTGCCCGTCACGGGCGACCTGGCCCAATATGGACAGCCCATGCAAGATAGCGTTGGGTTTTTGGTGGAAACCGTCAATGCCTGTGGAGGCGTGATAGGGCAACCCGTGCAACTAGTGTCTGAGGACGACCAGACTGACCCAGCCGCAGGTGCATCCGGGATGACCAAGCTGGCCGAGGTGGATCGAGTCGGCGCAGTGGTGGGCGCAGCCGCCAGTTCCGTCTCCAGCGCTGCTGTGGATATTGCAGTGCGAAATCAGGTGGTGCAAATCTCCCCCTCCAGCACCAGTCCTGTATTCACCGAGCGGGCGAAGAAGGGAGAATTTAACGGCTTTTGGCTGCGGACTGCGCCCCCCGACACCTTTCAGGGTGACGCGCTAGCCCAACTCGCCAATCAGGAAGGCATCAAAACGATCGCCATCCTCGCCATCAACAATGACTACGGCAACGGACTCGTCCAGGCCTTCGTGCCTGCCTTCAAAGCCTTGGGCGGCACGGTCGTCAACGAATCCAACCCCACCAAATACGCCCCCAACGCCACCAGTTTTGACTCGGAAGTGGGCAGCGCCTTTGGCAGCAAACCGGATGCCGTGCTGATCATTGCCTATCCCGAATCGGGCAGCATCATTCTCAAAGCCGCCCAGGAGCAGGGCTTCCTCGACGGCACGACTAAGGTGCTTTTCACCGACGGCATGAAGACCGACAACCTGGCGGAACTGGTCGGCAAGACGGCCGACGGCAAGTTCATCGTGACGGGCATGATGGGGACGGCCCCCAGCGCAGGCGGCCCGGGGCTAAACGACTTCCGCGATCGCTACCGAGAAAAGTTCAACCGCGATCCGCAGGTCTATGACCCCAATAGCTGGGACGCGGCGGCGCTCCTTGTTCTGGCAGCAGAGGCCGCCAAGAGTGGCAGCGGCCCCGCCATCAAAGACAGCATCCGCAGTGTATCCAACCCACCGGGTGAACAAACGACTGACATCTGCACAGCACTGTCCCTTGTTCGGGAAGGCAAGGATATAGACTTTCAGGGAGCAAGCGGCAGCCTGGACTTTGACGAGCAGGGGGACGTGGTGGGCAGCTACGACGTTTGGACGGTTAATGATGCCGGAAAAATTGAGGTGAAGTCCACGATTAACGTCGGCGGATAAAATTGGCGGGTAGCGTCGCCAAGTAGCGCCTGACGACTTCGTTTCACCCCAAAAAGGACTTTGCCTGAACCCAATGCAGAGAAGAAGGCATGGAGGGTTCAGGCAAAGCCTCAATTGCCAGTATTTGGAATGCTGAAGGCTTGGCTGAAGATCCTTAGCCCAAGACGTAGAGCCAGGGTCGATCCAGGGTGGAACAAGTCCAGCAGCCTTTCTCAAAAGAGGTGCAGCAAACCCGAACCCGCACACACTGACAGGTCTGGGATGCTTTGAAATCCTCGAATGCCAGTTAAAACCTGGAGGCTAAAATTTAGCTGCCTGCGGAAACCAGCTTGCGCTGCTTTTCAATTTGGAGCTGCTGAAGCAGGGCTTCAGCCTCGGCGCGGAGGTGCAACAGCTCAAGCTGATGGGCTTTGTCGTAGGGAAGCTTGTTTAGCTCTGGGGCGGGGGCGGCTGAAACAAGACTGCGATCGCTCTCAACTGCGGGGTTATCTAGCATAGCTCGGTCACCAACGTCACCAAAAACAACAGAAGAAACAGACGCATTCACAGGGGCATTCATTGCCTGACCAGTAGAAACCTGATCTAAAGACAGATGCAAAGTTGCGCTAGTCATTTGTACTCACTCACACCATTAAGTAATCTTAACTTAGTGCTAAAGATCGATCCTAGTCAAATAATTGATGCACCCACCGCAGAATGTGGCAGTTTGGGCACTGGCCAGCGTCCTGACTAAACGGCAGCGCGATCGCACTCAGTCGCGCCTGTTCTCACGGGTTACGCGGCAAGCCCTCTGCGGGTAGACTTGAGATCCATCCCTGCATTTCGCTCCGTCCCTCATTCTCACTCCATTTGTGCGATCGCCCGCTTGCGGAACTCGCCTTCCTCAAACTGCACACTTTAAGTCGAATTAAATAAATCGAGTTAAATCGAGTCTGAGTCTGACGAAGCCTCAGCCACTATAGGCGAAAATGGGAGTCTTGAAATGAGTTTTATAGCACCCTTTGGAGATAGCCTTTTGAACACAGCGTCTAGATTCAGCAGTCTGAGCTTTTTGGAGCGGGGTTGAGACTGAAATTCTGAATCTTAAACTGAAATCTTCAAATCGACCTTCCACTTAAGAGACTCCTGTTTTGCCCAATTAGTTGCCTGAAACCAAAGCCATTTTTTAGCAGAATTGCTTTTCAAACTTACGCTCAGTGATATTGCCGTGACCCTGACTTCTGATTCTCATCTGGTTCAACCTGTTGATCGACCTGCGAGTTCTGCCAGCAGCGCGGCTGCTTGGGGCGGGCTGATCGAAACCTATCGCCGCTATCTGCCCGTGACGGCGCAAACGCCCGTGGTGACGCTGCTAGAGGGCAACACGCCGCTGATCCCCGCGCCAGCGATTGCCCAAGAGATTGGTCGCGGCGTGCAGGTGTTTGTCAAATACGACGGGCTGAACCCGACGGGCAGTTTCAAAGACCGGGGCATGACCATGGCCATTTCCAAAGCCAAGGAAGCCGGAGCAGAAGCGGTGATCTGTGCCAGCACAGGCAATACCTCCGCTGCGGCCGCCGCCTACGCCAGACGGGGAGGGCTGCGTCCCTTTGTGCTAATTCCCGATGGCTATGTGGCGGTGGGCAAGCTGGCCCAGGCGCTCCTCTATGGCGCAGAGGTGCTGGCGATTCAGGGCAACTTTGACCGGGCGCTGCAAATTGTGCGCGACATGGCGGAGCATTACCCGATTACGCTGGTGAACTCGGTCAATCCCTACCGCCTGGAGGGGCAAAAGACCGCCGCCTTTGAAATTGTGGACGTGCTGGGCACTGCGCCCGACTGGCTCTGCATTCCCGTTGGCAACGCGGGTAACATCACTGCTTACTGGATGGGCTTTTGCCAATATCACCAAGAAGGCAAGTGCGATCGCCTGCCCCGGATGATGGGCTTTCAGGCGGCGGGCGCGTCGCCCCTGGTCAGCGGGGCCCCGGTTCCCCATCCCGAAACGCTGGCCACCGCAATTCGCATTGGCAACCCCGCAAGCTGGGAAAAGGCGATCGCCGTCCGCGATGCCAGCCAGGGCGAGTTCAACGCCGTCACCGACGAAGAAATTCTGGCTGCGTACCGCCTGCTGGCCAGCCGCGAGGGTATTTTCTGCGAACCCGCCAGCGCCTCTTCTGTGGCGGGCCTGCTCAAGGTGAAAGATCGCGTGCCTGCGGAAGCTACCGTCGTCTGCGTCCTCACAGGAAATGGGCTAAAAGACCCCGACACCGCCATTAAACACTGCGAAAACCAGTTCAAAGGCGGCATTGCGCCAGAGTTGGAGGCCGTCGCGCAGGCAATGGGATTTTAGGAATTTAATCGATCGCGATTTTGGATTTGCAGTGAGGAACTTTAAGCGACGCTTGTTCTCCTTCTCACCACGCAGGAGAACTCGACGGTTTACCCATGCCCTCAGCGGGTTAATCCAATCGCTTGGCCCAGTATTCGTCCAGATATAGCCGCAAAAAGTCCTGCGCTGCCGCCGGATTGAGCGTGTCCAACGCCGCCACAATCGCAGGAATTGATTCTGCGGTGGGATCTCGCGTTTCGTTAAACCAATTGTTGACCGTGCCACGACTAATGCCCATCGTTACGGCTAGGCGATTTTGGCTAATGCCATAGGTGGTTAGAACAGTTCTTAGCGCGTTGCCTGCTTTACCCATGCCCTCAGCGGGTTAATCCAATCGCTTGGCCCAATATTCGTCCAGATACAGCCGCAAAAAGTCCCGTGCTGCCGCCGGATTGAGCGTGTCCAACGCCGCCACAATGTCTAGCAGGGACTCTGCTGAAGGATCGGTCACTTCATGGAACCACTGATACACCGTGGAACGATTCAGTCCCATTGTCACCGCCAGCTTATTTTGGCTAATGCTGTAGGTTTCTAAAACTTGCCGGAGCGCTTTGCCTGCTTTGCCCATGCCCTCATCGTGTCAGAGGGACATGACGGAGTAAATGTTTGTAAATACAAACATTTGGAGTAAGATGATATTTGTGTTTACAAACACTCTGCAAAGCACGAGAAGGAACTAACCGCATAAGCAAACCGCTTTTTAATGCTGAAGAATCCCTGAAGCAGTCCGAAAACATCGGATCGCAACCCTCAAAACCGCTTTACAACAGGATGATTTTGGTTGGCGCACCGGACTGGGTGAGTGGCACGATCGCCCGCCTGCACAGCGCTGGCATTGCCCATGTCCAGGACTGGAGCCGTTTAGTGCCTACGCAACATCCAGGTGAAGTGATGAGCCTTTTGCAAAGACTGCGCCGCATGAGTGACTAAAGGCAACTGTGCAGCGAAAGGAAGACCGTGCGATCGCCCCGGATATTTGCCGCCCTGGATAATTGCCGCCCCAGATATTTGCCGCTATTTGCCGCTCCTGAATCGTTAAGGTTCCGGTTTAAGGGCGATCGCGCTCCTGCCCAGCTTCAGGGTTTAGACGGGCTAAGATCGGTTCGACGGGCAATTTGACGAACGGCGTTTACAAGAATTCTGTCGTGGCAAAGCGGACGAGGCGGGGCTATCTGGTCGATGCGGCGGGGCGATCGCTGCCCAGTGTCAGCACGATCCTCAACGCCACCAAGCCGCCAGAGGCAAGAGAGGCGCTGGCAAAATGGCGCGATCGCCTAGGGGCAGAGGAGGCAGGACGCATTGCCATCGCCGCCAGCCGCCGGGGTAGCCAGACCCACGCCCACATCCGCCGCTATCTGGCAGGCGAACATCCCACCTGTCCCGACGCAGTGCGCCCCTACTGGGAAAGCCTGGAGCCGATTGTGGCAGAAATCCAGAACGTGCGGCTGCTAGAAGCGCCCGTGTTTCACTATGACCTGGGCTATGCGGGCAAAGTGGACTGCGTCGCCAGCTATCGCGGCGTGCCCTGCGTGCTGGACTGGAAGACGGGCGATCGCCCCAAGGGCAGTATCGAGCGGCTGTATGACGGGCCGCTGCAACTGGCGGCCTACTGCGGCGCGGTGAACCATTACTGCGAAGCCGAGAAGATTTACATCCGCGAAGCCATGCTGGTGGTGGCCATTCCCCACCAGCCCGCCGAAGTGTTTCGGTTTGAACCGGGGGCGATCGCCCAATACTGGGGCCAATGGCAGCGGCGCGTAGGGGAATACTATCGGCGCATGGGGTCGAGATAGCCGAAAAATAGCGGCGATCGCCCTTCCGCAAAGAGCATGAATTAATGATGTACTCGCCAGCACTTTATCTAATTGCTTAAGTGTTGAACACTTGAATAGATCAGTGTGTACACCTGCCAACCGAAAATTTACGGAAAGACCTTGAGACAGGATTACTTCAAGTTGATATTTTGCTAGACAAATTTCACTTTTCTGCTCAGTATTGAGACTATTCTCAATTAGAAGAGAATGGCGAATCCGCGAAATTGCGGATATACTCCAGGGAGGAGCGATCGCCCAAAAGGTTTGGTATTAGACCTCTTTAGGTCTATTTTCTTCAAAAGCTTATGTTTTTTTAATTTTCTCCTTTTTTTGTGCCGATTTGCGAACTTTTTCTAGCGCATACTGAGCAGAGCCATGTAGAGAGGTCAATCTATGCAAAAGGGGGTGGGGGGCATTTGCCGATTGAGAGTTGAAGCGTAGTATTGTTTGAGCCGATGGTAAAGCTTTTCAAAAAGTAAATTTATGACCTCATAGCTGTGGTGAACAATGATTCAAAATGTAACTGTTTCCACTCACAACGCTCCCTCGATAGGGGAACCCGCGCTCCAGCTTGTTTCATCAGTTCGCTCGTTTCAGCGCAAAGATCTGCTCCCGCTTGAGCCGGATAGTGTTTGGTCGATTGAGCAAGGGATTGTGCGAACGCTGACTTGGGATGAGGAAGGGCGCACGATTGGGCTGGGTTTTTGGGGACAAGGGGATGTGCTGGGTTTGCCACTCTCGCCGATTTCGCCCTACCAGGCCGAATGTGTTACCCCGGTCAAAGTGGCGAAACTGTCGCTCGATAGTCGGCATCTCCAAGAAGGGCTGATCCGCCGCGCCCGCAAGAGCGAAGAGCTGCTGACGATTGTGCATCAGCCCTCTGTGGTGATGCGACTGTTGCAGCTCTTGGAGTGGCTAGCGACCCATTTCGGGCAACCTGTACCCGGTGGGCGATCGCTCGATGTGCTGCTGACCCATCAAGAACTCGCAGAAACCATCAGCACCACCCGCGTCACCGTGACTCGCCTGCTGAGCCAGCTAGAGCAAGAGGGCAAAATCGAGCGATCGCAGCGCAACTTGACGCTATTAGCGCCCAACTCCTAAAGGAACTGAATCCCAGGGCTATTGCAGAGAAAACGGAGATTGCACCGTCAGGCTCAGATCTGTGCGGGGTTCCACCACCAGCACCTCGACCCGGCGATTCCGGCGAATCAGCAGTTCAGCCGCCGCACCAATGCCTGCGCCTGCCAGCACCTCTACGACCTGCACACTGCCAAACACTTCCGCCAGCACCGCCGCCGCCGCTGCACCAATCGCTGCACCCCGCAATACATCAGGGCGATTGCGGCGAGTAATGGTTTCTCGCTTTGTGATTCGGTTGGAAGTCGCGTCTAGCGGGATTTCGCGGGTGCTTCCGGCCGGAATGACTGAGCGAGCAAAGAACTGAGTCCCTCCGTCCACCGGGCGCAGTTCGCCCTTAATTTCGCTGCCCGCCCGCAGCATCACCGTGCCGCTAGGGGTTCGCACGTCGCTGGTCAAGGTCAGCGTTAAGGGCGCAGTTTCCGTTGGCAGCACCACCACTCTCTCTGCACCGCTGTAGGCCACCGGAAGCACCGTGCCCGCAGGCAGCCCCACCCGCGCTGGATTAGAAAAGACCTGAGCAAGCTGAATCGGCTGAGCCATCGCACGCTGCGAAGTCCACACAGGCAGCAGCGAAGTTGCGGTCATGCCAACTGCCAGTAGCAGCGCAGCTTTTGAGCGGTATTGATAGTGCTTAAGCATTGCCCGATTCCTCGAAACGAGTCCGTCGGATAGAGTTGACTTGTCCTGGCAGGGGGAGGTTCCCCAACCGAAAAAAGTTTAGGGCATCGTCAAGGAGCGGATTGGGGCTAGACTTTCACCAAGTCTGGGGCGATCGCAAAGTCCCGCTATATCAATTTCTTGGTGAGATCAATCGTGATATCAATCATCCAAATAGCGCAAAGACTCAGCCTCTTCCAAAATCTTTTGAAAATAATCGGTTTGGACGATCTCTGCGACTTCCTGGGCACGCCTAGACTGGTCGATTTGAATTTCGAGCTGCTCTAGCTGGCGTTTCAGTTCCTCTTCCTTGCGCTTGCGCTCAGTCACGTCTTGCACGATCCCTTCGTAATAGAGCAGGGTGCCGCCGCTGTCATAAACGGCACGAGCATCCATTGCCGTCCAGATGATGCTGCCGTCTTTGCAATAGCTACGAAACTCAAAGCCTTTTAAAAAGCCCTGGGTTGCCAGCACCGCCTTCACTTGCAGACGGAGGGACGGCTCAACATACATCTGTTCGCCAATGTTGGTAATGCTAGCGATCATGTCAGCGGGCGAATCGTAGCCATAAATTCTCGCCATTGCCGGGTTGATGTTGATGAGTCGCCCCTCTGGCGTGGACTGAAAGATGCCTTCTAGCGCGTTTTCAAAAATGCTGCGATAGTTCTCTTCGGCAATTCGCAGGGCTTCTTCCTGGCGCTTGCGCTCGGTGATGTTGCGAATAATGACCAGCACTTCGTCTGGGCCCGTTACCACTACCCGCACTTCTTCAAACTCTAGCTTCCCATTGATCTCGATCTGCTGTTCATAAAACTGGTACTTACCCGTTTGGAGGGCCAGTCGAATGTAGCGCATCCGCAACTCTGCCAAATCAGGGGGCATGAGTTCATACACAGTGCTTTTGCCCGGAACCATTTTGTCTTTGTTCAGCACTGGGTAGCGATCGCCATTGGCCAGTTCCAGATGGGTGCCGTCTCCCCGCATCCGGATCAGCAAATCGGGAATTGCCTCAATCAGCGCTCGGTTTTTCGCTTCACTTTGGCGCAGGGCGGCTTCGGAGCGTTTGCGCTCGGTGATGTTGCGAATAATGACCAGCACCTCGTCCGGCCCGGTTGCAATCAGGCGCACCTCTTCAGACTGGAGCTGCCCGTTAACTTCGATGTCCTGCTCATAGAATTGAATCTGTCCCGTCTGGAGCGCCTGACGAATGTAGTGCATCCGCTGCTCGGCTAGCTCGTAGGGCATAAGGTCATAAACGCTGGCATTTCCAGCAACTAGCGCATCTAGCTCTAGAACCGAGTAGCCATCGCTGTTGGCAATGTCTAAATGAGTGCCATCACCTCGGAAATGCATCAGAAAATCGGGAATCGCCCGAAGAATAGCCCATTTGTCGGCTTCGCTGCGGCGCAGAGAGTCTTCCGCAAGCTTGCGTTCGGTGATGTCTTGGGCGATGCAGACGATATTACCATCGGTCATCTGCGATAGGGCAAGGGCTTGCGGATAGGTTGTGCTGTCTCGCCGCTGGGCGATCGCCTCGCCAATCCAACTGCCTGCCTGAAGGCACTGCGGCAAAATCTCTTGCTCAAGCCGCTGCTGGTCTTCTGGAGTATAGAGGAGGGGCCAGCGTTGCCCAATCAAGTCTTCGCAGTCGTGGTATCCATAAAGGTCAGCGCAGGCAGGATTGGCGTAGAGAATGTGCCCGTTGCGGCGAAAAATGGCAATTCCGTAAATCGTTGCTTCGAGGGCACCAAGCTGCTGTTCGGGCGTGGCCCGAGAGGGATGAGGCGCAGGCCGATCCTGCGGGCGATCGCCATGTTCAAGATCCATAGATGCCACAAAGAATCGGCGAAACCCATACCCTCAAAGCTAACTCAAAAGCTTTGCTGCGGCTAGCTGAATCACGGCTTCAAACACACTCAGGTCGGTGTAATAGCTCGCTGCATCCACCAGTTTGCCCTGAAAGTTCCCATTGCTAGTATAGATTGCTCCCTCCAGCATCAGGTTGTCGTGCATTCCAAACTGTTCGACAAACAGGTTGTTTTCGTCGCGTTCGGGCGTGGGCTGAGGCACGCGATCGCCATACAGCCGCCCGTCATTGCTATAGCCAAACACAGGCTTGCCCTGGGCCGCCATATAGCCCATTTCAAACGCCGTGCCCACGTCCATGCTGGGGCCCCGAAACGGGGTCATGTTGGCCACGATCAGGTCACAGCGATCCATCAGTTGAATGTTGCTTTTGTAAATCGCCAGCCCCGCTTCAACGGGGGTCAACCCCGATAAATCCAGCGCATTGTCAAACGGAAACTGACCGACAAAGCCATACTTTGCACAAATTTCTTTCTTGGCTCGCGCTGCTTCCAGTGGTTCTGGCAAGAAAACATCGGGCCCAGCGAGGTAGACGTTCATAGAACAGAGTTGGGGTCTCGGGGGTGGAAGGAACATGAAGCATCATGCAAGTCGGGCGATGAGATGAGGAGATTCGGTCAGTCCATCCCCCCATCGCCCCGTCACGCTAGCATCAGGTCAATAGGCCGGCGATCGCCGCGCTGACAAAGTTGGTAAACGAGCCTGCGACCATGGCGCGAACGCCCAGACGGGCCACGTCGTCGCGGCGACTGGGCACCATACCGCCAATCACGCCAATTTGCTGACCGATAGACCCCAGGTTGGCAAAGCCGCAGAGGGCAAAAGTGGCGATTGTCGCTGCGCGGGCCCCGATAGCGCTGTTTTTGATAGCCTCTGCCAGATCGGTGTAGGCAATGAATTCATTCAGAATAATTTTCTTGCCCAAAAACACGGCGACATTGGCACAGTCGGCAATCGGTACACCCATGATAAATGCCAATGGAAACAGCAGATAAGACAGCAAAAATTCCATCGAAAGCTGGGGCACACCAATCAGCCCACCGAGCCAGCCCAAGAAGGCATTTATGGCAGCAATCAGCGCTAGAAACGCAATCAAAATCGCCATAATGGCTAATACCAACTGGATGCCCTGAATCGCCCCATCGGCGATCGCCCCAATCGGATCTTTTGCTGTAGAAGCAGCTTCGGGCGGAATGAGCACCTCTTCTTCGCCTGCTTCTTTACGAGCAATTTCGTCTTCCTTTAGCTCCTCATCTAAAACGGAATCATAGGAAAATTTTCCAGTCTGTGGAAAAAACACCTTTGACATCGCCAAAGCACCCGGCGCATTCATCACCGAAGCAGCAATCAACTGCTCTGGATTAATACCAAACGAAATATAAGCAGCCAGCACACCGCCCGCCACCGTCGCAAAGCCGCCCGTCATAATAGCGTGCAGTTCCGACAGCGTGACGCGCCCCACAAAGGGCTTAATCATCAGCGGCGCTTCGGTTTGCCCGATGAAAATATTGGCAGCGCAAGACGTTGTTTCAGGGCCAGAAGTTCGCATGGTGCGACGCATCAATCCGGCGATCGCCCCCACAACTTTCTGCATGACACCCAGGTAATACAAAAGCCCAATCACCCCAGAGAAAAAGATCACCGTGGGCATCACCTTAAAGGCAAAGAAATGCTCCCGAAAATCAGCCCCAAAAACGAACTCCGCACCCGCATCTGCAAAGTTTAGAAATCCCGTAACCAAATCGCCAATAAACTTGAAAATTTGATAGCCAATTGGCAGCTTCAGCACAAACAAACCCATCAAAAACTGAAGCAAAAAACCAATCGCAACAGTTCGCCAGTTAATAGCCCGACGATTGACAGAAAACAGATACGCTAAACCAAAAAATATAAGAATCCCAATCAGTGAAATCGCGCGTTCCATGGACACTCCCTATCAAGCTTTTCTGAGAGAACCAATAGCGGCACCTCTCGCAAATACAAAAAAACGAGCTTTACTAAACGAAAAACCAAGTGCTAAGTGCATGCTGCATAGCATCTCTGCGGCATACGCACGACGCTTTGTGCTGCATATGACCTGGCGCTGTCTGCATGAGGAGTACGCCCAAAAGTATCAGGTTGACTGGACCCGGAGTGTATAAACCAAAGCTTTTCTATAGAAAGTCGTGCCGGAGAGGAAAGTCATTCAGATAGCGGCATGGGCCGACGGTGGGATCAATACATTGGGACCAATTCATTGGGATCACGCTGGAGACAGACGTGCAGAATGTTATCGTTATCTGAACTACCCATGTGTGTGTATTGAGCGCTACGACGGACATCGGTAGAACCCTGAATAATCCTGCAATATCCCAAATATTTTAGGGAATTAAAAATCCGTCTGTCCTGTGCTATTGCGGCTCCAGAGTTGGGCATTGCTGTTGAAGTTATGCTTAGCGACGGCAAGCCGCAAGGCATTCGGATTTTGCGATTTGGGCGTTTCTTTGGGCGTTTCTACGTCTGGTTGTTCCGTTTGGTTGTGAGGAGAGCATGAGATCAAAGTTTGAAAAGTTTAAGTTGAATCATTTTGCAGCAAAGGTTAAGCAAACCAGAGGACATCGGTCGCAAATCCAGCCATTGCCACCTCAGTCCCTCTGGCAAGCGCTGATACTGGGTGTGGCGCTGATGGCTGGGGGCATAGTGTGGCAAGGGTTGGGGGCGTTGGCGCTAGCCTCGCAGAGCAATATCCCCAACGCCTCCGAACTTCCAGTCTCCGAACTCCCAGCAAGCGAACTCGCTGGAACCAATCTGTCCGAATACAGCCTGGACACTCCGGCAGGTGCCGTCCGCTTGACCACACTCGACCAGCTTTCGGAATATGGCGGCGAAAACCGAGGCGACGGCAACATGGCCCAGGTCACGTCTGTCACCGAGTTTTCCGACGTTAGCCCTGGCGACTGGGCCTACGAAGCCCTCGCCTATCTCGCAAATTCTGAGAGCCAGGGTGGTTTGGACTGTCTGGAGGGCTACCCCAACGGCACCTACCTGGGCGGACGAGCCATGACCCGCTACGAATTCGCCGCAGGTCTAGCTTCCTGTCTGGATGCAGTCGTGGGGCGACTGGAAAGCCTCGATCCCGAAGCCCTGGCCCGCATCGAAGCGCTCCAGCGGGAGTTTGCATCTGAACTCGCTGTCCTGCGCGGCCGGGTCGATGCCCTCGAAGCCGCTGTCGAAGAACTGCAAGCCAACCAGTTCTCCACCACTACCACCCTCTTTGGTGAAACCATCTTCTCCATTGCCGACATTTTTGGCAGCAACGTAGACGATGCCAATAGCACTGTCTTCCAGGCCCGCGTCCGCCTCAACTTCAACACTAGCTTCACAGGTCAGGATCTGCTGAATACCCGCCTCCAGTTCTCCAACCTGGAGTTTTTTAACCTTGGAGACAACGAACTGCCCGACAGTTTCACAGCTGGCAATGTTGTGCCGATGGCGACGTTTCCCAACCCCTACTTGCGGCAAACTTCGCCCTACTATTTCTTTGGCACTAACAACTTCGACGTAACCCGCCTGTTCTATGCTTTTCTGGTGGGGAACCTGCGCGTCACGCTGGCAGCTACGGGCACAGGCATTACCGATATCGTCTCCAGCATTAGCCCCATCGATGCAGGTGGCTACGGCTCCATTAGTTTCCTGGCCTATAACCCCATCTACGATGCGGGTGCGCCCAGTTCTGGTATTGGTTTAACCTACGACTTTAGCGACACCTTCCAGATTGGGGTGGGTTACCTGACTGGCTTTGGTCAGGGCAATCCGTCTCCTGGCTTTGGGCTGTTCAATGGGGGCTATTCTCTGTTTGGACAACTCACCTTCCGGCCGGGGCCCCTGTCGATTGGTCTGATCTATCTCAACGGGTATAACAACCTGGAGTCGAGCGGTTTGCCCGCCGCCGTGACCAACCAATACGGCATTACCATCAACTACGCGCTGTCGGATACCTTCAACATCGGAGCTTGGTTTAACTATGAAGACGGCATCCTGATTGGAACGGCGGATTATCGCTCGGTGGCCTATGCGGGCTATCTGGCGATTAATGACTTGGGCGGGCCCAATAACCAGCTTGTTCTGGCAGCAGGGGTGCCGCCTCGCATTTCTGATTACGAGATCGGCAGCACTCGCATCGGCGCGTTTATTGACGATGCTGCGTTTTCGGCAGAGCTTTCGTACCGCATTAGCTTTAGCGACAATATCTCGCTGACTCCGGGCATCATCTGGACGGCTGACCCCGGCAACAACAACGACAATAGCGACACTTTTCTGGGTGTGCTTCGCACGACGTTCTATTTCTAGTCCGTTCGCAAGTTGACCGCTCTGATTCTCACTCTGCAAATTGTCTGGCTCAGAGTTGAGGTGATAGTTTCATTCCTGCTGTATTCGTGCAGACCTAGGCAACTCGTTCAACAACTCGTTCAACGATTCGTTCAGAGCGTTTGCAGCATCGGCTGTTAGCAAAAATCTGTGCGTATCATAAAGGGCCTTTTTGAGGATCTTGTTCAGCAAGATTCACGAAAAGGTTCTTTTTTTGGGTCTATTTTTGACTATTTTTGAACAATGAATAACAGATGAGTTAGCAGGTGGGTTTTGGGGCGATCGCCCTTGTCCAAGTAGTCGATTAGGCATTCGTTTGGTGTGCCAATCGCCCTAATCAATCGTCCTTGATCAACAAAGCCCAATTTAGAAAAATCGCAACAGAGCCATGTGCTTTCTGAAACTTCAACTTTTATTAAAGAAGGGATTAAAAGTTCCTGTAAAGTCTGTGCTTTGGAATGAATACTGAATTAAATTGGATTGACAAGTGTAAATATTAATACCTTAATTTAAGGATTTACACTTAGGAAAGGGTCAAGATCTGAACGCTGCATCTAACGCGGGGTGACTGACTCAATCTGCTCTAGTTGGTGTTCTCGCTTTATCTGCGATCGCGGGTGCGTCTCTTCTCTGTTGATCAATTTCGTTGCACTGCGCGTATGAATCCTCCTGAAATCGAATCGTCACGTTTACTTTTAGTCGAAGATGATCCCAATGATGTTGAACTGATCCGCCTTGCTCTGGAGACTGGCGGGCTGGCAGCCCCAATGGATGTAGTCAACGATGGAGAAGCAGCCTTGAACTATTTACTCGGCGAGGCTCTGGACAATTCATTAGATGACGCTTCCCAATCCGCCGCGGCCCGTCCGCTGCCCCGCTTTGTGCTGCTGGATCTGAAACTCCCCCGCATCAACGGGATTCAGCTTTTGCAAAGGCTGCGATCGCACCCCCGCACTCGTCGCTTGGTCATCGTAGTCATGTCCTCTTCCCAAGAAGACCAAGATCTCAACGCCTGCTATGACCTGGGTGTCAATAGTTACATCGTGAAGCCCCAGGACTTCGAGCAATTTTCAGATGTGGTTCAGCACATCAGTCACTACTGGATGCAGTTGAATTATCCGCCGCTACCCACTCCTCTGCCCTCTTGACTTCTCAGTAGTAGGGGGGCAAACCCCCACCATCTCGCCCCATCCCGCCAATGGTTGTCTAGGGAGATGCATTAAATCTAGAATCCCGATATACTGAGTTATTCGCTTTACCAGCACAGCCAGATGAAACCATTGAAGGGGCGAGTTCTGCTTGAATCTGATTCCTATTTTTGCGATGGATTCAAGCGATGAACGGGTTGCCGAAAAGCGGCTGCCATACTGCTGAGTCTGCTACTCTAGGTGGCAAGCGAGATGGGATCGAGCCGGTTTTTGCAAAAGCTTCCGCTTCGACGGTTGCATTGCTCGTTGCCGGGAAGGGAACTATTCAGGGTGTCAAGTTCAGATCGAATTCAGATTGAAGCGAGAACGTCGCACAGCACTTGGGCAAAATCTCCGGCGCGAGATAGACTTTGGCTGAAGAAGTTTTCTACTAGAATGTTCTGCCGAAGATGCTTTAGCAGGTACGCTGCTTTAGTAAAAATCTCACTGATAGGTTATCAACTGCTGGATATCGTGCCGGGTGCAGCAGGTGGCGACCTGCAAGCAAGCGCAGCGCGACTGGCTAGAGTAGCCTAGCGTGCAAACCGTTGAGGTGACCGATTTAGAAGCGATGCAGGAATTGTCTGTCAGGGCTTTTTCTGGAAGACTAAATCTAGAAAGCTAATCCAGACAGATTTGCAATTCAAATCAGTTTTGAAATCACTTCAATGCTTTTTTAATTAGAGAGTTTTTCTCCTGAGAATGTGTCTCTCGGAGTGATTGTCTAAGGTTGTGTCTCAGATGTTTTATTTCACAACCCCGCTCAACTTGCCTTAGAAAAGGTGCGATTGAGTGGCTCAATTCTTCCAAAACTTTTCAGCCTTTTATTAACCCGGATCTGCCTGCGTTTGGCAGGTGCGATTGATCGGGTTTGATCAGTTGGCTTCAGCCAGACTGGGCTTATTTAGCAGCACCTTTGGCTTTCATCCCGTCTACGAATTTAGGCGGGCACGCAATTTTGGAAGTTGAACCCTATCGGAGAGAGCATCTACAGTGCCGTCATCCCCCGAACTGCCGCTCAAACTGCTGCTGGTCGAAGATTCTGCAATGGATGCTGAACTGGTTGCGCTGACTCTAGAAGAGAACGGCGTGCCGTTTACCTGTGACATTGTGGACTCGTTATCGACCTATCAACAGTGCGTGAAAGAGCATGACTACGACGCTATATTGGCTGACTATCGCCTGCCAGGGTTTACAGCCTACGAGGCACTGGCGGCGTTGCAGTCTGCTGGGCGAGATGTGCCGCTGATTTTGGTGACCGGGAGCTTGGGCGAAGAGGCCGCGGTGGACTGCATCAAGGCGGGCATGACGGACTATGTGATGAAAGATCGGCTGTTTCGGCTGCCGATGGTGCTGAGGCGATCGCTCCAGGAATATGCCCTGCGCCGTCAAAAGCTGGCTGCTGACCAGCGGCTTCGGCAGCAGACGCGCCAGGTCGCCATCATGAACCAAGTGTTACGCAAAATGCGCGAAACGCTGGTATTGGATGATTTGATGCAGTCTACGATGGATCTCTTGCATCGGGTGCTGGATGTGGATATCTGTGCGCTGTTAATGCAAGAGGATGTAGCTCAGCAGTCGAAGTTGCAAACCGTAATTGCCCGCTGCGTGAGCCAAGCTACCCCAGAGCGCGATCGCCTATTGGGTAGAAAATTTGAATGCGGGTTTCAGCGCTACTATGGCGATCGCCTGTTGCAGGGTCAGTCGATTGTCTTGCCTACCATTCCGATCGACTCCCCAGTGGATATTCTGTCTATTTCTCAATCCTGGAGTATTCAGTCCACGCTGATTGTGCCGATGCTATGTCAGCAGACCTATTTGGGATCGATTGCGCTGCATCAGTGCCAGCGTCAGCGGGATTGGAGTCGTGAAGAGGTGGATTTGGTAGAGGCGATCGCCGGCCAGTTTGCCCTAGCAATTCATCAGGCCCAGCTTTTTGAACAAGTACAGCAACAGGCCCAGCGAGAGCAGTTTCTCAACCAACTGGGGCAAACCCTCAATTCCAGCCTGGACCTGGATTTTATCTTGCAAGAACTGGTGCGGCTAGCGGGGGAATATTTCGACGTAGACCGCGTGGTGCTGCTGCGGCATGAGGCGGAGTGGATTGTGCCCCAGACAGAGTGGCGAGCCTCGGATACAGTAATCCCCAGCTTGGATTTGCCGCTGCCCATGCACGAATGGCAGGACTTTTTCCGACCCGATGGAGACTACCTGACGCAGAAGGTCTGGCACGCGCCCGCATTTCTCGAAGACCCGTGGGTGCAAAAGATTCCCAGCGCCCGCTTGCGGGGCCAACGCAAGCACATCCAGTCCATGCTCAGCACGCCAATTCTCGTGCGCGGGCAGCACTATGGTGAACTGGTGCTCGATTGCACCCAAACCCGCCGCACCTTTACAGTCGAGGAGATTCAGCTTGTGCAACGGCTGGCAGACGCAACGGCGATCGCCCTTTTCAATGCCCAGAGCTATGAACGGCTGGAAAAGCTGGTTCAAGAGCGCACGCAGGAATTAGAACAAGAGAAGCGAATTTCAGAAGCCGCCAACCGCGCCAAGAGCGAATTCCTGACTCATATGAGCCACGAACTGCGAACCCCGCTCACGGGCATTTTGGGCTTTGCTGACGTATTGAGTCGCCAACTCCACGGCCCCCTCAGCAGCCTCCAGCGGCAATATGTGGAGGGCATTCGCTCTTGTGGCGACCATCTGCTGGAGCTAATCAACGACCTGCTGGATTTGTCTAAAATCGAAGCCGGACGCGAGGAATTGTTTTTTGAACCCGTTCTGGTTCAGGAAGTCTGCGATGCCTGCATGAGCATGGTGCAAGAAGTTGCCCAAAAGCGAGGACTACAGTTAATTCTTGACATTGCTCAAGATGTTACCGTTTGCACAGCCGACAAGCGCCGCCTCAAGCAAATCCTGTCGAACCTGCTAGCTAACGCGGTTAAATTTACCGATGAAGGCTCGGTGACGCTGAAGGTATGGCAACAGGCAAAAGCGTTGCACTTTGCCGTAATCGACACGGGCATCGGCATTGCCCCGTCCGACCAAAACCGCCTGTTTCAGGCTTTTCAGCAGCTCAACGGAGGGCTGAACCGGAGGTATGAAGGCACAGGGCTAGGGCTGGTGCTATCGAGCAAGCTGGCTCGACTGCACGGCGGCCAGATCACGGTATCGTCGGAACTGGGAAAAGGCAGTTGCTTTACAGTGATTCTGCCAGAGCAAATTCCATCCACCTAGCCACGATGGGCATATCCGCACCGTCTGAACCGTTTGAGTCAATCTACGATCGCCACTGTCGCTGGATGCAGCAGGCGATCGCCCTAGCCGCCGTCGCCGGACAGGCCGGAGAAGTGCCTGTCGGCGCGGTCGTCGTCGCCCCAGACGATACCCTGATCGCCACGGGTGAAAATCGCCGCGAACGCGACCATGACCCCACTGCCCACGCCGAAGTTCTGGCGCTGCGTCAGGCAGGGCAACGCCTTGGCACTTGGCGACTGGAAGACTGCACCCTCTACGTTACCCTAGAGCCGTGCCCCATGTGTGCTGGGGCGATCGCCCTCTCCCGCCTGGAAATGCTGGTCTACGGCGCAGACGACCCCAAAGCCGGAGCCATCCGCACCGTCCTCAACATTCCCGACAGCGCTGCTTCAAACCATCGTCCCAAGATACTGCCAGGAGTTTTAGAAGCAGCATGTCGGACACAATTGCAGCAGTGGTTTGCCAAGCGGAGGGGAAATGGGTAGCCACGGAGAGGGATTAGTTAACTCCAACCTTCCCTCTTCCCTTTTCGCTCTTCCCTCTTCGTTCTTCCCCTCTTCCTCTACCCCACGGGCACAGCCGCCAGATTCTTTTGGATCATTTCCCGATACTGGCTCTTTTGCTTCACGCCGAGCATCTGCCCCACTAGCGCTTTGTCTTTGAAAAACTGTACCGTTGGAGTTCCCGTTACGCCTGCGTTAGCGGCGATTTCAGGGTCTTGCTCGATGTCAATGATGACATAGTGAACCTGGTCAGCAAACTCGTCGATCACCTTGCTGAGAATCGGCTTCAACGTGTGGCAGGGGCCGCAAGTGGGCGAGGTGTAGATCACCACAATCAGGCGATCGCTCTCGTGATACAGCTTCCGCAGCGCGTAGCCGCCCTCGTGCCGGGTATTTGCCAGGTCAAATTCCGAAGCCTGTTGCTCTTCGGTTTTGTGGGCAGGGGCTTCGTGGGGACGCTCCGACGCTTCCGTTTGGTGGAACTCCTGAATCAGCGAGTTTGCCGAGAGATAGCGCTCCGCCAGCAGCGCCGCCATACAGCCCGTCCCCGCCGCCGTAATCGCCTGACGATATTCGTGATCCTGCACGTCGCCCGCCGCAAACACGCCTTCCACATTCGTTTTCACGTCTTCATGGGTGACGATGTAGCCCACGCCATCCAGGTCAATCTGCCCCCGAAATAGCGACGTATTTGGCGTGTGACCAATGGCATAAAACAGACCCTTCGCGGCAATTTCGCCCGTTTCGCCCGTGTGGTTGTTGATAGTCTTAATCCCCGTCATCAGATTGCCATCGCCAAACACTTCAGTCGCCGATGTGTTCCAATGCACAGTAATCTTGGGATTTCGCAGCACGCGATCTTGCATAGCCTTGCTGGCCCGCATCTTGTCGCCGCGCACCAGCAGGTGAACGTGGGAACCGTACTTGGTCAGATAGACCGCTTCTTCGGCGGCCGAGTCGCCGCCGCCGATCACCACCAGTTCCGCATTTCGGAAAATCGGCGTTGCGCCGTCACAGATCGCGCAGGCCGAAATACCCCGTGACCAATATTCCTTCTCTCCTGGCAGGTTGAGCCGCTTTGCGGTTGCGCCCGTGCAGATGATGACCGTGTGGGCCCGCACTTCGCGCTCCTCTGAGCGAATCACAAAAGGACGCTGGCTAAAATCTACAGAGGTCACGTCTTCAGTCACCAATTCCGCACCCCAGCGCACCGCCTGCGCCTTCATGTTGTCCATCAGGTTGGGGCCGGTGATGCCGTTGGGAAAACCGGGGAAATTCTCGACTTCGGTGGTGGTCATGAGTTGTCCACCGGGCAGCCCGCCGGCCTGAAACCCTTCAAACATAAACGGCTTCAAATTTGCCCGCGCTGCATAGATCGCAGCCGTATAGCCCGCTGGGCCGGAGCCAATAATGACCACATTCTCTACCGCATTTTCTACCGCTGGGTTCGCCATAGGGAAATAGATAAACTCATAACGACTACGCTTAGCTTATCACAGGATACTGGGAGTGTAAAGAGATGTTGAGGGGAAGAGGGAAGAACGAAGAACGAAGAACGAAGAACGAAGAGGGAAGAACGAAGAGGGAAGAGAATCTGGTCAGGGTTGGGTAGGTACCTGGAAATTTCCATTTTTCGTTTTTCGTTTTTCGTTTTTCGTTTTTCGTTCTTTAAATTAGGTTTCCCCGTCGGACTGGAATCTTGGCCACCATTTGCCGGATGGGATCTGCGCTATCCTACTCACAACACTCATTCTTCATTCCCCAGAGATCGAGGCTATGCTGACACAGATTGTGCGCCCGATGGTTCGCACGCAACTGCGGCTTTTGGCCAGCAGCCAGTCTACTCGCGCTACGCTGGTGAATACGATCGCCCAGTGGTTGGGCTTTTTGGGCGTGGAGGCACGGGTTACAGAGATTGATGCCGCCTCGGACAAGATTCAAGTGTCGCTGGTGGTGGGCAAGCCCGATGCCTGTGATAGCCACGACTGGGAGCAAATTTTGAAAAATTTGGAGGAGAGCGAGCGGGCCAGTGGTGCAGAACCAGCCGAGCCGATCGTGCTGACTCCCCAGCAGCAGGGCAAGTTGCAGCGGCTTTTGGCCTACGTGATTCAGGCGGGTAGCCCCGATAGCAAGGTGGTGTGGGAGGATGTGCTGCCGCAGTTGCGCGGGCTAGGCTACGAAGAAGACATGCTGTTGGGGATTCGCGCAGCGCTAAAGATTCCACAATCGCTGGAGGTACTGACGGAGGGGCTGGATGCTGACTTGGCGGCGATCGCCCTGCCCAAAGCCGTCAGCCTGTCGATGCTCGATCGCCGGGTTACCGCCTCAGAGGATCAGGCGCTCTCTGCCCTGCTAGAGGCCATGAAGCAACCGCTCTAACACCGCTCTAAGCTGGTGTTTTCTACTTGCTTGAACCTCAGGAACCTCGCCGCTGTAGGGCGGACTGGGCCTGCATATACCAGGTGTTTTCTTCGGGAATCGTGCGGTCTGCGGTGCTAGCACAGGCTTGCCATTCTGCCACCGCAGGTTTGCCCTGAGCCGTCCACACCTGAGCCAGCAGGCAGTGAGCAGCGGCCCGCTGGGGGTCAAGCTGAGTCGCCGCTTGCAGATGGGCAGCCGCTTCATCGAGACGGCCCTGTTTGAACGCAATCCATCCCAGATTCGTGTGATAGCCGTAGGTAAAGTCTGGACTGGGAAGCGCATCTGACCCTTCTGGGGTCGCCCCAGCAGACGCAGTTTGTTCGCCCTGCATCAGCACGCTGGCGGCCATGTCGTATTGCCCATCGAGAATATACAGCCGAGAGAGCGGGATGCTGGCCTGAGACAAGCCACCCTGGAGCGCAAGGCGATATTGGGCGATCGCCTTTTCGGGATTCTGCCCGTCTTCATACACCGTGCCCAGGTCATAGCGCGTTTGGGGATTGTCGGGATTAAGCGCGAGCGATCGCCGCAGGTTTTCCTCAGCGCGGGTCATTTCGCCCTGAGCTTGATTGTCGTTGCCCCAAGCGGCGTAGAGGCTGGCGATGCGGGGCAGATTGGCGTGCAGCCCCAACAACAGTAGCAGCAGCCCCGTCGAGAGTCCCAGCTTTGCCTCGTGGTGATAGTGAGAGGGCACGCCCAGCCGCTCCAGGCTGCGTTCGGTGGCTTCTTGCCCTGCCTGGGTGAGCGCTGTTTTCCCAGTCAGCAGCGTCAGCACGCTCTGTCCCACGATGACAAAGGAGCCAAGGAGGTCAGTGCCCCCCGTCAAAAACTTGCTGGAAATATCCATCACCAAGCTGAAGCTGGCCGCCAGCGTGGTAATCGTCAGCGCGTCCCAGAGCCAGTCGAGGCGATCGCGCGGGTCGGGCGGCTTGGGAAAATTCCACCACCAGGCGCTTGCAGGCGGATTGAGGCTGTCGCGCCAGGTCGCCAGATCGAGATGACGGGCGATCGCCCCGCTCTGCTGTCTCAAGCGCTGATCCAGCCGATAGATTTCAGCCCGAATTGTCGGATCAGCAGGTGCTTTATCCAGCGCAGCTTGCACCGCGTCTCGCGCCGTCAACGCCTGCAAAATCACATCTTCACTGGGCCGCTCGGCGTGGGCTTCTAGGGTTTCCAGAGCCACTCCATAGCGCTGAAGCACGGGATGGTCAGACGATCCCAGCGGAGCAGCGGAACTCAGAGGCGGCTGTTCCAGAGCGGGCTGTTCCAGAGCGGGCTGTTCCAGAGCGGACTGTTCCAGAGGAGACTGTTCCAGAGCGGGCTGTTCCAGAGCGGGCTGTTCCACGGGCGCTTCTCCACAAGGCAAAGGTTTACAGGAGCAGTATTCTGAGGCGAATCCTTCACCCGCCAGGGCCGCCACTGACAGCCGCCGGGGCTGTTTATAACACCAACTGCGTCACCCAACTTTCCGTATCGGTCTGATTTTTGGGATTGGCCTGCCGCCGCGCCAAGCGCCAGGTTTTGCCCTCAATTTGCCGCTGGAGATAAATCTCAAACGGGTTAGCCTTTTGCGTCACCGTTCGCCCCGGAAACTCCAGCGTCACATCATAAGTTCCCCGCACCCGAAACCCCCGCAGGTTGCCGATTTGCAATCCCTGCTCATCAGTGATTTTGACATTGCTGATGGTAAACGGGGGAAAGGTCGGGTCCTGAGGATTCAGCAGTTGGATCAGGTCTTCCTGCGTCTGGCTGAACTGGAGGGCGATCGCCCGCTCCACCACATCTCGACCCGGCCCAGAGACAGAGCTACAGGCAGTCAGGAGGAACGTAAGGAAGAGCGCAAGGAGGGGACGGAGCATTTTTAGGTTAATTGAAGGAATAAAGCACAACGGGAGGGAAGGAGGCGGGGGGAAGTTAAAGAACGAAGAACGAAGAATGAAAAACGAAGAATGAAAAATGAAGAACGAAAAACGAAGCCTCTTCTCTCTTCGTTCTTCTCTCTTCGTTCTTCTCTCTTCGTTCTTCCCTCTTCCCCCTCCCTTCTCAGAACATCTTATGATCCAATTGCCCTTCTACCGTTGAAGACCATGACAGGCAAAAGCTTGGGACTGTCGGAACCGCTGCACGATTACCTGCTGTCGGTGTCGCTGCGAGAGCCAGAGGTGCTGCGATCGCTTCGAGAGGAAACGGCCCGCCATCCAGAGCGCCTCATGCAGACCACGCCCGATCAGGGGCAGTTTTTGGCGCTGCTGGTGCAGCTCATTGGCGCAACGAAAACACTGGAAATTGGCGTGTTTACGGGCTACAGTTCTCTGGCAGTGGCGCTGGCGCTACCTGATGCGGGGCAAGTCATCGCCTGCGACGTGAGCGAAGACTATACGGCGATCGCCCGTCGCTATTGGCAGCAGGCCGGCGTGGTCCACAAGATCACGCTGCATATTGCGCCTGCGCTGGAAACGCTCGATCGCCTGCTGACAGAGGGACAGGCGGGCACGTTCGACTTTGCCTTTATCGACGCAGACAAGGGCAACTACTGGAACTATTACGAGCGATCGCTCCAACTCCTGCGCCCCGGCGGGCTGATCGCCGTCGATAACGTCCTCTGGGGCGGCGAGGTCATCAACCCCGACAACCAATCCCCCAACACCCTCGCCATTCGCGAGTTTAACCACAAAATTCACCAGGACAACCGCGTCTCCCTCAGCATGATTCCCGTATCGGACGGGCTGACGCTGGCCAGGAAGCGATAGAGGGAAGAGGGAAGAGGGAAGAACGAAGAAGGAAGAGGGAAGAAGGAAGAAGGAAGAACGAAGAAGGAAGGATGTTCTGTTTTTCGTTCTTCGTTCTTCATTTTTCGTTTTTTCCATGACTCTTCTCAAATCATCGCTTACCCTAAAACCAGAGTCCCCTTACAAAACCGCGTCTGGGAGGAAGGTGCGATGCCCATCTCTAGCGAATGGATGCCCTGGCTGGTGGGGTTGGGGCTGAATAGCCTGCTGGCGGCGATCGCCTGGGTTTTGCCCAAGAAACTGCTGACTCCAGCGGGCATTTTTCACGCCTGGGCCCTGGGGGTGATTCTGTTTGGCACGCTGGGCTGGCGCGGCTATGTCGTCATGGTGGCGTACTTCCTGGTGGGGTCAGCGGTCACTCGCATCGGCAAGCAGCGCAAAGAAGAAGCAGGCATTGCCGAGAAGCGCTCTGGGGCACGGGGGCCCGAAAACGTCTGGGGGTCGGCGCTGACGGCGACGCTCTGTGCGCTGGGCATTTACGCTCTGGGCAGCGCTGGCACGGCAACGACGAAGGTGATTATCGTGCTGCTGGCACTGGGTTATGTGGCCAGCATCGCCACCAAACTAGCCGACACCACCGCCACGGAAATCGGCAAAGCCTACGGCCGCCGCACGTTTTTAATTACCAACTTCCAACCCGTTCCGGCGGGAACCGAGGGCGCAGTGAGCCTGGAGGGAACGCTAGCGGGGCTACTGGGGGCAGCGCTGATTGCCACGCTGGGCTGGGGCGTGCGCCTGATTGCCCCGATTGAAATTCCCATGTGCATTGCCGCTGCATTTATCGCCACGAATCTGGAAAGCCTGATCGGCGCAACGCTGCAATCAAAATACCGCTGGCTCACCAACGAGATGGTAAATATTGTGAATACATTTTTGGGGGCGATCGCCGCCATTGCGATCGCTGGAGCCTACTACTTCCTTGCCCACCAGCTTGCCTAAAGCGCAAACAGACCTGAAGCGCAAATATGCGTAAATATTGTGTCAGCCCACTTTCGGCCCACCATCTCCAAGCCTGTCATTCCCACCACTGACTACAGTCAGCCCTGTCCCCGCCCATCCAACCCTCTTCGTTCTTCCCTCTTCGTTCTTCCCTCTTCGTTCTTCCCTCTTCGTTCT
>NZ_JACYLP010000020.1:0-101374 GCF_015272455.1 Thermoleptolyngbya sp. C42_A2020_037
ACATTCTGCCCCCATTTTTTGTATGTTGAGCTATCTTTCAACACCTCTGGCGCTGGTGATGAATTTTCCCGTTAGTGTCCCTAGTTTTTCGTCACCTCGATCTGGCAATCTCTAAAACCCTGACAGCATGGTCACTCTTGCTTTGGTCGTTTTGACGGTGGCGAATAAATCGAGACACTAACGATCCTGCATTCCGAACCGCCCTCACCCCCAACTCATTCTCCATTTGAAAAAAGGGAAGCCGAACTCTAGGAGAGGGCTTCAAGACTTCGGCGCAACAGAAAATGGAGAGGGCGTATGTAGTGGCAACAGTTGCCGGGTTAATCACCCTCCAACTCAATCCCTTCGTGCAAATCAGCTAAACGAATCTCAAAGGGAATCGACGCTAGCAAAATACGGGCCTCTGCACAGTCGTATTCTGTAAACACCCATCGAAACGAATCTGTTCTGGAATACTGCTCAACATGAAGTGTGTATTGATCAATCAGCAGGTATTCCTGAAAGGTCGGAATCGTGCGATAGGCTAAAAAATTCTCGTCTCGATCGTAGCTTTTGGTCGATTTTGAAAGCACCTCAGCAATCATCATCGGATTCGTCAGCGTATCATTTCGCCCGGTTTGCCGAACCAGCGGACGCGGCACCACCATCACCTCTAGGTACGTATACAGTTGGCGATCAGGAATCCAGAGTCTTTGGTCAGAGGCGAAGATACTGTAGAGCTGACCCTTCAGGCTCACCCGCAACGCAGCATTCAAAATGCTGACAATTTCATTATGCTCCGGGGTTCCACCCGTCATAGGGACAATGACCCCGTTGATACACTCATGCCGAAGCTCAGAACTCACCTCCTGTTCCAGATACTCATCAGGCGTATAAAACCGTTTCTCTTCAGCTTGCATAATCACCAAAAAGCCAAAAGTTAGGGCAAGCCTTGCCTGCCCCAACTCTAGCTTAGAGAAATTTGCTCAAGTGAAACGCAGCCGCAATCAGCGTCAGATCGACGCAACGAGCTTTGCTTCTTCCTCTTTGGGAATCACGCGCCCCTCATCCTCAAATCCCACAATCTGGTCGAAGTTGAGATAGCGATAGAGGTCGCTGGCAAACGGGTCGATCTTCTTCGTCACAATCTCCATATACTCCTCCACCGTGGGAATACGACCCAGCAGGGCACACACCGCCGCCAATTCTGCCGAACCCAGGTAGACCTGTGCGCCTTTGCCCATGCGGTTGTTGAAGTTGCGGGTGGAGGTAGAGAACACCGTCACGCCGTCATCGACGCGGGCCTGGTTGCCCATGCAGAGCGAACAGCCGGGCATCTCTGTGCGGGCCCCCGCTGCGGCAAAGATGCCGTAATAACCCTCTTCGCGAAGCTGCTGCTCATCCATGCGGGTGGGCGGGGCAATCCACAGGCGCACCTTCACCGGGCCTGCGCCCTCTAGCACCTTCGCCGCCGCGCGATAGTGCCCAATATTCGTCATGCAGGAGCCAATGAAGACCTCGTGGATCGGATCGCCCGCACATTCCGACATTAGCTTGATATTGTCGGGGTCGTTGGGCGCGGCCACGATGGGTTCCTTCAGTTGATCTAGATCGACCTCGATAATGTCGGCGTATTCTGCATCGGGGTCAGCACTCATCAGCGACGGATTTGCCAGCCACGCCTCCATCTTGCGAACGCGGCGGAGGATCGTGCGGGCATCGCCATAGCCCCGTGCCACCATGTTCTTCAGCAGCGCCACATTGGACCGCAGGTATTCTGCCACCGTGGCCTCGCTCAGCTTGATGGTGCAGCCTGCGGCGGAGCGTTCGGCGGTTGCGTCCGTCAGTTCAAAGGCTTGCTCTAGTTGCAGATCTGGCAGTCCCTCCATTTCGATGATGCGACCGGAATAGACATTCTTCTTGTTTTCTTTGGCAACGGTCAGCTTGCCCTGCTGAATGGCAACGTAGGGAATTGCGTTCACCACGTCGCGCAGCGTTACGCCCGGTTGCAGCGTGCCCTTGAAGCGCACCAGCACCGATTCGGGCATGTCCAGCGGCATTACGCCCAGCGCAGCCGCGAAGGCCACCAGCCCAGAGCCAGCCGGGAAGGAAATGCCCAACGGGAAACGGGTGTGGGAGTCGCCGCCCGTACCCACCGTATCGGGCAGCAGCATCCGGTTTAGCCAGGAGTGGATGATGCCGTCGCCAGGGCGCAGGGATACGCCGCCGCGCGAGGTGATAAAGTCGGGCAGTTCGTGGTGGGTCTTGATATCAACGGGCTTGGGATAGGCGGCGGTGTGGCAGAAGCTCTGCATCACCAAGTCGGCGCTGAAGCCCAGGCAGGCAAGTTCCTTTAGCTCGTCGCGGGTCATGGGGCCGGTGGTGTCCTGAGAGCCAACGGTGGTCATGATTGGTTCGCAAGACGTACCGGGGCGCACGCCCGGAAGACCGCAGGCCTTGCCCACCATCTTTTGCGCCAGGGTGAAGCCTTTGCCGGTGTCGGCGGGCATTTGCGGGCGGATGAACAGGTCGCTGGGGGACAACCCTAGGGCCATGCGGGTTTTGTCGGTGAGCGATCGCCCAATCAGCAAGGGAATCCGTCCGCCTGCCCGCACCTCGTCCAGAATCGTGTCGGGCTTGAGCGTAAAGGTGGAGATCACCTCGCCCGCCTCGTTGGTGATTTCGCCTTTGTAGGGGTAGATGGTGATCACGTCGCCCGTTTCCATCTTCGTCACGTCGCACTCGATGGGCAATGCGCCAGAGTCTTCCATCGTGTTGAAGAAAATGGGCGCGATCTTACCCCCCAGGCAATAGCCGCCTGTGCGTTTGTTGGGCACAAAGGGGATGTCTTCGCCCATGTGCCAGAGGACGGAGTTGGTGGCGGATTTGCGAGACGATCCCGTGCCCACCACGTCCCCGACGTAGGCCACGGGATAGCCCTTTTTCTTCAGTTCTGCGATGGTTTCCAGGGAACCGGGCTGGCGCGTTTCCAGCATCACCGTCGCGTGGAGCGGAATGTCGGGGCGGGTGGTGGCGTGGGGCGCGGGCGAGAGATCGTCGGTGTTGGTTTCACCGGGCACTTTGAACACCGTCACCGTGATGGCTTCCGGCAGCGGCGGGCGGCTGGTGAACCAGTCTGCATTGGCCCAGGCGGTCATGATTTGCTGGGCTGATTCGTTGCCGCTTTCCGCTAGTTCCTGAATGTCATGAAACGCATCGTAGATTAACAGCGTCTTGCTGAGGGCGGCGGTGGCGGTAGCAACGACCTCTGCATTGGGCGAGTGCAGCAGGTCGATGAGCGATCGCACGTTGTAGCCCCCCATCATCGTGCCCAGCAGTTCCGTGGCGTATTGGGGCGAGATCAGTGGGCTGGAGGCTTCTCCCTTGGCGATCGCCGTTAGAAATCCCGCCTTCACATAAGCGGCCTGATCGACCCCCGGCGGAATGCGATCGCGCAGCAAACTCACCAAAAATTCTTCTTCACCCGCTGGTGGATGCTTCAGCAGTTCGCACAATTCGGACGTTTGCTCAGCAGACAGCGGCAGCGGCGGAATCCCCAGCGCTGCTCGCTCTGCGACATGGTTACGATAGGCTTCCAGCATGATTAATTCTTGCTCCCAAACACCAGCGAAAGGGCGTGAATGATGTTAAACCGATGTTGAACGGATTTCAAGCGAACCGATTTCAAGCGAACTAATTTCAAGAGCAACATCTTATCTCTACGCTAACGTGGCGAGAGTTATTGGTGAGCAGTTTGAGCATAGGGTCTGAAGGAACAGGTCAGTCCCTCATTCTCTCTCACTGCAAATTCACCACAAACTCTTCGCCTGCTATCGAAACGCGATCGCCCGCTACCAGTTTCCGTCCGCGCCGGGTTTCCACTGCGCCATTCACGCTGACTTCGCCAATTTGAACCAGCACCTTGGCTTCGCCGCCCGTGGGCACTGCCTGCACCCATTTCAGAAACTGATCGAGCCGGATGGTTTCGGGAGGAGGATTGTCCATAAGTAAAAGTCAAAAGAGGTCAGAGGGATATCCCTTTTGGATTTTAGATTGCCGATTTTGGCGGGAACCACCGTTGAGGGAGATAGAAGCCGGAACACCGAGAAACCGGAATACTTAGCAACCGGAATACTTAGCAACCGGAATACAGTGAAAAGCCTGCTACACCTGAGACACTACACCTGAGACACTACACCTGAGACTCTACGAGAGTCCCTCCCGTCATCATCGCTGATCCACTCGTTTTACCGCACTCCCGGATTCCTCGTTTTGCGCCGATGAATATCGACATCACCACTCCTGCAATCCTGTTTCCCACGATTTCGCTGCTGCTGCTGGCCTACACAAACCGCTTTGTGGCGCTGGCCAGCATTATCCGCAACCTGCACGCCAGCCACCAGAGCAAGCCTGACCCGATGCTGCGGCAGGAAATCGCCAGTCTGCGCTACCGCATCAAGCTGATTCGCAATATGCAGGCGTGGGGGGCAGCGAGTTTGCTGTTCAGCGTGATTTGCATTCTGCTGCTGTTTCTGGGGTTTGAAACGGCAGGGCGGTGGATGTTTGCCGTCAGCCTGGTGATGATGCTGATCTCACTAGCGCTGTCGCTGCGGGAAATCCAGCTTTCGGTCGTCGCCCTCGATCTGCACCTGCGGGATGTAGAACAGGAGCGAGAACGAGGGCGATCGCCCGACTATTTTTAGGCGCTCATAGGCGCTCGTAGGCGCTCGTAGGCGCTCGTAGGCGCTCGTAACTTTGGGCGCTTGTCTTTTCGGCACTCCTTAACCCGCTGCATCCGCAGAGGCGCGGCCCGAAACGCAGAACCCTACGGCGTGACTCTACGGCGTGGTCGTCAGCACCTTATCTTCCGCCGAAACCGCTTCCGGGCTATTGGCTTCCGACGGGGGAACCGCCTGCCAAAACTGGGGCAGATAGGTCGCCCAGTTCGCCAGAATGTGCTTGGCCTTGGCGCTGCCTGTGCGATCGGCGTGGGCTGCAATCAGGTCTTTCAACTGCTGTTCGCCGACGGGGCTGGTGACGCGCTGGATTTTGATAATCTCCGGGTTCACCTTGCTGGGGAAGCTGCCGTCTTCGTCCAGGAAGTAGGCCAGTCCGCCCGTCATGCCCGCGCCGACGTTGCGCCCGACCCTGCCCAGCACGACGATCACGCCGCCCGTCATGTATTCGCAGCAGTGGTCGCCTGCGCCTTCGATGACGGCACGACCGAGGGAATTCCGCACCGCAAAGCGCTCGCCCGCCTGGCCGCTGGCAAACAGGGTGCCGCCCGTTGCCCCATAGAGGCAAGTATTGCCGACGATCACGTTGCTGGCCGGGTCGAAGGTGGCTGCCGCTGGGGGCTGGATGATAATCTCGCCGCCGTGCATCCCCTTGCCCACATAGTCGTTGGCTTCGCCTTCCAGCTTCAGCGTCATGCCGGGGAGGTTGAACGCGCCAAAGCTCTGGCCAACGCTGCCCTGAAATTCCAGCGTCAGGTGTCCGGCAAAGCCCGTGTCGCCATACTGTTTGGCGATCGCCCCTGCGACTCGCGCTCCCACGCTGCGGTCGGTATTGACCACGCCGACTGTCTTGGTGAGGCTGGTTTGATTCTGAATCGCCGCCTGGACTGCGGGATCGGCCAGAATTTCGTCGTCCAGCACCGGGCCGTTGCTGTGAACCGTTTCGTGAACCAGCCAACTGCGGTCTTCGCGAGTATCGGGCAGATTGATCAGGCAGGACAGATCCAGCGCCTTGGTCTTGGTCAGCGCCACACCGTCGCGCACCTTCAGCAGGTCGGCGCGGCCGATGATCTCGTTGAGGGAGCGGTAGCCCAGCCGGGCCAGGAGCGATCGCGCTTCTTCGGCGATGAAATAGAAGAAGTTGACGACGTGTTCTGGCGTGCCGGGGAAGCGCTTCCGCAGTTCCTCTTTCTGGCTAGCCACGCCAACAGGACAGTTGTTGGTATGACAAATCCGCGCCATGATGCAGCCTTCAGCAATCATAGCGATGGAGCCAAAGCCAAACTCTTCGCCGCCCATCAGCGCCGCCATCACCACGTCCCAGCCCGTCTTGATGCCGCCATCGACGCGCAGCAGCACGCGATCGCGCAGTTTGTTTTCCATCAGCACGCGATGCACCTCAGTCAGCCCCAGTTCCCACGGGCTACCTGCGTGTTTGATGGAACTCAGCGGCGATGCGCCCGTGCCGCCGTCGTGGCCGGAGATTTGGATAATGTCGGCGTTTGCCTTGGCCACGCCCGCCGCCACCGTGCCAATGCCCACTTCCGACACCAGCTTCACCGACACCTGCGCCTGGGGATTGATTTGGTGCAGGTCGAAAATCAGTTGCTCTAGGTCTTCAATGGAATAGATGTCGTGGTGGGGCGGCGGCGAAATCAGCGTCACACCGGGCTTCGAGCGGCGCAGCATGGCAATGTAGGGGCTGACCTTGGGGCCCGGAAGCTGGCCGCCTTCACCAGGCTTAGCCCCTTGCGCCATCTTGATTTCAAGCTGACGGGCGCTCATCAGATACTCCGGCGTAACCCCAAATCGGCCAGAGGCGATTTGTTTGATCGCAGAGGCGGCGCGATCGCCATTCTTCAGTCCCCGCAAATGGGGTAGCGTTGGCGATAGTCCCTCACCATCTACGTCGTCCAGCACCTTGTAGCGCACGGGATCTTCGCCGCCCTCGCCAGAATTGGACTTGCCGCCGATGCGGTTCATGGCGATCGCCAGCGTTTCGTGTGCCTCCCGCGACAGCGCCCCCAGGGACATGCCGCCCGTGCAGAAGCGCTTGACAATTTCAGAAACGGGTTCCACTTCGTCGAACGGGATCGAGGGGCGATCGCTCTTAAAGTCCAGAAGATCGCGCAGAGCCGTCAGCGGCCGCTCTTCCAAGTACTTTTGGTACAGATCGTAGTGGTCGTAGTTCTTGGACTCCACCGCTTTATGCAGGTGCTTCGCCATTTCGGGGCTATTCATGTGATACTCGCCGCCAGGACGATATTGCACAAAGCCCATGTTTTCCAGTTTCTTGACCGATAGTTCTGGGAAGGCGCGACTGTGGAAGGACAGCACTTCGTTCGCCAGATCTGCCACGCTCAAGCCCCCCAGCCGCGAGGCTGTACCGTAGAAGCCTAGATGCAGCAGATCGCCGCCGATGCCGATCGCCTCGAAAATCTGCGCCCCGTGGTAGCTAGAGAGCAGGGAAATCCCCATCTTGGAGAGAATCTTCAGCAGGCCCGACTCGACCGACTTGCGGTAGTTTTGCTGTGCTTTTTCCACCGAGATTGCCTCAATCTTGCCGCGCTCCATCAGGCTTTGGGTCTTGGGATCGGCGTGCCAATGGCGCACCGTTTCAAACGCCAGATAGGGACATACGGCACTGGCTCCATAGCCGATTAGACAGGCAAAATGATGGGTACTCCAGCACTGGGCCGTGTCCACAATCAGCGAGGCCCGCATCCGCAAGCCTTGGCGGATCAGGTGGTGGTGAACTGCACCCACGGCCAGCAGCGGCGGGATGTAGCTGGTGCTGGCGCTGAGAGTTGTCGGGGAACCGTCAGACGATAGGCGATCGCTCAAAATCAGCACCGCCTTGCCCGACCGCACGGCTGCCGTCGCCTGCTGGCAGAGGTCATTCACCGCCTGCTGTAGCCCGTCGGGCCCGGCGGAAATGTTGAACAGGGTAGACAGACTGGCGGTTTCAAACTCTGAGTTGCGGATAAAGTCTAGCTCCGCGTTGTTCAACACAGGCGACTTGAGGCTGAGCAGATGGGCGTATTCCGGCTTTTCGTCCAGCAGGTTGCCGCGTGCGCCCAGTTCCATCGCCAGAGACATCACCAGCTTTTCGCGCAGCGGATCAATGGGCGGGTTCGTCACCTGGGCAAAGCGCTGCTTGAAATAGTCGTAGAGCAGGTGCGGCCTTTCAGACAGCACGGCCAGGGGAATGTCGTCACCCATGCAGAAGGTCGGCTCGCTGCCTTTCTGAGCCATGTCCTGGATCACCATCTCCACGTCTTCGGAGGTGTAGCCGAAGGCAGTTTGGTGGCGCAGCAGGGCCACGCTGTCCAGGTAGGATTCGGTGGTAAAGGGCTGGGGTTCTAACTCGCGGCGATTCTGCTTCAGCCATTCGCCGTAGGGCTGAGCCTGGGCCACGCGCTGCTTAATGTCCCAGTTTTTGAGGATTTCGTGAGATTGCAGGTCAACAGCGATCGCCTGTCCAGGCCCCAGACGCCCTTTCTCCACAATTTCTGCCTCTGGCAATGCCACGACTCCCGCTTCTGATGCCACGACGATGTAGCCATCGCGGGTAATCGCATAGCGGGCGGGTCGCAAGCCGTTTCGATCCAGCGACGCACCGACTTTCTTGCCATCGCTAAATACCAGCAACGCCGGGCCGTCCCACGGCTCCTGAATGCCGCTGTAGTATTCGTAAAAGTCCACAATTTCGGGGTGATCGGCCAGGTCGGGCTGATTGTTATAGGCCTCTGGAACCATCATCATCAGCGCCGCCAGCGGGTCGCGCCCCGATCGGACTAACAGTTCCATCACATTGTCCAGGTTGGCGGAGTCGCTGTTTTCTGGACGGACGGTCGGCTTCAGGTCTTTCAAGCGATCGCCCCAAATCGGATGACTGAGATCCGCTTCCCGCGCCATCATCCAGTTAATATTGCCCAGCAACGTATTGATTTCGCCGTTGTGCGCCAGCAGGCGCATCGGCTGAGCCAGCGGCCACTTGGGCATGGTGTTGGTGCTAAAGCGGCGATGGTAGGTGGCAAACGCGCTGGCGTAGAGCGGGTTCTGCAAATCCAGATAAAACTCGCCCAGCACGGCTGATCGCACCATGCCTTTGTAAACAACCGTGCGGTTCGAGAAAGAGCAGACGTAGAAGTCCTTAAGCGCTTCGGCATACTCGCCCTGATAATCCGCCAGCACGGACAGAATACGCTTGCGGGCCCAGTAGAGGTCGCGCTCTAGGTCGTCGCCAGAGTCAGTCGATTCCACCAGCACTTGCTCGATTTGCGGCTGGTTTTCTCGCGCCTGGATGCCCAGCACGCTTGGCTTGACGGGCACTTTGCGCCAGCCGAGGATCTTCAATCCACACTCCATCCAAACTTTGGTGGCCAGGTCGCGGGCGATCGCCGCTGCGGCCTCAGACTGCGGCAAAAACACCATGCCCAGCCCAAAATTCTCCGCTGCGGGCAGGCTGATCCCTTCCGCCTCACACCACTCGCGGATCAGTACCCAGGGAATGGCCGTCATGAGTCCTGCGCCATCGCCAGAATCCCGGTCAGCGCTACAGCCCCCCCGATGCTCCATACAAGACAACGCCACCAGCGCCTTTTGCACTAGGTCATGGCTTGCTCTACCTTGAGAATCGGCGATAAACCCGACCCCACAAGCGTCGCGCTCTTCCACCAGCCACCGCTGTCCCGCATAGCCCGTGGTTCCCTGCCCCATCCATTCGTTTTGGTTCACGCCTATTCCACCCATAGCAAATTTCAACGGAAAGACCTGTTTTGTAATAACCCTGAGATAACCCTAAATCAACCTGATCCCCAAACTGCTTTAGGCTCTGAGGTTGGGAACTAGTGAGCGTTTCAATCCGCCCGCTCCGGCAACGCGAATCTGCCCTCGGCTCCAGCAATCCCAGCCAATGTTTATTCCTTCTATCTCACCTCAGACGGTCTGCGCTGCATTAACCCGTACAGAGAAAACTGCTGAAGCCCTCCGCCCAAACGATCGCAACCGCCTCCAGCTATTCCACTCTAGGATTGGATTTCTTTCTGGAGAGACGCATACGTAACACTATGCCCAGGTATGCCCAGGTTTTGAGCCAACTTTTGAGAGAGGGCATTCTGAAAAACTGGCGCGGTGCCAAATGAAGGGCGATCGCTAGCAACCCCCTTGCCATTTCAGGTTGGAATATCTACCTACCAGGATAAAGTATGAATTCTAGGTGAAGCGATGCGGATTTTGCAACTGAAATCCTGCGTGCCTCTCAGAACGGCACGTCAAATTGAGATGCCTACGCACAGTACGGCACTTTTCACAGGTGCATAGATTCTTGAACTTCGGTTGCGAGCCGCCCAAAGTCTAGAAGCATGAATCCCAGAAGCACAAAGTCTAGAAGCGCAAACCAACCCCGCCCTGCACTGAAATCGCGGCGTTGTTGCCTTCGTCGTAGCCATCAAAGGCAAAAATTGCGTTGCCAAAGAGAACCAAATTGCTGTTGGGCAATGCGTGGTCAATACCGGGTTGCAGGACAAAGCTGCTCTGGTTGCCGATGGGCGAAGTGTCGTCTCCGCCACCCAGCATGATAGAAGCGCCCGCCCCAAGGTACAGATCGGTCTGCCAGTTCAACGGAATGTCGTAGGAAACCGTGGGCACAAAAGCGCTGCGATCGCTCAATAGCAACTGCGCCCGAATGGAGAGGGGCACTCGCAGCAGCTTGTAGCGGGCCGCAATCACCGCCCCCGAAGCCGAATCTTCGCCAAACGCATCGTCGCCCTCCGTTAATCCAAAGGAGCCGCCAATCCCCACGTAGCTGCCGTAAGCCGCCTGTGCCTGCGCTGGGGCAATTCGCGAAGCGATCCCTACGGAAATCGCCATCAGCGACAGCCCACCCGACAGGGCCACCCCCCTCAGCACGGCTCCGAACTGAGCAGTTGATAGTGTATCGAGCGCTGCATGAAGCTGGCGAAAACTGCGGGAAAAGAAGGCGGCGCAACGGTTCATACCAATTTCCTCACACTACAAAGCGCTGGGCAATAGTTGGGCAGTAGTTTTCAAATCAGGTCGGGGGTTCGGAATTTGCAAACTTGGAACTTACAGCTTCAGGATTACAGTCTCAAGAATCTCTCAAGAATCTATGGATAACCCCGCAAGCTAGTAGGGATACAAAAATCCATACATGGTCAAACAGCAACCCAAAATCATCCCTGCTTCTTGATACTTAGCGCTTTAGATACCTTTTAGAAATGACCACTAGCCGCAAGTACAACACCCAAGCAAGTCGCCAGCGAAAAAGTTTTTTGCGCCTTGAGGCTGCAACTCAAAAAGCTGGGGATAATTGAGCAAAAACTTGATCCGTCAGGGCTGAAACAGTTTTAAAAAATGGCAACGAATTTCTAGGACAAGATTCATCTAATAAGATTTAACTACCAAACATTAGCTCATCTTTGAGCAAGAGATCCAGTTTTTTTGAAAAAATCTGCAACTTCTGCGCTAAAAGTTGGATGTTATTCCAGCTTTCAGTCTGTGCAGATTTTCCACAGCCCTCAATTCCCCACCTGATCCGCTCTAGCACCCCGCATCTCAATCCAGTGCAACTCTTCTAAATCAAAATGGGAACCCTAGCACCAACACCCTTGCAACTTGCCCAAAGCCCATGAAACCATTCACCTTACCCACCCGCTTCCCGACTCCGATGCCTGTCTCTGCCCAATGGCTCTTGGCGATCGCCGCTGCGGCCTCTGTTCTAGGAGTGGCTATGCCCGCTGGACTGGCTCAGGAACGCCAGGGTTGTTTCATGATTACCCAAACGGGTCGGCTCATCGACCTATCTGATATTTGCCCCTCTGCTCAGCCCTTTACGCCACCGGCCCAAGCCAGTTCTACACCAACCCTCGGCACCGGCGATATTCAGGTCACGCTGCGGTGGACGACGACTGACGACCTGGATTTGGCAGTCCGCGACCCATCGGGCAACATAGTTGCGTACTATAACCGCAGTGTGCCTTCTGGCGGCCAGCTCGACGTAGACGCAAACGCAGGCTGTGGAGAGCAAAACACCAGCCCCATTGAAAATATTTTCTGGCCGTCGGGCGGGGCACCCCAGGGGCAGTTTTCTATTGAAGTGAATCTGTTCACTCGCTGCCCTGGCGGGGGCGGTGGCAGCATCCCCTTTAACCTGACGCTGCTCGTCCAGGGCACAACCCGCACAATCGAAGGCTCCGTCAGCGATCAGCAGCCCGTTGCGAACTTCCCCTTCTCGCTGCCCACGCAGGCCGCACAGCGCTAGTCCTTGAAAGCAGAACCCTGCGGGTCGCTAAACCGATGAAGTTCAGCCAAATCCGAAGTTTCTGCATTATCTTTAATAGATATCAGCGGATGGGTTGTGTTAGGGCAGGTTAATCAAGCCTGTCTGGTCAGGTTTATGGGTTGGTGAATTAGCATCTTGAAATTGGCATTGTGGACGGGTCGTAAAGGATTATAGGTTTTTGGGGGGCTGATATGCGCCGAACTGCTCTGGTTATGGTTTTAGGAACGCTTGCACTGTGGCTGGGAAGCTGTAGGAGTGCGCCGGAAGAGCCTGCGGCGACAGCGCCTACAGACCCAAACGCGCCTGCGGAACCCGGAGCCGTCGTAGATCCAAATGCACCCGCAGACCCTAATGCAGCAGCCGATCCAAACGCAATGCCTGCCGATCCGGCTGCGGTTCCAGCGGCTCCTGCCACCGCCCCAACCACGGCAACTGCTCCCTCTCCTGGACTGCCTGCGGGCACGCTGCCCCCCGAACTCATCGCTTCTACCAATCCCCAGGCGCGTGTTCAAGAAGTGCAGCGCAATCGCCCCGATCCCTTTGCCCAGGTTACGGTTACGCCAGTGGTGGTTGAGTCCCCAAATCGAAATGGGGCAACGACTCGTCCCTTTGTTACACCTGCGGGACAGGGTGTGCGAGTGCCGCCGCTGGCAACAGGGCGTGTGCCTTCGCTACCGGGCGGGCAGGCCGGTACGGGAGTTGGGGCAGCGGGGACAGGTACGCCTTCGGGAACCGGGCAACTGGCCCCAATTCCCAACCTAACGGGGCAAGCGCTAAATGGCCCGACCCAGCGCCCGGCCCCGCCGCCGCCGCCCCAGCCAACCATAGCCCGCGCGGTTAAGGTGATGGGGGTGATTCAGATTGGCAATACGGCTCACGCAATTGTGCAGGCTCCGAACGAGCCGACCAGTCGCTATGTCCGAGTGGGGCAGCGATTGTCGAATGGTGAGGTGTTGGTGAAGCGAATCGAGATGAATCGCGGTGCTGAGGAACCGGTGGTGGTGCTAGAGCAATTTGGTATAGAAGTGCCGATTGCTGTTGGGGAGGGTGGGCCACCGCCTAGTCCCGGAGCGTAGCTCAATGCTGGATTGATTGCTGCACGCTCCTGGGGTCTGGGTTCTGTTTGCCTGGTGTTGCTTGCATCGCTTGTTTCGTAATGTTTGCTTGCAATTTGGCGTGTGCAGAGAGTTTAGTTCAATGCACACGCCTGCTTTTTCTCTAAAGGAGATTGTCATGACTGCAACTGCATCAACCGCAAATCATGCGCCCTTCGGCTTTGCGCCTGTGCCAACGCAGGATGCTGATTTTTTGCGGCAGCTTTCCTTTGTGCCGGGGCTAAAGGAACTGCTGACGGTGCGCCAGGTTCATGCACTGGAACATGCGACGGTGTGGGTGCTGAGTGAGATGGCGGGTGGGTTGGTAGATGGCGGTATGGGCGATCGCCTCGGTGGCATGTCTACCGAAACGGGCTTTTACATTTATGGAGCAGTTGACACTGAGCAACTGCGCCGGGCGGCCCAGACGGCGCTGCATCGGCTAGTGGGGGGCGAGTGGAATCTGGCCGTGCATCCCCGCTGCGGCACGAATCTATCGGTGGGAATTTTGCTGACGGCGGGGCTGCTGATGGGCGCTCAACTGGTGCTGCCCAAAGATCCGCTGGGGCAGATTTTGGGGCTGGGGCTGGCGGCGACTGCTGCCGCAGGCATTGCGCCAGATGCAGGGCAAATTGCCCAGCGCTACCTGACGACGGCAATTCCGTTTAACCTGGTGATTCAATCAGTAGAAAACCAGGGCGATCGCTGGGGACAGCCAACCCATTTTGTGCGCGTGGCCTGGGTAGATTAGAGCGGCAGGTTAGATAGCAGGACTTACGCACTTGCGATAAGCTCTTTGGATTTTGGACAATTTCTCGCGGGCTGCGACCGCGAGAAATTGTCCAACTGCGTAGGTTCTAAATAGTTGTATTGGGGATAGAAGGGCGATCGCCGGGTATTCTGGACTAGGCTTATGCGGTCTTGTTCTGAACCCAACTATCGCCCAACTATCCTAGTATTCGCCATGCTCACGACTGCTCGTCCGCTCCAGCTTGACTACGTCCGCGCCCAGTTTCCAGCTTTGGCAGGAGAGTGGGTGTTTTTTGACAATGCGGGCGGTTCCCAAACCCTGAAGCGGGTTGCGGATCGCATCAGCGATTATCTGCTGACGACCAATGTGCAGCTTGGCGCATCCTACGACGTGTCGCAGCAATCGACTGCGCGGGTTGCTGAAGCAGCCCAAGCCGTCGCAATGTTGATCAATGCTGCTGACCCCAGCGAAGTGGTGATGGGCGGCTCTACCACGTTGCTGCTGCGGATCTTGTCGTTGTGCCTGGGGCAGACCTTTTGCCCTGGTGATGAAATCATCGTCACAAATTGCGACCATGAATCTAACATTGGCTGCTGGCTGGACTTGCGGAAGCAGGGCATCATCGTCAAGTCTTGGAATCTGAATCCAGAAACGCTCCAGCTTGATCTGGACACACTGGCACAGCTAATGACCCCACGCACTCGGCTGGTGGCGCTGACCCATGTTTCCAATATCCTGGGCACGATTAACCCAATTCGCCAAATCGCCGACTTGGTGCATGAGCGCGGCGCGATGATCTGCGTGGATGGCGTGGCCTATGCGCCCCATCGCCGGGTGGATGTGCAGGCACTGGACGTGGATTTTTACGTATTCAGCTTTTATAAGGTCTATGGGCCGCACTACGCGCTGATGTACGGCAAGCGGGAACACCTGCTGACTATGCCAGGAATCAATCACTACTTCATCGGCCAGGAAACGATTCCCTACAAGTTTCAGCCTGGAAATGTGAATTTTGAACTGAGCTATGGCGCGGCGGGCATTGTGGATTATCTAAGCGAGCTGGCGGTGCAGCATGGCAGCGATCGCCCCGCCAGTGACCTCTCCGGCCGCCTCAGCGAGGCCTTCGACCGCATTGCCGAGCATGAGGAGCAACTGAGCGATCGCCTTCTGAGCTATCTCCACAGCCAGCCCCGCGTGAAACTCTGGGGCGACCCCACCGCAGACCGAGATCGTCGCGTGCCCACCATTGCCTTTACGGTCGGTCAACTCAACAGCGCTACCATTCCCCCACAGATCGATCAGCATCACATCGGCATCCGCTATGGGGATTTCTATGCTCGACGGCTGATCGAAGACCTGGATCTGGCGCAGCAAAACGGCGTGGTGCGCGTTAGCATGGTGCATTACAACACCCTGGAAGAGTGCGATCGCCTGATTGCCGCCCTTGATCCGATCATTGGCAGCTAGAGAAACGTAATGGGGCAATGGAGTGATACAGTGTTGAACCGAAAGCAACCCCAACCCTCCACCCCCTGCATGTCTCCCGGAACCCGCCTGGAACAATATACCCTCAAGCGCCCCAGCGAAGTGTTGCTGGTGACTGCCCGCACGGCCGACGGTGACGATCAGGTCGCCATTTTTCGCGGCTTTTCCAGTTCGCTGATGCGCCCTACGGCCTATGATCCTGACGTTCCCGTGCTGCCACCAGATGCAGAGATTCTCAGCATCGATCGCCTCCAGGGGCCCTATGACCCGGCAAATCCAGTCTATCTTCAGCAAGGGCTAAGCTGGGGCGAAATTCAGGAATTGCTGATCAATCTGGGGCTATAGTCTGGGGTTAGAACGGGGAAAAAACGAGGGAAAAACTTTCTCTCCCTGTGGCGAAACTTCTACAGCAGGAGCCGCGTCACTAGATTCACAAGCTTTCACCCAGGGATTGCAAACCGCCTGAACCGGGCGCAGTGTGGTCAACTCAGTGGCGATCGCCTTTTCTTTGCAAGGCAAGCTGCGGAGATTGACCCCTGGCTTTTGCGTGCGATCGCGCTAGCACGCAGACCAAACAATCTCGCTGCTCGTTAAAAATTCGAGCAAATTTCTGCGGATCTGCGGAAGCACCCAGTGGAAAAGTTTGATAATTTTGCCGAATTTTCGGCCCATCTACCGAACTCAGGATTACGCTTTTAGGCACGCTCTTATGAATCAGGGAAAACGCCACACCTTGAACATCCACATCGAGAGAGAGTATGGAACGTCCACACTGGTTGTCCCTCACCGCCCTGACCGCCCTGAGCTTGGGCGTGGGTGGTTTAAACGAACAGGCGATCGCCACCACCTTCAACAACACCCAGGTTGACCAAAGCCGCTTTGTGGTGCTGGGCAGCGCAGGTGGCAGTCGCATCACCATTTTGGAACAGGTCAGCAATGCCCGCGCTTGCTGGCAAGAATCGAGCAATGGCACCGTTGATGCCCTGATGACCCGGTTTGACTTTACGGGCATTTGCGCCCGCGCCACCGACCGCAACGGCTACTCGGTGCGCGTTGGCGGACAGGATCTGGGTCTGCAATACACCCTCCGCACTGTGACTCAGGGCAACCAAATCATCCTCTATGCCCAGCCCAGCAGCGGCAGCGGCACGTTGGAAATTGGTCGATCTCGCAGCGCTGCCAGCGGCTTCAACCGAATTCAGCTCAACCCCGGCTGGTATCTTAGCCGCCGCGTGTTCAATGGGCAGCCTCTAGGGCATCTGTACCTGACCAATGACCTGTCGCTGGCGGCGCTGACCAGTGCCTCGCGCCCAATCGCCACGAACCCTGCACCCGTTACGCCGCGTCCCACAACGCCCGCACCCTCCCCTGCGCCAATCGTGGTCACGCCCGCACCTCAGCCGTCTCGACCTATTGGCACCGCCCCAGTTGAGATTCCTGTGCCGCCCCCGGCCTCCGGCGTTGTGGTAACTCGACCCACCCCCACACCTGCGCCCAGCACCGGGTCGCCCACCATTGTGAACGGCATTCCTCTGCCGCCGCCGCCGCCGTCGGTCAGCGCACCCGAATCGGTGGCAGTGCTTCCTGTGCCGTCGCTGCCGCCTGTGCCGCTGGGACAAACCCCGCCTGGTCAGGTTGGTTCTGCCCGGCCCCCTGTGTTTACCGGATCGCCTCAGCCTGCGTCGCCGTTGGCCTCTTCGCTGGGCTTTAGCTTCCGGGTGGTGGTGAATGGCAGTTCTCCCGACGTGCAAACTCGCGTGCGCTCTATTGTGCCCGATGCATTCCGCACAGTGATTAATGGACAGGTCGTGATGCAAGCAGGTCTATTCCGCGATCGCGCCACGGCTGATCAAATGCTGCAACGGCTCAGCAGCGCAAACTTGCAGGCGGCCGTAGTGCCAGTCAATTAGCAACAACGCTAACGGTGTTTGGAGTGGTGGAGTGATAGGGTGGGAGGAAAAAAAGAGAAGAGAAAAGAGAAAAAGGAAGAGGTTTTGTTTTTCGCTCTTCGTTCTTCGTTCTTCCTTTTTCGTTCTTCGTTCTTCCTTTTCCATCTCTCCCCAACACCCCAACACTCCTAACCCCTTATGTCTCAACTGACGCCCGAAGAACTCGCCGAATGGCAGCGTGTGCTGGATGCGGCGAACTACAACAATATTTTTTGCCACTGCCGCCAGTGCGATCGCGAATGGGTTGCTTCCACAGAAGCCCCTTGCACCTGCGGCAGTATTCGCGTGGAATATATTGCCTGTTGGCAATTTCCAGATGACTAGCGCCTGCTGGCAATTTCCAGATGACTAGCGCCTGCTGGCAATTTCCAGATGACTAGCGCCTGCTGGCAATTTCCAGATGATTAGCGCCTGCTGGAATCTAAAATCGCCAATCTAAAATCCAAAATCGCCAGAACTGCGATCGCCCAGTCGCCTTAACCTAAAGATCGCCATTTCTTAACGTAAACCCCTACTAGAGGATTATCAGTTCTTAACGCTCAGCCGCTACGCTACCTGTGTTTAAGCAGACAGTTCTTATACGCTTTGGGAGCGCAGACCTATGGTGGCGAATGGAGTTAAGGTGAATCGCTTTGTGAAGGTTCTAGGGGCGATCGCCGCAACAGTGGCAGCGGTTAGTGTACCCGTCGCTGTGTTTTCACAAACGAATCGCCTGATCAAAATCGACGGCTCTAGCACGGTGTTTCCAATCACCGAAGCCATGGCCGAAGAATTTATGAAGATCAATCGGGATGTCAATGTTACCGTTGGGATCTCTGGCACAGGCGGTGGCTTTAGCAAGTTCTGCGCGGGTGAAACGGACATCTCCAACGCCTCTCGCCCGATCCGTCAATCTGAAATCGACAAGTGCCGCGCAGCAGGCATCAACTACATCGAACTGCCTGTCGCCTATGACGCACTAACGGTTGTGGTGAACCCCCGTAATAACTGGACAACCAGCCTGACCACCGCCGAACTGAAGAAAATCTGGGAACCGGGTAGCACCGTCAATAACTGGAACCAGGTTCGCAGTGGTTTCCCTAACGTTCGCATGAGTCTCTATGGTCCTGGAACCGACTCCGGCACTTTCGACTACTTCACCGAAGCTATCAACGGCAAGGCAGGAGACAGTCGCAGCGACTACACCGCCAGCGAAGACGACAACGTGCTAGTGCAGGGCGTTGCTCAGGATCAGGGCGCGCTGGGCTACTTCGGCTTTGCCTATTATGAAGAAAACCGGAATCGTCTGAAGTCGGTTGCTATCGACAACGGCAACGGTCGCCCCGTCGCACCCAGCCGCGAGACTGTAGAAAACAACACCTACACGCCGCTGTCTCGCCCGGTCTTCATCTACGTGAGCGATCGCGCCGCGCAGCGCCCTGAAGTCCGCCAGTTTGTGTCTTTCTACCTGAGCAGCCCTCAGCTTGTGGACGAAGTTGGCTACGTTCGTCTGCCTAGCGAAGGCTACACGCTGGCTCGTCAACTGCTGGAGCGCAACGAATTCGGCACCCGCTTTGCTAATCGGGAAACCGTAGGCATCAGCATCCAGGAACTTCTGCGCCTTGAAGCTCAGCGATAGAAGCACCTGACGGTTTGCTTTCAACGCTTTGCTGATTGGTTAGTCTCTGGTCTCCTTGGAGCAGTTTCTTTGAGTCTGTTCCAGGGAGACTCTCTGTCGGTGATAGACAAACGGTGATAGACAAACAGTGATAGATAGATGGACAACTGTCGCAATTAAGCAGGCGATCGCCCTCTCAAATTTCTCTCTTCATGCCCTTTTCTCTACAAGCCTTTTTGCAAACCCTTTAGTATTCATCCGAAGTCTCTCCAAGCCAATCATTCTCTGATCATGGGACGGTCAACTCTGCGTCTGCCAGCCTCCACACTTCCAGTTCACAGGTCTTCCTCGCCGTGGCAGATGTTCTGGCGGCCGATGCTGGTGGCCTCTGTCGCGCTCCATGCGCTTGTGCTGGGGCTACCCATTGCCTCTGAACCAGAGCCAGAACCAGAAGAGACTGCCGAAGAGGTTCAAGAAGAGAATATTCAACTGTCTACTCTGGCAGCACCGCCTCGCCCGACCCCATCGCCTTCGCCCAGGCCTGCACCATCACCGACTCCCCAAGCTCGTCCCACCCCCGTTGCGTCTCGTCCCAATCCGGTTCCGGCAGTTCGTCCCGAACCTCAGCCCAGCCCAGCGGCCACCCCTACCCCTACACCCGAAGCATCACCCACGCCCGAAGCGTCGCCCACGCCTGAGGCTAGCCCAGCATCCAACGAACCAGTAGCGGCTGCCACCCCCGATCCGGCCTCAGCGGCCGCTGCCGCTGGTTTCGACCCCTCTGCGCTCCAAGCAGAACTACAGGCGAGTCTTCAGGGCATTCAGGGAAGCGTTGGACTTCAGCCCTTTCCGGGAGTCTTCCGGAGTCCAGCCAGTTTCTACATTTCCGAAGACCCAGAAGAGTTGATGCCTGGTATCAAAACGATGCAGTGGTTTAATGACCTGCGGGCAGAGGAAGTGTTTAGCCGCCTGCAAGACACCTACGGAGCGCGTGGGTTTACGTTTGAAGAGATCGGGGAATATGGCGGCGGACGGGTCTATGAGCTAAAAACGCCGGAGGGAGAGGTTGTAGACATCGTAAATGTCGTCCCAGGGAAAGGCAATGCCTCGACGGTTGTCATCACTTGGGAATTCGACCCCAACGCGCCCCCAACGTAATCCGCGCTCCAGGGATAAAGCGACCGGAATTTAGGGCGATCGCCCTTTAGGACGAATAGAGCCAGCTTTACTGAAGGTTTATAAAGAGTTGAAAAATCGGCTAAGATGCGCCAAATCTGGGTGAAACCTCGGAAAAGGGCTGTCATTCTGGGTGAGAACGCAAGCAGTCCGAAAAAATACTGAACCTTCTTGAATTTCGATTGGAAAGGACGAAGGATCTCAAAGATTTCTGGAGCCAGTGAACTAGCTGACTTCAGCAAATTTGCCCTCTAGAGTCCGCATACTTTAGCTTAATTACGCTGGCTCAATTGCCCAACTGTTCTAAAAGTCTAAAAGACTGTGTGGCTGACAGGAGCCTGCTGTACATAGATACATAAGTACTGTGACATACATACATTAGCCACGCATACCTTACGTAACCTAAGGTAGAGGACTCATTCAATGATCAGTCCCGGCGCATTTCAAAGGCTGGCAGGCGAAATATCCGCCAGCCAAGTGCGCCCGACCCCAGACACCCTCAACTTCAAGCTCTTGGTGTAGAGATTGTGAAGCCAGCAGCAAGCTATCAGAACTGGATAGATTGGTGTTGTAGTCTATAGTAAGATATCGAAATAGAGTATCTATCAAAATGAGATATCGCGAGTTGTTGCGTTACTCGCATGACGCTTTACTTGCATAACGCTGTATTGGCTAATTGGAAATTAGCAAATAAAAAACCTCTAGACGTAAAGCCCAGAGGTTTGGAGTTCCTGAAAATCGTCACTTGACTAAATAATCTCAAGCCTCCATAAATTCCGCAAGGGGGTTTAACCCTCTCTTGTTCCCAAGTTCATCAAAAGCTAAAGGAACTTCGTAAACGCTCTCCGGAATTTACTTAGCCACTAGCTCTGGAACTAGAGAATTACTGACGAGACCATTGCGTTCGTCAATGGGGATGTAGGGCATGTTGTGGTTGCCTGTATAGACCTGCGTGGGGCGGAAGATGCGGTTGGCTTCGAGTTGCTCCTTCCAGTGGGCTAGCCAGCCCGCCACACGAGCGATCGCAAACACGGGCGTAAACAGGTCTGTTGGAATCCCCAACTTTCGGTATACCAACCCAGAGTAAAAATCCACATTGGGATAAATTCCCTTGTGACCCAGCTTCTCTTCGACCGCCTTTTCCATGGCGATCGCAATGTCGTAATAGTGATCGCGCCCAAACTTCTCAAACAGTTGCTCTGCCAGGTTTTGCAGAATGATAGCGCGGGGATCTTTCACCTTATACACCCGATGCCCGAAACCCATGATCTTGGACTTGCGCTCTAGGCAGGTTTCCAGGTATGGCTGCACGTTTTCCACGGAGCCGATTTCCTCCAGCATCAAGATGACTTCCTCATTTGCGCCACCGTGTAGCGGCCCGGCAAGCGTCCCCACGGCCGACGCGACCACCGCATAGGGATCGGTCAGCGTTGAAGCCGTCACCATGGCCGAAAAGGTCGATGCGTTGATGGTGTGTTCTGCATGGAGGGTCAGGCAGACATCAAAAATCTGCGCCGCCAGCGGGTCGGGTTCCTGCTCCGTCAGCATGTAGAGAAAGTTGGCGGCATAGTCCAAATCGTCGCGGGGCTGAATAGGGTCGTTTCCCTTTCGCATTAGTTGAAACGCCGCGACCATTGTGGGAATTTTGGCCAGCAGCCGCACCACTGCTGCCCGGATGTAAGCCGGGTCTTCGAGCGCCCGCCGAGAATAGAACAGTCCCAGCGCTGCGGCACAGGCTTGGAGCGCGTCCATCGGGTGACCGCTCTCTGGGAAGCACTTCATCATGTCTCGAATGCGGTACTTCAGCCGTCGATGCGTTTGCACCTCGTGCTTAAAGTCTGCCAATTCTTCACGGGTGGGCAACACGCCCCAAATCAGCAGATAGGCGGTTTCTAGAAACGTACTGTGTTTCGCCAGTTCCTCAATGTGAATGCCCCGATATTCCAAAATGCCATTCTGACCATCGACAAAGCTAATGCTGGATTGGGTGGCGGGCACCCCGTCCAAACCAGGTCTATATTCGCAAGCCGTCATAATTTCACCGTGCGCCCGACTATGAATGTGTTGCTTGCTATTCTACGACCCAGTTTGGGGCAGTTTTGTTTGTTCTAAGCTATGTCTTAAGTCTTTAGGATTTTCAAAGACAGCGACTCGATTTGAACCGTCCGTCGCCATCTCCAGAGTTGAACCTTAGGCTGTGCCTGCTATTGGGGCGATCGCTGCGATAGGTTTGGCGGGGCGGCGGGCAGTTCGGCAGCAATATTGCTTAATCCAACGGAGTTCAGCAAGTTTTGCCACTGGGTCACGATCGCCCCATCGATGGGCTGGCGATAGGGGTCTGTGAGGCTGGCGATCGCCTCGTACCAAATGCCGGAGCGGGCATAGAGCGCAGGCAAATCGGCAGGGCTGGCAGTGGCAATCGCCGCGGCCAGTTCCGCAGAGGGCTGCACCCGCTGAATCCAGCTATCGACCACCAGGTTGCCCGACGGGTCGTTGGGGTCGCAAACCAGGGCAAAGCTCCAGCGATAGTCGCGCCCGATTTCCAGCGGGGCCATATTGGCTTCGTCCGGCAGGCTGATGCGGAGAATGCCAGACTGGCCGCCTGTGCTAAAGCTGGTGCGATAGATTTCGGTGTCCTGGTCGTCGGTCAGGATGAGTTCGGCTGCGGCAGCTTTTTCGGCATAGGCCGCCGGAACGTAGACGAAAAAGGTGGGATACTCGCTCAGGGTATAGCCCAGGTTTTGTGCCGGAACGATGGCTGTGAGGCGGTTCTGTCTACCGGGAGCCGTGCTTGTCCAGCAGCCGCGAGTGCCGCCGCCTTCGCGTCGTCCGGGCAGGCCGCGGTTGGGGGGAACGTAGTCCTGCGCCAGCGCTGTGATAGGGACACTGCTGAGGGTAATGCCGAGGGCGATCGCCGCTAGAAGGGCTTGGGCGAGGGGTTTGCCAGCTGACTGCCCCACAGCAAAGAGAGACAAGCGTTTGGAGGGAAGGTGAATCATAGCGAGGATAGGGTGACGACAGAAGTCCGAGGCGAGAGAGGGAGGGCTAGAGGTGGCCGTACTGGTGCTGTACTGGTGGCTCTACTGAGGAACGGGGCAAGCGATGCTGTCAGAACTTATTACTATTACTCCCAAATCCATTGATACACACTCAACCGCTAACCTCCAACGCTCCTCCAAATAGATTCACGATGGATAGGGATCAGTCCGCAGTGAGCAGCACCTAAATATCCGCTACTTACGATTCTTATGCCAAGTCTCGATAAATCTCGATGATTGACGTAGGCGCTTGACAGCGGAGAGATCAGGATGTGGGGTATGATGCGGCAATTGTCGCGGTCGTCAATATAGTTATCAATGCATAGTTATCAATGCGTTTATCAATTACGACTGAGCCAGGACAACCAGCAGCATATTATTCGGTCAGATTAATATGTCAAAGGGCAAGTTATACCAGGAACGGATATGAGTTTAGCCAATACACCCCAGGCGCTACATCCAGCAGCAAACATGAGCCAGTGGCGGCTGCGTCCGGGCTATCTGAGCGAAGGAGATTCGGATTTTGAATCGGTGCATGTGCTGATTGGGCAGTTTTTGGCCGATCGCCATTCGCCTGATCCCCTGCCTGATGACGCTCTCTTCACCCAAGACGCTGAATTTCGATGGGGAGCGCAGAAACCCCTAGAAAAGGTGATTGCTTCCCAGGCAGAGCTAGATTTTTTGCTGCAACATCCGGCGCTATTTCGCAGTGCGATCGCCATTATTGAACCCTGGGAACACGTTGGGCGAAACCCCCTCGGAGAAGAGGTGCGGGCTTCTCTCAATGTGGCTTACATCGCCCAGAAGATTGCTGATTGCGATTCCATCTTGTTCCCCATGTGGTCGTCGGGGCTGCTCGACCTGGATGTGGTGGTGCCGCTGATCACCGCTGGGCTGGCCGTCGTGGTAGAAGGCGGCGATCCGTCTGTTCGGGATGCCTCTACGTTTGACGGGGCCCAGTGTTCCCTGGAAGACCTGCATCGGCTGGTGGAACGGCTGCTGATCTCGCGATCGCCCACCAGTGCGCTGGCGCTGTTCATCTGTCTGGGGCATCAATTGGCGGCGCAGGGGCATATTAACCTGATTAAACAAGCCGTCCGGGAGGTGCTAAGTCTAGACTCGCTGCCCCGCGATCTGGATGGCAAAATGCTAAAGGCTTTGCGGCGGGTGTGCCAGCGTATCGAAGCGGTCGGCAGTTCGCTCAAGATTACCAAGCGCAATGGCCATGTGATTGCCGAGGGCTGGGATCATCCAGAGTTTGCGGTGGGGCCGAACGAACACAAAGAAGTGGGCGATCGCCAGCTTCATCACTACCAATCCCCCGATGGCGACGCGCAGGGCATTCCCGAAGAGCTAATCACGGCCCATGAAATCACCGCTGACCAGTATGAAGGCGTGATTGATACCGCCATTGAGTATGAGCGCGAAATCAACATCGCCATGTTTCACTCGGACGAGGTGAACGAAGAAGCCATCCTGTTTGCGAACTGGGCCTACCGACTGCTGCACGATGCCATGATTCCCTACCGCTCTGTGATTGCGGGGAGCCGTCTGGCGTGGCTGCTGAAGCTGCCGGATGCGGTGGAGATCCTGTGTTCCACGACGATCGGCGAGGAAGTCGTTACCGAGTGTTCCGCAACGTGCATCATCTATCGAGATTTTGAAAGCAAGCAGGTGCGCCGCTCGTTCACCTGCCAGTTTCACCCAGAGCTTCTATCGGATTTGCGGGCCGTGGGGCATTCTGCACCGCCCAGCTATGCACGGCTGAAATCCGACGATGGCGCACGGCTGTTTGCCCGCCTGCTGTACGAAGGGATGCAGGAATAGATGACAGCATGACTGCTTAAGCCTGAATGCGTAAGTCTGAATGCGCGTGACTTGCGGCCAGTGCGGAGGGTGCTGGCCGCTAGCCTTGCTCTGGAAGGACTGGAAGGCTAGAAACCGTTGGGAAACGCTTGGGCAGCAGCGCATATCCCCAACCCACCAAGCGACGCAGAAATCCAGAGAGGCTCTGGGGACGGGCGATCGCCCAGGCATTTAGCCCCAGGCAGAGGCCGCCTAGCCCCGTCAGCACAAAGGTTGGCGGCATCACCACGCCTACTACAAACCAGGTGAGGACATGCATGAGCATTAGAATGGCATAGACACTGGCAGCGCTAGTGATCCAGCGGATGGCTGAACAAGAGCGATTGCAGCCGACAAAGATTAAAGTTTGCAGCGTCGCCAGCAGGTTTGCCGGAACCAGCACCGCGCAGATGGCGAGGCAGTGGGCACGGGAAAAGTCGCCGATTGCTCCAAAGGTAGTGAGGTGGGAAGGGGCGATCGCCGAGTGCATTGCAGCGGAATGAACCATGCCCAAAGGCAGTGCGCCTAGGTCAGATGGGAGGTTGAGCAGCGAAGCACCCGATAGCACGGCTGAGAATAGGTCGATGGCAGACATTTCTAAAAACCAGGAAATCCCAAATACAAGAGGGGCGTTTGCAACGGGTTTCCGCAGAAGAATCGCCGCTAGCCGCACCCACCCTTTGAGGCCAGGTTACCCGATCTAACAAGGCGATGAGCCAATACTCACAAATTTGTAAATATCTGAGACATTTAAGCTAAGTCACCAAGCCAGCCATCAAGCCAGCGCCAGGGCCCCTTTTAGCTCAAAGATCTTTTCAAGCACTTCTGCCACGATGCGATCGGGGGTGGAGGCTCCGGAGGTGATGCCAACGGTGATGGGCCCGTCGGGCAGCCAGTTTTCGGTGACGGTCAGGTCGTGATGCAGCGGCTTGTGTTCGACGCGGTTGCCAGGGCCGATGCGATCGCCACTGTCGATGTGATACGACGGAATACCGCGCTCGATGGCGATTTCTTGCAGGTGCGTGGTGTTGGAGGAGTTGTAGCCGCCGACCACCACCATCAAATCCAGCGGCGCATCCACCAGGTCATACATAGCATCCTGCCGTTCCTGGGTGGCATCGCAAATCGTGTTAAAGGCGAGGAAATGCTGGTTGAGTTGGTCGGGGCCGTATTTCTGCATCATGGTGCGTTCAAACAGCTTGCCGATTTGCTCCGTTTCGCCCTTGAGCATGGTGGTCTGGTTGGCGATGCCGACGCACTCTAGGTCGCGGTCAGGGTCAAAGCCGTCGGAATAGGCGTTTTTGAACTTGGCGAGAAATTCCTGGCGATCGCCCCCGTGCAAAATATAGTCCGCCACGTACTGCGCCTGCTCCAGATTCAGCACAATCAGGTACGTCCCGGCAAAGGAACTGGTGGCGATCGTCTCTTCGTGGTTGTATTTGCCGTGGATGATGGAGGTGTAGTCATTTTTCTTGTGCTTTTCCACCGAGTTCCACACCTTCGACACCCAGGGACAGGTCGTGTCTACGATCGTGCAGCCCTTGTCGTTGAGCAATTGCATTTCCTGGACGCTCGCGCCAAAGGCCGGCAAAATTACCACGTCGCCCGACTCAATGCCGGAGAAATCCTTCTGTCCTTCCTGCACTGGGATAAATTGCACCTGCATGTCTCGCAAGCGCTGGTTTACAGACGGGTTGTGGATGATTTCGTTGGTAATCCAGATGCGTTCGGTGGGGAAGTGCTGGCGGGTTTCGTAGGCCATGGCCACCGCCCGCTCTACGCCCCAGCAAAAGCCGAAGGCCTGGGCCAGCCGAATCGTCACGTCGCCCCGCGTGAGGGTATAGCCGTTGTCACGGATCTGCTGGATCAGGTCACTCTGATATTCCGACTGCATCTGCCCGGAGACTTCTGCCTCGTGCCCAAAGCCCTTGCGGTGATAGTTGTCGGAGTTGTTGAGCGATCGCTTGAATGCTTTGGTATCCATACCCGCTGGCGTGCTGCTTGCTGGTGTACTTGCTGCTGGGAAAGCTGCTGGGAAAAATGTGAAAAATTGAACGTGCGCCGAGGCGCGTACTTTTACCCTAACAGACAAGCAGCGTATTCTAGCGACGTTCTCGCCGATTCCCTTGCTGATTCCCTTACCTATTCCACCTGGCGCTCCACCGTTGCCTCCATCAGGCTAGAGAGGTAGTGACCCGACATGATGCTGCTGGAAAGGCAGTAAGTATTTTCGCCCAGGCGACGCAGCGTTTCAAAGCCTGTACGACGCTGGCGATCGCCCAGCACCCAGTAGCGCTGCACAATGGATTCTGGCGCGATCCAGCCCTCGCCCTCGACGCGGCCCAGCTCGCTGTGTTGCAGGACGAAGGTGTACTGGCGATCGCTGCCGTTAAACCGCCCGCGATACTTGAAGGTAATCTTGTCGCGCTCGATGGTGGGAAACTCTAGCTGCGTCACCATGTCGTACCAGTTATCACGCCCCCACACGACGAGGATCTTGCCCTTGACCGGAAGCGGCATGGCATCCCGATCAAGCCAGCTTCCCTGCAACAGCCAGCGACCTGCTTCCATCAAAAACGTGTGGGACACGGCACCCATTCCTCTGTCGCGCGATCGCGCCTTGCGGTGTTGCACATGCTTCTCTGGCAGCCGTATGAACTCGCACAGGGCATCTGCATGGCGATCGATCGTAACACGCGATTATCGGCGTGCCAGGTGAATTTCGCCGAGAAGGGCGGGATCGGCAGCACCCGTCACGTCCGGGAAATTACCTGGAAAATTCTGCCAGCGCCAATGGGCTAAAACGGCAAAGGCGATCGCCTCCTTAAAGTCAGCATTGAGTCCCACTTCATCAGTGGTCAAGACGGGGATGGGATCGAGCAGGGCAGCGAGGCGCGATCGCAGGTAGCCATTGCGACTGCCGCCGCCGCAAAGCAGCACCTGGTCGGGCAGGTGTGGCAAAAAGGCGCGGTAGCTGTTGACGATAGAAGCGGCAGTCAGTTCCGTTAGCGTTGCCAGCGTGTCTGCATCGCTCAGCCCACGCTCAGCTGCATCCGCCAGACAGCGCCGCCCATACTCCGCCCCAAACAGTTCCCGCCCGGTTGATTTGGGTGGCGGCAGGTGAAAGTAGGGATCTTGCAGCCATTGATTGACCAATTCCAGACAGGGCTGCCCCGAGGCGGCCCAGGCTCCGTCTTGATCGTAGGTTTGCGCCCCGCCCGAAAGCTGATGCACTGCCCAGTCCAGCAGGGCATTCCCCGGCCCTGTGTCCCAGCCCAGCAGCGCCGAAACTGGCTCCGCAGGCTGGACAGGCTTGGACGCTGAACCGCACACCTCTGGCAGCACGGGCGCATGGCGCAACACCCAATCGCGCAGGGGCAAAAACGCCACATTGCCAATGCCGCCGAGATTCTGCACGCAGCGGATCAACGTGGGATGAGCCAGCAGCGCGGCATCGACGGGGGGAACCAGCGGCGCACCCTGGCCGCCCAGGGCAATATCTGCTGCCCGGAAGTTGCTGATTGTGTTGATGCCTGTGAGGTGGGCGATGAGGGAGCCGCGACCCAACTGGAGGCTATAACCAAGGCCGGAGGCAGCAGGCATGAGGGAAGGCTGGGAAGGCTGGGAAGACTCGATTGCGTCGGCAAGCCTGGCCCCCGGCGGCCGGTGGAATACGGTTTGTCCGTGGGAGCCGATCAGGTCGGCGGGGGGATGGCCGGCTTGCACCTGGCGGGCAGCTTGGGCAAAGCAGTGGGCGATCGCATCATCCAGACTTGCCAGCTCAGCCATCGACAGCGGTGCGCCCGCGCAGACTTCTAAAATGTGCGATCGCAGGTCTGGCGGGTAGGGAAGCGTGATGCCATTCAGCAGCGCCACGCGAAGGTTCCAGCCCGTTCCCTCTGTTTCCACGAGTGCGGCATCGATGCCATCGACCGAGGTTCCGCTGATCAGGCCAATGATTCGCATTTGCGGCTCCCCTTGGGATGAAGTGGATAAAGATGGAAGTGGATAAAAGCGATAAAGAGGGTGACGTTTCCAGTCGAAATTACACAGGCAGGTGGTCAATGCCCCGGTTTGCGCCGATTACGACCATGAGTTCACCCTTGCGGAGGCGCATTGAGGGAATTGGGTTCACCTCGAATTTGCCATTTTGCGACAGCGCCAGCACGCTGACCCCATAGCGCGATCGCAGATCGAGTTCCACAATGCTTTTGCCGTCAAACTCCTCCGGCACCACCAGTTCCACGATGCTGTTGTCGGGGTCGATCTCGAATCGATCCAGCACCCCCGGACGAGTGAGCGATCGCGCCAAGGTGCAGCCCATCTCATGCTCCGGGAACACGACGTGATCGGCTCCCACCCGCCGCAGCAGCTTGCCATGTACCTCCGTGGAGGCCTTGGCCACGACGTAGCGCACGCCGCCCTCCTTAACATTTAGCGTGGTGATGATGCTCTCCTGAATATAGTTACCAATAGCGATGATCACCGTATCAAAGTCGTATACCCCTGCTTCTTTAAGTGCTGAAGGTTCAGTAGAGTCCAGGGTCAGCGCGTGGGCCAGGATTTCGTCCGAAAGCGCCTGATCAACGAGCCGCTCCTCCGAGTCAATGCCCAACACCTCGTATCCCAGGTTGTGCAGCGTCATGCAGACCGCTCGCCCAAATCGCCCCAGGCCAATCACAGCGTATTGGCGACTGCTCCCTCGCAGGTTGCGGAAAAAACTAAGCGAAGAAAGGTTCACAACGAATCTCCAAAAGGGTGATTTGAATCAAATTTGGATCAAAGCAGATGGGTCAGTGAAACCGCCGCCATCTGCCTAAACGGTGAGCGGCTAGCCCACTAGCAAGTTTTCCTGGGGATAGTTGATGGCGCTGGGCTTGGGGTCGCCCAGAATCGCCAGCATTAGCATGAGTACGCCTACCCGCCCCACATACATTGTCACAACTAGCACTAACTTAGAAAATGTGGATACAGTCGCAGTGATGCCCGTAGAAAGCCCCACGGTGGCGAAGGCAGACACCGACTCAAACAGCACGCGAGTAAAGTCCATGTCTGGATCGGCGAGGGTAATGAGCACCGTCGTCAGGATGACTGTCATTACAGAACCAAATACCACGCCAATGGCTTTAATCAGCAGCGTATTGGGAATCTGGCGACGATAGCAGAGGACTTCTTCCTTGCCCCGCAGCACCGCCCGTGTACATTCAAATAGCACTCGCAGCGTGGTCGTTTTCATGCCACCGCCCGTGCTGCCGGGGCTAGCCCCCACAAACATGAGAGCGATGGTGATAAAAAGACCCGTGGTGGTCATTTTGCCGTAATCAATGGTGTTGAAGCCAGCGGTGCGCGGCGTGACCGACATAAACCAAGAAGCCAGCAGTTTGGTGGAGGTATCGAGCCGACCAATGGTGTCGGGGTTGCGAAACTCTGCGCCCAGAAACCCGACAAACCCCAGCAGCAGCAGGACTAGCGTTGTGCTGGTGGCAACTTTGAAGTTGAGCGAAAAGCAGGTGCGGTTGGGCTTGCCTCGGAGGCGATCGCGCCCCCAAAAGAATGCCTCCATGAGTACTTGATAGCCGATACCCGCCAAAATGATGATTGTGGTGATAATCAAATTCATCGGCACAGAGCTGGTGTAACCCATGAGGCTGTCGGAAAACAGACTGAACCCGGCATTGTTAAATGCGCTAATGCTGTGAAAAACGGCCAGCCAAAGACTTTGACCCACGCCATAATCGGGATTTTGAGAGAAGAGAGAAAAGAGGGCGATCGCCCCTGAAATCTCAATTAGCGCCGTCAACGCGATGATTGACTTGACCAGTTGCACCGCGCCAGACAACTCCTCGATATCCAGCGTTTGCTGGAGTGCCGCCTTGTCGCGTAGCCCAAAGCGCCGCCCCAGCACCAGCAGCAAAATCGTCGTCGCAGTCATGTAACCCAGGCCGCCAATCTGGATCAGCAGCAGCAGCACAAGCTGCCCAAACCCAGAAAAATAAGTGCCTGTGTCTACGACGGCCAGCCCAGTCACACAGACCGCCGAGGTAGCAGTAAACAGCGCAGTCACCCAATCGCCCCATTGCCCGCTTTGTAGAGAAATGGGCAGAAGCAGGAACAGTGTGCCAACGAGAATGAGCGCCAGAAACCCCAGACAAATCGTGCGTGGAACGGTCATCATGATGAGTTGCAATACGGGGGATACGGCGATCCCGGCGAAGAGGGGGAGGTCAAAAAGGCTGAATGGCTCGCAGAACTGTTGGCAGAATAAGCAATCCTTTTATACAGTAATACCGCCCTCGATCGCGTCAAGCTATGCCAAAAACTCTACAGCAGCAAATTCAGACTTTTTATGATGCCTCGTCGGGGCTATGGGAACAGGTGTGGGGCGAGCATATGCACCACGGGTATTATGGGCCCGCAGGCACCGAGCGCAAGGCACGGCGGCAGGCCCAAATCGACCTGATCGAAGAACTGCTGCGCTGGGGCGGTGTGTCTCAGGCAACGGCGGTTCTCGATGTGGGCTGCGGCATTGGGGGCAGTTCGCTATATCTAGCAGAAAAATTTGGGGCAGCGGCGACAGGCATTACCCTCAGCCCCGTGCAGGCGCGACGAGCCACTGAACGAGCAGCAGCGGCCGGGCTGGGCGATCGCACTCAGTTTCAGGTGGCCGATGCGCTGAAGATGCCCTTTGCCGACGGCAGGTTTGACCTGGTGTGGTCGATGGAAAGCGGCGAACACATGCCCGACAAGACCCAGTTTTTGAAAGAGTGCCATCGCGTGCTGAAACCGGGTGGCACGTTTCTCATGGCGACCTGGTGCCACCGGCCGATTGACGAATCGCCACTGACCCATGAGGAACAGGCCAACTTGGAGAAGATTTATCGCGTCTATCGGCTGCCCTATGTCATTTCGCTGGCGGAATACGAGGCGATCGCCCAATCTCTTGGCTACCGCAACCTCCGCACCGCTGACTGGTCGCCCGCCGTCGCGCCCTTCTGGGACGAGGTGGTGCGCTCTGCGATCTCCCCGGCTGCCGTGGTGGGGCTATTGCGGGCCGGCTGGGGCACGATGCAGGCGGCGCTGTCGATGGGGCTGATGCAGTCGGGCTATCGGCGCGGGCTAGTGCGATTTGGCGTGTTGGCAGGCGTGAAGGAATAGCCAGACGAAGAAAAGCGCCTGCATTCCGCCCACCCACAGCCATCCAAAATCCCCAATCCAAAATCCAAACTGGATCGGGACACTTGGATTGCGTCAACACGCCTCCTCCGCCAGCCCCCACTGCCAGAGCAAAAAGGCATACTCAAACGCAGCTTCTTTGATGCGCTCGTAGCGGCCAGATGCGCCGCTGTGGCCTGCGCCCATGTTGGTCTTTAGCAGCAGCACGTTGGAGTCGGTCTTGAGGGCGCGGAGCTTGGCTGTCCACTTGGCGGGTTCCCAATAGGAGACACGGGGGTCGTTGAGGCCGGCGGTGACCAGCATCGCGGGATAGTCCTGAGCGGTCACATTGTCGTAGGGCGAGTAGGACTTCATGTAGTGATAAAAGGCGGGGTCGTTGGGGTTGCCCCATTCTTCCCATTCCATCACCGATAGGGGTAGCGACGGGTCGAGGATCGTCGTCACCACGTCCACAAAGGGCACATCGGCGATCGCCACTCGGAACAGATCCGGTCGCAGGTTCACCACCGCGCCCACCAGCAGCCCGCCCGCGCTGCCGCCCGTAATCGCCAGGTGCTGCGGCGAGGTCCAGCCCCGATCGATCAAATGCTCGGCGCAGGCAATAAAGTCGGTGAAGGTGTTTTTCTTATTCAAGAACTTGCCGTCTTCGTACCACTTTCGCCCCAGTTCTGAGCCGCCCCGGATATGGGCGATCGCCATCACCACGCCCCGGTCTAGCAGGGAAAGCCGCGTGGAAGAAAACGAGTCGGGATAGCTATAGCCATAGGACCCATAGCCCGTCAGCAGCAGCGGGCGCGGCTCCGTCGGCTGGAGGTCTTTGCGATAGACCAGCGACAGGGGAATGGGCGTGCCGTCGGGGGCGATCGCCTCTAGCCGCTGGCTGACGTACTGCGTTTTGTCGAAGCCGCCCAGCACGGGGGTTTCTTTTTTTAATTCGCGATCGCGCGTATCCAGGTCATAGTCAAACACCGACCAGGGCGTGACCAGCGAGGTGTAGTTAAACCGCAACGTATTGGTGTCGTATTCCGGATTTGCGCCCTCGCCAATTTCGTAGGTCGGCTCCGGAAAGGTAATGTAATGCTCGTCGCCGCTGGGCATCTGGCGCACGCGCACCGTCTCCAGCCCGCCTTGCCGCTCGTAGATCACCAGATGTCGCGCAAAGGCGCTGACCCCGGTGATCATGACCGTCTCGCGGTAGGGAATCACGGTTTCCCAGTTCTCTCGACTGGGACGGCTGACAGGAGTCCGCAGGAGCTGGAAGTTGATCGCGTCTTGATTAGTGGTGATGTAGAAGTGTTCGCCGTGATGTTCCACGTAGTATTCCACACCGGGCGATCGCGCTTGAATTAGCTTGAACTCGCCCGTTGGATTATTGGCATCCAAAAAGTGAACTTCAGAAGTCACTTTGCTATTCAAACTGAGCAGCAAATAGACTTCACTCGCCGTCTTGCCAATGCCCAAATGGTAGGCATCATCCGGTTCATGAAACACCAGCACATCCTGGTCTATGGGTGTGCCCAGCGTATGGCGAAATAGCTTGTGCGGGCGATGTGCTGCGTCTACCTGGGTGTAAAACACAGTGCGGCTGTCGTTGCCCCAGACAAACGAATAGTAGGCGGTATCGGGAATCGACTCGGCATACAGTTCGCGGGTTGCCAAATCCAGAAAATATAGCGTGAACAATTCCGCGCCGTTTGTGTCGATGGAATAGGCCAGCAGCCGATGGTCAGGGCTAACCTGCAACACGCCCAGGTCAAAATATTCGTGCCCCGCTGCCAGCAAATTCTCATCCAGCAGCACCTCTTCCGGCGCATCTAGGCTGCCCTTTTTGCGACAAAAAATAGAGTATGCTTTCCCTTCCTCGGTGCGGCTGTAGTAGTAGTAATCGCCCTTGCGATAGGGCACGGATAAGTCCGTTTCCTGAATTCGCCCCAGAATCTCGTTATACAGCTTGGTCTGCAAGTCGGCGGTGGGCTGCATGACCGCTTCGGTGTAGGCGTTCTCTGCCTCCAGGTATGCCATGACGGCCGGATCATCCCGATCGCGCATCCAGTAATAGTCATCAACCCGCTCATCGCCGTGTGCCGTCAGCACGTAGGGGCGTTTTTCAGCAATGGGGGGCTGGAGGGTCGTAAGGGCTTCACGGGAAGAAAATCGGCTCATAGCGGTATAACGGTCGTCCCTGACTCAGAATGGGGCAGTGAAATCCATTTAGAATTCTCTTTGCTCAGTTTAGACTTTTCTAAGGGGTTACCCAAGGTTTTTGAAATAGATGAAGGCGATTTCTTGAAGGATTTAGCGTTTTGACTGATCTGCTTTATCGAGGCCTAAAATGCCAGCAATAGAGTCAGAAAGCTCAGAAATCTGTAGCTTGACCCTTGATTTTTGTGCGATCAGTGATTTTTAGTCATAGAGTTTGCCTGTTTGAATGATTGTGCTGTTTGAAAGTCCAAGACTTGGGGTGACTGCGGAGTTGCGGCGATCGCTCGAAGCATCGGGGGCGATCGCCGAAATTTTGGGCTTTTCCGTGTGGGCGATCGCAACGGACGGAGCTGGTGCAACCGAAGCGCTGGCCGCCATTCCAGCCCAGCCTCAGCCGACCCCTGCTTTCTGGCTTGCGCCGCCGACTACCCCGACCCGCTATGCCGAATTTTTTGCCGCTGCTCAGGCCAAGAACCTGCACCTGCCCAATACGCCGGCCCAACATCACCTTGCTCAGGAATTTCACCGCGCCTATCCACTCCTGAAGGATTTGACCCCGGCCAGCATTGTGCTAGAGCAGCCAGGGGCAGTTGAAGGGGCGATCGCCCAACTGGGCCTGCCGCTGGTGCTTCAACGCAGCGGGTCGGCGGCGGTGCTGCAAGACTGGCAGCGGGCGTTGGCGTTAGCCTTGCGGAGCAGCATCGCCAAAACGCCAGAGCAAGCGCGACGCATCGCAGCGGACTTATTGAACCAGGAACTAAACCAGGAACTCAGCCAGGAGCCACATCAGCCTATCCTGGCCCGCCGATGGGTTGACCTGCGCCATCACCACACCACGCCCGCCGGATTTCCCCTGGGGCGCGAGTTTCGCGTGGTGCTGTGCAATCGGGAAATCCTCACCTATGGCTATGCCTGGCCCAGCGACGACCCCGGACGCTGGCTCTCGGTCGAAGAAGAAGAGGCGCTGTTTGCCGTGGCTTTTGCCGTTGCCGAACGGCTAGACGTGCCGCTGCTGGGGGTCGATATCGCTCAGACCCAGAGCGGCGAGTGGATCGCGCTAAAAACCGTCGATCCGCAGTTTGTCGGGTCGCCCCAACTTCCGCTCGTCCACTTCTGGCAGCAGTTGGGGATTACGAATGAAATGATTGAGAAACGGTCGCGCCAAGTGGTGAACTCCGCAGACGCATCGGCGGATTTGAATCTCCCCTAAAAAGTCTGGTATGGTCTGGGAAAAAAGTCAGCATTTTGCTCCAGATTCCTGTTTAGAAAGCAATGTGCAGCTTTCAATCTGCCCTCATCCCCCAGCCCCTCCTTTCAGGTCGGGAGAAGGGGAGCAAAAGAGGCTTGAAGTCTCTCTCCTGCTCTCGGCTTGAGCTTAAAGCCTTCGGCGTACCAGAAAAGGGGAGGGGGATCAGCAAAGTTGCATATCCCGTATTTGGACATCAATAAGATTGCTTCAGATTGCTTTAGAAGATTGCTTTAGATTGCTTTAGAAATTTTTCTGAAAAACGGCGAGGCGGTCAGCATGAGCCAACGGAGAAGGGCAACGCGCGGGATGCAGAGGGGCAGGCTCCTGCCGGAGATGCAGCAATGGCGGCGGGGCTGGCATCGGCTCCTGTACCTGGGATTGGGGCTGTTGATCGTGTGGCTATGCATGGTGCTGCCGCTACGGTCTGGCTGGGGACAAGCCGTGAACCCAGCGGCCCAGGTGCAGCAGGGGATTGACCGCTATCGCCAGGGGGATTATCTAGGGGCGATCGCCCTGTGGGAGTCCGTGCGCGACACCTATCGCCAGCAGCCCAACCCTGCCCACGAAGTCATCCTCACGGAAAACCTGGCCCGGGCCCGGCAGGCCATCGGGCAACAGACCGATGCGCTAAGCCTGTGGCAAACGGCAGGAAACACCTATCGCCAGCTTGCAGCCCAGCAGCCCGAACGCGCGGTGGACTATACCGCCCGCTGGGGGCGATCGCTCACTGAGCAGGCGCAGATTTACAACCGCCTTGGGCAATATCGCAAAGCCGTGGCGCTGCTGTGTGGCGAGGAACCTCGGAGTGCCAAGGGCGGCTGCGGGGAGGAAAGCGCCGTGGCGATCGCCCAGCGCACCGCAGACCGCCACGGCGAAGCCGCCGCCTGGGGCAGCCTGGGGCAATCCCATCGGCTGATGGGCAATGATGACTTGTCCAAAGCGGCATTAGACCAAGCCCTAAGCTTAGCCAGAACGCTCGACGACCGGACGCTGTTGGCGGCGACCTACAGCAACCTGGGAGCGCTGAAAACCCGACAGGCGGTGGTGCGCTATCGGCAGGCCAACTCGGCAGATCTCCTAGGCGATGTGCAGCGAGCCGAACGACTGCGAGACGAGGGGCGATCGCTCGACCAGTCCGCACTCCAGGACTTTCAGCAAAGCCTCGACTGGGCAACTCAGCCCGCCGAGCGGCTGCGGGCGCTGCTGGATGCGATTCCCGCCTACGACCGCACAGGCAATGTCGCAGCAGCCCAAAATGCGCGTCAGTCCGTCAAAGCCCTGCTGAATCAGCTTCCAACCAGTCAGGATACGCTGCTGGCCGCCCTCGACTGGGTGCGGCTGCTGATGCCCGCCTCGCCCCAGCAGCCGATTGCCCGCAGCCAGTGTTTTACCCTCGCTGCAAATCCTGGAGCGAATCCTGCGGCGAATAATGACGCGAAGGAGACCCTGAATTCAATCGCGAATGCGGCCGAGAAGCTGGGCGATCGCCGCTCACTCTCATTTGCGCTGGGGGAACTAGGACACTGGTACGAATGTCAGAAGGAATACGAAAAAGCACTAGAAATCACGCAGGATGCCCGCATTGCCGCAGAGGGTGAATACGACAGCCGCTACCTCTGGGAATGGCAAACGGGACGTATTTTGCAGGCGCAAGGACAAACGACGGAATCCATCGCGGCCTATGAGCGGGCGATCGCCACGTTAGAAATCATCCGCGACGACATCCTGATCGCCAGCCGTGATATTCAGTTTGATTTTCGAGACTCCATCGACCCAGTGTATCGGGAGCTAGTGGCGCTGCGGCTGAAGCAGGGCAAACCGTCGGAGTTACTGCCACCCGTCAGCAGCGACCAGCCTGACAGCCTCAGCCGCGCCCTGGGGACGCTCGATTCCCTGAAGCTGGCTGAATTGCAGAACTACTTCGGAGACGACTGCGTGCTGACCTCACGAAACGTGGATCTGACGGTGGCGCAAAAGCTGCTGACGGAGGGCGATCGCACGGCAGTCATTAGCACGGTGGTTTTGGACGATCGGACTGCCGTTTTGCTGACGCTGCCCAATGGCGATCGCCAGTACGAGTGGATCAACACCGACCGCCAAACCCTGCGCGACGAAGTCAACGCTTACCGTCGCGGTCTAGAGGTGGACTTTCGTGCCTACAATCCACAGCCCGCCCAAAAACTGTATGACCAGCTCATCCGCCCGTTTGAACCACTCTTCCAGCAACAGCAGGTGGAAACGCTGACCTTTGTGCAGGATGATATCTTGCGGAGTGTGCCCATGTCAGCCCTGCACGATGGCACGCAGTTTTTGATCCAAAAGTATGCGATCGCCTATACGCCCAGCCTGCAACTCACCAGCCCTGTGCCGCTAGCTCGGGGCAACCTCCGCGCCCTCGCCGCCGGACTCACCGACACCAGCCCGGCCGACAGCGAAGCGGGTCGCTTTGACCCCCTGTTTTACGTCAGTGAAGAACTGGACGCAATTCTCGTCGAACTGCCCCGCAGCCGGACGCTAACGGGCAGCGCATTCCGGCTCGATAACCTGACACAAACGCTGTTCTCGAACAATTTTCCGATTTTGCACATTGCCACCCACGGCATCTTTGGCACTGAGGCAGAAGACACGTTCCTGGTCACGGCGGACCCACCAGAAAACAAGCTGACCCTCAACCAGCTTGATCGGCTCTTGCGGGGGGTCGATCCAAACCGCCCGGTGCAGTTGCTCTCGCTCACAGCCTGCACCACCGCCGTCGGCGACGATCGCGCAGCGCTGGGGCTGGCCGGTGTCGCGGCCCAAGCGGGCGTTCGCAGCGTGCTGGCCTCGCTCTGGTTTGTCAACGATGCAGCCACCTCTGACTTGATTCAAGGCTTCTATGCAGATTTGAAAAACCCAGACCTGAGCAAAGCCAAAGCCCTACAGCAGGCGCAAATCCAGCTAATCGAGTCCGGCGGCAAGTTTGCCCGGCCAGCCTACTGGGCCCCGTTTATTTTGGTGGGGAACTGGCTATAGGGAACAACGGGCTAGCCGAATGCAAAAAAATGCCCAGACGAGCGATCGCCTGAGCTTTGCCTGTTATCTATGAGCTGATTGCCTGTAAACCTAAACGGCCGACTTAAAATAAAATCGCCGACCCGAATTGAAATCACATATGAACGAGCCAGCCTAGATAAAGAGAGACTGAATTTTGTAAACTCCGTTTCGGGCGGCTGACGGTATTGAAAACGATCTGTTATGCCAATTACGATACCAAACCTGATTTGAGTTGGGATTCAAAAGTCCTCCAATCTTTACCAATCGTTTCTTAGGTTTACTTTTCTACGTATTTTCACGGCTCCATCCTCTTCACACCCTGCGATATCTCATGCGTCTAATCCTGTGCCCAACTGCTGTTGAGGTAGCTGAGTGGGCAGCACAATATATTCTGCGGCGCATTGCTGATTTTGCTCCGACAGGCGATCGCCCGTTTGTCCTTGGATTGCCCGCAGGCAGCACCCCGCTCAAGCTATACGCCCGTCTGATTGAGCTATACCAGCAGGGAAAAATCAGCTTCCAACATGTCGTCACCTTTAATATGGACGAGTATGTTGGGCTGCCCCAACATCACCCGCAAAGCTATCACACCTACATGCATCAAAACTTCTTGAAGCACATCGACATTCCTGCCCAAAATGTCCATATTCCCAATGGCAATGCGCCCGATCTGGCCGCAGAATGTGCCGCCTACGAAGATAAAATGAAGTCCTTCGGTGGTGTAAATCTATTCATTGGGGGCGTGGGCGAAGACGGGCACATTGCGTTCAACGAACCAGGCACGTCCCTCGCCTCTCGGACGCACCTGCAAGCCCTGGGCGAGCGCACGCGCCGGGTCAACGCCCGCTTTTTTGACGACCCCAGCCAGGTGCCCACCCACGCCCTTACCGTTGGCGTGGGCACGATTCTCGATGCCCAGGAAGTGATGATCCTGGCGCAAGGCGCGGCCAAAGCCCAGGCCGTTCACCACGCGGTCGAAGGCTGCATCAATCACCTGTGGACGATTTCCGCGCTGCAACTGCATCCCAACGCCCTGATCGTGTGCGACGAAGACGCGACGCTAGAACTGAAGGTGAAAACGGTGAGGGGGTTAGGGGAGCGGGGTTAAGAATTGAACTGGCAATCCAAAATCGCCAATCTAAAATCCAGAATCGATATCACGCCATCCCTTTACCCCCCTGCCCCAATGACCCCTCCCGAACCCGACTTTGAACAGGCGCTAGACGAACTAGGGCGATCGCTCCAAGCCCTGCAAGCACGCTATGCCCAGGTCAAGACCGACCAGCAGCGTCAGGAAGCCCTGCAACAGCGCGTCGAGCAGGTGCAGCGCGACTATGCCCACACGCAAGATCCCTCCCTAAAGCTGGAGCTAAGGCGCTTGAAGGATCAGCTTGCGGAACTGGAAGTCGCCCTGGAGAGCCAGCTTTTTTCCTGGAGCAGCCTTAAGGAACCCTTCTGGATGGCGGTGCGCTTTGGCGGGGTAGGAATTGTGCTGGGGTGGCTGCTAAAGAGCCTCGCCGAATCGGGCTGACCCCTTAGCCCAGCAGCCAAAACCCGCTATAGGTTACGCCCGTGTCGTCTGGCTGTACCAGCAAAAAGTGCAGTCCGTTAGCCTCGCGCTGCCGCTGCTGAAAGAGGCGGGCCGCCGCAGCCACGTCGGCATCGTGAAAGGTGGACAGAATCCAGCGATCGCTCAAGCCAGCCTCCAAAATCAGCCCGTCGGGGGCACCCGGCACATAGCTCAATAGCGCGGGGCGCACCTCCTGAAGCCATCGCGCCAGCCTCATTGCCTGCCGTCCGCCGTCGATGATGACCCCCGGAACAGGCTGGGTAGAGGCCAGTCCCAGATTAATCGGCAAAAGGCGATCGGGTGTGGAGCAAATGGGAATGGGGCGATCGCCGTAGAAAACTTCTAGATCACCAGCGGCAAGGGCAGCAAATCGCCAGCGATCGCCCCAAATTGCTTCTGGCACGGGCATAGGGGGCGGCGCGTCGATCGCCAGTGGGTCGTAGGCTTCGCCTGTGTACCCTGGCAAGTTGGGGTAGTAGGCAGCGCGGCGCAGCAAAAAATGCTTCAGCATCGGCGCGTGGCGCGTCGGCTCTACCGTGAAACCAGCTTCCCTAGCTGCTGCTTCGATCAGGCCCAAACTCTGCGGCCGAAACACCTGAATCCGCTCTGGCGATCCTTCTGCCTGTAGTCGCTTGAACTGGGCCGCTAGCCAATCGACCGTTGCCAGCGACTGCGGACAATCCACACAGGCGCTAAAGGCCCCCGTTGGGTCACACACGACCAGTTCCCAAAGGGCTTCACCCGCTTCAGTTTGCAGAGGGCGACGGTAGAAATCAGCTTGCCACAGCACTAGAAAATACAGGGGATTGAGGGGACAGAAGCAGAAACGGGCGAGCAGCGTGCATCCCGCTTTAGCTTGATCTTCCCACGTTCAGGACTGATGCACTTGCGATAAATTTTCTGGATTTTGGGCGATTTCTCGCGGTCGCAGCCTCAAGAGAAATCGTCCCACTGCATAAGTCATACCGTTAATGCTGCACGATCATGCTGCAAGATTTAATGCGGTTTAATGCGCTTTCATAGGATGCGCTGCTCCCATTACACCTTCTCTTCCTCTACCAGCGTCAGGCTTTCCCAGCCGCCCTGTGCGTCGTAGCGGCGAATCATGCGCTGGCGGCGGGTAGGCGAGATCAGCCAGCCCGCCTCCAAAAAGAAGGGTTGGCCCTTAGGAATGACAAGCGGCGTATTGGCCGAGGCTCCATCGGGCAGGAAGAGGAGTTGGAGCGGGGTGCTGCCCTGGGTGAAGTGAATGGCAGTGGGGGTGACGCTGCCCGTGGTGCGGAGGGACAGACCGGGAGCAGTGAGGTGCTGCTGGAGTTGGGTTCTGTCCAGGCTGACCGAAAGCGTGGTGGAATAGGTTTCGGGCGATCGCCAGTCGGGATACAGCGTCACAGCGCGGCCGTGCCAGGTGCCCACCAGTTGCTCGACGGTGAGGGGTGGGCGTTCGGCAGCGGAACTACCCCGCAGCGTTTCGCGGATCAGCGTCAGGCTGCTGAGGCGGCTCTCACCGTTTTCGCCATGAAATAGCTCCACCAAGCGCATCCGGCGATTGCCCGCAATGAAGCCCAACTCTGCGCCAAATTCCCCAAAGGGGCTAAATTGCAGCGACCCCTGCGAAAATGCGCCTGTTTCAAAAAACAGCGTGCTGCGGTTGAGGCTGCTATATTCCAGCACCTTGGTTGTCGGCGGGTCGCCTGTGGTCGATTCGCCAAACTCTAGCGTCTGGCGGATGGTCTGGTTTTGGTTTAGCCCCTCCAGGGTCACCACCGTCGGCACGCTGCTGACTTCAGCGCCCGCAGGCGAGAGCCGTGTAAACGAGCCTTCCCAGGCCCCGAGGTTTTTCAGCAAGCACTGCCACTGGGACAGTTCGGAAGATGAGGAGGGGTAAGGCATGGCAACTCATTTCCTGGATTTGTTTAGCAATATGAACAAAATTTGTGTATAACTGATAACTTTTTGAAAATTCTCTAGAAAAATCCCTTATGCTAGGGAACCTTATAGAAAAGCTGATCCTGTATCGATTGCGGGCGATCGCTCGTCCGATCGGGTGAGGCTTTGGGGAGGAGGTGGATTTCCTCTCAGTGGTGGATGGTTTGCCCCAATCTGCCGCTCTAGAATGACGGGGTTAGGCAGGGCGCGGGTGCGGTCCTAGTCCTAACGATTTTGAAATTGGGCGTTGAACACGCGGTCAGCAGGCGGCGGCCAGGGTTTAGTCCTGTGGGTTGCAGCGCTGCTGGCAACGGCTCAACCCTGGTTTTGTTGTGTGTTCATTACTGGTTAACTATGAGCGTTTTAGGACTTGCCGGGATGGCAACATCCACGGTCAGTTTTTTTTCGCCTTTTTGGGGAATGCTGATGCAGCCTTTGGTGGCTGAGCTTGGCGCTGTATCTACCGTTTCGGCATCTGCTGAAGTTTCGACCCAATCGGGCACTTCTCGATCCAATCCATCCAATCAAACTTTATCTCATCAGAAATCAAGTCAGGGCGCATCAAACCAGAAGCCCTCAAGCGGGACAACGCCCAAAGCGGCATCCGGCTGTCCGACGGGTCTTTTGGCAACTGACCTTTGCCGGAGACAGCAATGGGAGCGATCGCGCCCCGAATCTTTACTCTCCTGGCGCAATGTGCGGTTGATGTCTCCGGCTGGCACAGGGCGATCGCCCGCTCCACCCCTTCGCCGCTCTCGCACTCTGACCCCGACGGCTGACTCGACACAGCCTAGAACTCAGCCTCAGACCGAGACTGTACCCGCAGCGGCGATCGCGCCTCGCCCACCGGCGATTCCGAGAGTCATCGTGCGCCCAGCAGCGGCCCCGGCCACCGGAGTGCAACAGGTCTTTAAGCAATGTCTGGACAGTCCGCCTGCCAGTTCAGAAGGCGTAAAGCGCGGGGCAACTCAGCAAACTCCACCCGCACCGGCCCGCCCCGACGCTGCAACGGTTTACCAGATCTGGGTGAACAGCAAAGTGGTGATGGAGCTACCCAGCAGCGAAGAGGCTGCCCCCATTGCCCAACGGCTGACCGCTGCGCTGGGCAGTCCTGGGTTTTCGGTAGACCAGTTGCGACTGGTGCTGGTGGAGGGGGAACCCAGTGTGGCGCTGGGTGATGCAAAATCCAATGCAAAATCCGACACTAGGTCAAACGAAAGGTCAACCGCTGGCGGGGGCGATCGCCTGCTGTTCCGCGTTGATCGGGCGCTGGCCAATCGCCTAAACCGCACGGCCGATCTGGTCGCCATCGACTGGCTGAATAACCTGCGGGTGGCCCTGGGCGAAGCGCCTCTGTCGCTGATGGAGGCACAGGCAGACCTCTACAGCCTGACTCAAACGAGCCGCAACTTGGGTGGCATCACCTCCTGGTATGGGCCCGGATTTCACAACCGCCTGACGGCCAACGGTGAGCGGTTTAACCAATATGCCCTGACCGCTGCCCACCCCAAATTGCCATTCAATACCTACCTGCGCGTCACCAACGTCCGCAGCGGAGCCTCGGTTATCGTCCGCATCAACGACCGGGGACCCTATGTCGGTCAGCGATCGCTCGATTTGTCGCGTCAGGCCGCCCGCTGTATCGGCAGCGAAAAACCTGGCGTGGTACGCTACGAGGCGGTAATTTTGGAGCCGCAGACGACGGTGCAGTAGTGTATGGGTCAGCGTGGGAATCCGGGTATGGATCAGCAGGCACTACCGCTGCTGATGACGCTGCGAGACTGTGCCCAGCGGCCCCACGCGCCGTTTTATACGCCAGGGCACAAGCGCGGTCGGGGCATTCCAGCGCCAATGCGGGAACTGCTGGGCGATCGCCCCTTCCTGGCCGACCTGCCCGAACTGCCGGAGTTGGACAACCTGTTTGCCCCAGAGGGGGCAATTTTGCAGGCGCAGGAGTTGGCCGCCGACCTGTTTGGGGCAGCCCAGACTTGGTTTCTGGCGAACGGCTCGACCTGTGGCATCGAGGCGGCGGTGCTGGCCACCTGCGGCCCCGGCGACGCGCTAATTTTGCCAAGGAACTGCCACCAAGCGGCGATCGCCGCCCTGGTTCTCTCTGGCGCGATACCTGTCTTTGTGCAGCCGGACTATGACCCCGACTGGGGCATTGCCCACGGCGTTTCTCCCGGCGCGATCGCCGCCACCCTGGCGCAACACCCAAACGCGAAGGCAGTGATGCTGGTCTACCCGACCTATTACGGAGCCTGTGGAGACATCGGGGCGATCGCCCAACTCGCCCATCAGCGCGGCATTCCGCTGATTGTAGACGAAGCCCACGGCGCACATTTTGCCTTTCATCCCGACTTCCCCACCCCGTCGCTGGCAGCAGGGGCAGATATTGTGGTGCAATCCACCCACAAAGTGCTGGGCGCAATGACCCAGGCCTCGATGCTGCACTGCCAGGGCGATCGCGTCGAGCCTGACCGCCTCAGCCGCGCCCTGCGATTGGTGCAGTCCACCAGTCCCAGCTATTTGCTATTGGCCTCGCTGGATGCCGCCCGCTGGCAACTGGCGCAGCACGGGTTAGAACTGATGCAGCGCACCCTCGATCTGGCGGCGATCGCCCGCACCCAGCTTGCCCAAATTCCAAACCTGCGCCTGCTCACAGCCGATCAGGCCTGCACCCCCGGATTTATCGCCCTCGACCCCACTCGGTTAACCGTAGACGTAAGCGGGCTAGGACTATCGGGCTTTGCCGCAGACGAAATCCTGCATACAAAATTGGGCGTAACCGCAGAACTGCCGGGTCTAACGCATCTCAGCTTCATCCTCAGCCTAGGCAACACGCTGGCAGATATCGAGCAACTAGTGACAGGCTTTCAGATCTTGGCCCAGTCGGTTCAGCCTGCCGACGGTCTGGAAGCGTGTAGCCCGTGCGGGGAGGGCATTGCCCATAGCGCGATCGAGGCTGAACCCGTGCTGTCGCCCCGTGCCGCGTTTCTGGCACGCAGTGAAGTCGTGCCGCTAGAGCAAGCAGGCGATCGCCTCGCTGCGGAAACCGTGTGTCCCTATCCGCCCGGCATTCCGCTGCTAATTCCAGGCGAGCGCATTTCTAGAGGGGCGCTGCAATTGCTTAAGGCAGTGCTAGCGCAGGGCGGAACGGTCACGGGGCTAGTCGGTGAACAGGGTTTGCGAGTCGTGCAGCGTAACGGGTAGCGTCAGGATAAAACGCACAAAGTTGTCGCGACTTTCCAGGGCGATCGCCCCACCCAACCGCTCGATCAGCTTCTTGACCAGGGCTAATCCTAATCCTGTTCCTTCATGCTTCCAGGGATCATTGCTAGGAACGCGATAAAAGCGTTCAAATACGCGCTCCTGCTCTGAGGCGGGAATCTCTACACCCGTATTCGTGATGACGATCCTCAAGTATTCAACGGTATATTCGCTAATCATGACCTGAACTGTCTCTTGAGCAGGGGTGTACTTGCAGGCATTATTGAGCAGTTCAACCAGAACTCGACTGAGATAGGAGGCATCTGTCCGAATTGGCGGAAGCTCTGCTGAGACTTGCAAACTCAAATGCTGATTTTGATCGCGAGTGCGTTCCAGGAATGGTTCTGCAATATGTGCCACCCAGTCACACAGATCAATACTTGTGAGCAGCAGCGGCTCTGTTTCAGCATCGAGTCGAGATAAATCCAGCAAATCGTTAATCAGTTTTAGCTCTCGCTGACATTCATCTTTCAAAATTTGGAAATAGCGGTGAATATGACTCAGATCTGGATTGTCGAAAATACCAATCTGACGCAGGCTCAGTTCTAGCATCTGGGACGACATCTTGACATTCGCCATCGGAGTCCGTAGCTCGTGTGAAACGCTGCTCAAAAAGTTATCTTTCAGTTCATTCAACTGTTCCAACTTCTCCACCTGGCTGCGGGCTGCCTGGTAGAGTCTGGCTTGTCGAATGGCGATCGCACATTGATTCGCAACCTGTTCCACCAGACGAATCTCGCTATCCTTAAATGGCTCGCTCCCTGCCCGATAAAGCCACAAATCTCCCAATAAACTCTGATTATCTCGAAGCAGACACGCCAACACCGTAAAAGGCTGATTGATGTTTCGCAAAATCGGTTTCGTGTTGAGGTTCTCCGGCAAATTGCCTGCGGATGTCTGAGGAGCAATGCGCCAGCAAAAGTGGACGATTTGGTTTTGGAAGAGTTGTTTATACAGGTCTGGATAGTCTCCAATCGACACAATGCTGGAATGCCGAGAAGAGATACCCGGTGCCACATACTCGTACTGGATGGTGGAGAGATTTTGCTCCAGGTCGTAGAGTCCTGTATCACAAATGCTGACTTCTAGTTCTGTTCCTAGCTCTTGCACCACCTTTTGCAAAATCACATTTTCATCGAGGCTGTCGCGCACTTTGTCGGTAATGCGCTTGAGCAGTTTCTCGAAGTCGAGCGCTTGTTTAAGCTGCGAAGTCTGCATCTGCACCTGAGCCGATAGGCTTTGGTTGAGTTGCTGCACCTGATAGTAGAGTTCCGATTGTTGAATCGCAATGCCGACTTGAGTGGCCAGTTGCAGCAGCAACTCACACTCCCAAACTTGCCACTGGCGCGAACCGCAGCACTGATGCACTAGCAGCAGCCCCCAAAGCTGTTTTTGCACCAGAATCGGCACCACCAAGTTTGCAGTGACCTGGAATTGCAGCAAAAAGTCGCGGTGGCAGGGCGTGATGTCATCGGTGTAGACATCGTTAATCGCTCGCACGCGCCCTTGCTGATAGCGCTCTAGCCAGTTTTCTCGAAAGCAGGGATCGTCGATGACGCGATCGCACAGGGACCAGTCTACTCGAACGACCGACTCCACCACCACGCGCCCACTCCAGTCGGGACGAAACTGGTAAATCAGCACGCGGTCGGCCTGCAAAAACTGACGCACCTCCTCGACTGTGGTAAAAAGCACCTCAGATGAATCCAGCGATTGGCGAATGCGCTGGGCAATTTGGGCAATCAGCCGTTCGCGCTGGGTTTGCTGCTGGAGGCGCTGTTCTGCCTGCTTGCGCTCAGTAATGTCCTGCGTGGTGCCAAACAGGCGCACCGTCCGCCCCTCCTCCATGATGGCCTGCCCCCGGTTGTGGAGGTAGCGAATTGAGCCATCTGGCAAGACGATCCGCATTTCGTGATCATAGGCAGCGCCCGTGGCGATCGCCCGCCTAACGAACTGCTTAAACAACTGCACATCCGACGGATGAATCTGCCGCTGCAAGTCTTTGTATGTCAGCGATTGCGCCGGGTCAAGCCCAAAAATGCGATAGGTTTGCTCCGACCATCTCACCGTTTGCGTCTGCACGTTGTATTCCCAACTGCCCAGACGGGCAAGCCGCTGAGCATCGGACAGATCCTTTTCGCGCTGCCGGAGGGCGATCGCCAGCCGTTTATATTCGGTGATGTCGGTGTTAGCGAAGATGCAGGCTTCGATCTGCCCCTGATCGTCCATCAGCGGATAGAGACGGGACAGCGTCAGGCATTCGGTGCCATCCTGACACTGGAAAGTTAGCTCTACATTGGCAAACGACTGGCCTTCAAAGACTTGCTCTATCATCGTCTGCACCGTGTTCCACAGCGCTGGGCTGGACATCAGGTCTTGCAGCGATCGCCCCAGCATCGTCTGCCCATACTGAAACACCCGCTCACAGGCAGGGTTCCAGTTGAGAATCAGCCCTGCCCGGTTGACCCAAAAAATGGGGTTGGGCGAATGGTCTACGAGCTGGCGATAGTGGCTCTGTGGCTCCTGGGCAGTTCCCGTAGGCAAATTTAGGTTTGCCACGCCCAGGAGTTTTCCGTCTGAGTCCGTTACGGCTACATGGTCAGCACGAGGCGGCAGTGATGTGGAAACCAGCGCGTTCCATTCGGCCTCTGTTATGACCACTGGCGATCGCTGCACCAGGTCGCCAATCTGCGTCGCGTTCAGGTCGATGCCCTGGGCGATCGCCCGAACCAAATCCTGAGCTGTGAACAGACCTAGCAGTTGCCCTTGCTGCAAAACGGCAATATAGCCCGATTCAGCCTCGTGCATGAGGCGCACGGCCTCGATCGCTAAGGTTTGTGCCACAGCAGTAATCGGTGGCGGCAAAAAGGAATCGCTAGCAGGTGGCGGACAAGCAGCAAGCAATGGATCGGCCGGGTTTCTAGAGGCGGCGTTTTCGGAAGAAAGCTGATTTCTGAAAGGAACGCCTTCTGTCATGGTGTGTCTCGACTAGCCTAGCTGACAGAGTTGGGAAAACCCAACCTCAATTCCACAGAGCAAGCAGCATTACTCTTTGTAAAGAACCCAGGAATATTTCGATAGATAGCCCGGCAAGAAATTTATAGGATGATGAAGTGAAGCGGCAAATCATGCCGATATTTCCGCGATGCCGACAGTTCTAGCCAGCCTTTGTAGAGATTTCAATTATTCCTGATTTTAGACGGCTTCTAAACAACTCCCAACCGGGTCGGTGTTTGCAAGCCTCTGGGTAGCGCAGCCGCTTTCACCCCCCTGCCCTGTACCAACACGCCAAAGTTGCCCAGCCGCATAGGGTCGATCAGCGATTGCAGGCGATCGCGCTGTTGCAGTATTTCTGCCAGGTTCACCTCGGTTCCCGGTTCAGGCTGGGACAGGGCCGCCAGGCGATCGCCCAGCCCCAGAGCCATCAGAAACAAGCCCTGCGGGACAAATCCCAGCGTGTCTAGCCCGCAGCGATCGCCCTGTCGCTCCAGTGCTGTGAAATCGACGTGCGCCGTCAGGTCTTGTCGCCCAATGTGCAGGTAGGGATCGGAATGGTGTGCGTGTTGGTAATAGCACTGGAGCGTGCCTGTGGTGCGGGTGGGGCTATAGTAGCGCTGCGCCGGATAGCCGTAGTCGATGGTAATGACATAGCCGCGATGCAGCCGCTCTGCTACGGTTTGCATCCAGTCCAGCGCCGCCAGGTTGACCTCGGTGCGATAGCCGTCGGGATAGCGCTCCGACAGCAGATCCACCCCCACTAGCTCAAAATACTCCGCCAGTCTTGGCGTAGAGAGGTTGCCCAGCGTCTCGATAAAGCGAGGCGTTGCGCCTGCAACTGGCTCTGGCGCAAGGGTGACGTAGATTTCTTTGAGTTGCCCCTGGGCGATCGCCACCTGATGCACTGGAAACGCATCCACCAGTTCGTTTGAGAAAAAGCAGCCCGTCACGGAATCGAGCGGCATCTCTTCCCAACTGCACCAGCGCACCTGGCCAGAGTCCGCCAGAGGCTGGAGCCGACGCTGCTGCTCTGCCCGCATCGCCGCCGAAATTTCCACAATCACATAATCCACGGCTTCAAAGCAGGCGTAATGCTCTCGATAGAGATAGCGCAGCACATCCGCCGCCAAGATCCCTTGGCCTGCGCCCATTTCCACCAGCGTAAAGGGATGTGGAGCGCCCAGCAGATGCCACAGTTCGGCAAACTGTTCTGCCAGCAATTCTCCAAACGCCGCATCCAGATGGGGCGAGGTATAGAAATCTCCCGCTGCGCCGATCCGTGGGCTGGGTGTGGCGTAATAGCCATAGTCCGGGTCGTAGAGGGCGATCGCCATGAATTCGGCAAATGAGATCCGCCGCTGCGGATGGGTGGTGATGCGCTCAAAGAGGCGATCGCACAATGGCAGGCTACTACTATCAGGATCAGACGAACCGGCGCGCATAGAGAAAATCCAAAAGCAAGAACGAAGAACGAAAAATGAAGAGAGAAGAGGGAAGAACGAAAAACGAAGAACGAAAAACGAAGAACGAAAAGCCGCTCTCTCTCTTCCTTCTTTTCTCTTCGTTCTTCCCTCTTTCCACCTCCCCCTTCCTATAGATAGAGTTCTAGCCCAGCATAGATACTCAAATGTGTAGTTTTATTGCCGCTTTTTCTTAAGTTATGTTAACGTACAAGTACAACCTAAAGACAACCTAGAGAGGTCTTTGAGCTATGCAAACCCAAGAATCCAAGTTTGGCTTTACTCAGTTTGCGGAAACCTGGAACGGTCGTCTGGCAATGCTGGGCTTTGTGATTGGTCTGGCTACGGAACTGTTGACGGGTCAGGGCATCCTGTCCCAGTTGGGTCTGATGTAGGTTGACGCTGCCGGGGTTTGCGAAACGCAACCTGGGTAGTTGGTCTGCTACGGTCTTTCACGTTTCATCCTTGATATCTCCTTCGCAGAGGTGTGGCTTCGGTCGCACCTTTTTTGTTGCGGCGATCGCTCCAAAATCTACAATCTAAAATCCAGAATCAAAACAAGCGCTGACTAGGCTGCCGCCGCTCAGCCCTAACTCCTAACCTCCAACCCCTCATGTCTCTTTGGTTGGCTCTTGCAATTGGCAACTCGCGGCTTCATTGGGCCGCTTTCTCGGATAGCAGGCTGCTGCAAGCCTGGGACTCAGACTATTGGACAGCGGCGGCGATCGCCCAATTTGCCGTCGATCCAGCATCCGCAAATTTGCCGCTCATCGGTGAGGGGAGTCCGCAAGCGCCGGTTCCATTGGCGATCGCCTCCGTTGTGCCCGCGCAGACAGACCTCTGGCAGCAGTATCCCGCCCAGCAGATCCTTACCCTGGCGGACGTGCCCCTAGCCAAGATGTACCCCACCTTCGGCATCGATCGCGCCCTGACCCTCTGGGGCGCAATCTGTTCCCTAGGCGCACCCGTACTGGTGATCGATGCCGGAACCGCCCTTACCTTCACTGCCGCCGATCGACACAACAATCTGGTAGGCGGCGCGATTCTTCCCGGTCTGCGGCTCCAGCAGCAGGCTCTCGCCCAGGACACGGCCGTTCTGCCGCTCGTCACGCTCCAGCCAGACCTAAACCTGCCGCCGCGCTGGGCTACCGACACACCCGCCGCCATCCGCTCCGGCATTCTCTACACGCTGCTGGCCAGCATTCAAGACTTTGCTCACGATTGGCTGTTGCAGGAACCAGAAGGGGCGATCGCCCTGACAGGCGGCGACTCCGCCCTACTCCACCAGGCGCTTTCTCAACAAAACCCAGCCCTCGCTGCCCGCATTCATCGTGACCCAGCACTCATCTTTCGCGGCATCCCCGCGCTGCGACATCGGAGCCTGATTTGAACTTGGACAGAGGGCGATCGCCCAAGAAAAGCTTCCGCAAAGACAGTCGTCAGCATTCATCTGCCCGTTGTGAACTAGCAGGGTTAGCGATAGTTTTGTGGGAACCGCCTGCTTAGCCGCGCAGACCCAAATCCGCAGCAACGCGATGGGCGCAGGCAAAGCCCGAAAAGGCGACTGCGTTTAACCCCTGTCCAGGAAAGGTGCTGTCGCCGACACAGTAGAGGCCAGGGATAGCGGTGCGGTTGAAGGGCATTCCCAGCAGGCCCAGCAGCTTGCGCCGGGGAATAGGGCCGTAGGAACCGTCTACGCGGCCGAGAAAGCGGCGATGGGTGCGGGGCGTGCCCGCTTCCTGAAAATCCAGCCCGGCGGCAAGGCCGGGAAAGATGGCTTCGAGGCGATCGCACAATGCTGCGGCCACATCTTCCTTCTGGGCTTCGTACTCGCTGGGCGAGAGGTTTTGCCAGTGGTCTACCCAGTCGGGCGTGAAGGTGTGGATGATGTGGTAGCCGTCGGGCGCGAGGTTGGGGTCGAGCAGTGTGGGAATCGAGACAAAAATTGTGCCCCTGGCGGCTTCGATGCGGCTCCAGTCTTCTAGCAGAATGTGGTGGCACTCCGTCCCAGCGGGCAGCACGTCGGCCCTCACCCCCAGATGCAGGCTAAAGAAGCTGGGCGACTTGCGATAGCGCTGCTGCCATTTTTGCTCTGATTTGGGCAGGGTGGCGGCGGGCAGCAGTTTTTCAAACGTGTCCCAGCGAGTGGCGTTGGAAATGACGCGGCGGGCGCGGTAGGTTTTGCCCGATGCCAGCCGCACGCCAACCGCGCGACCGTTTTCCATCAGGATCTCCGTAACGCGGGACTTGTAAAGGATTTTGCCGCCTGCCTTTTCCAGACCTTCTGCCAGTTTTTGGGCAATCTGCCCTACGCCACCTTTGGGATAGTTGATCCCGCCATAGTGGCGATCGCTAAACACCATGCCTGCATTGATCATGGGGGTCAGGTCTGCGGGCACCACCGACCAGCAGTAGCATTCCATGTCGATGAAGCGCAGGAGGTCTGGGTCAGAGATATAGCGACGGGCAATGTCGCCCACGTTTTGGGGCAAATATTTCACCAATCCCAAACAGGCAAAGGGATGCTGAAAAAACACGCGGGTTAGATAGCGTGGCTCCTCCAGAGACAGCAGTTCCATCGCGTTGAGGCAGTTAAACACCGCCCAGCACTCGTCATAAAACCGGCGGATACCCTTCGCTTCATGGGGAAATTTGGCGATCAGTTCTTGCAAAAAATTCTCATATTCGCGATGAACCTTGAGATCCAGACCGCCGGGTAAGTGGTAGTGAATCTGCACCGGATCAGGAATTGTCTCGATTTCCATGTCCACGGCAGCCAGTGCCCGCGTCAGCAAGTTCGTCGTACCCTGGCTGCCAAAGCCGAAGATCATCGACGCGCCCACATCAAACCGATAGCCCTCCCGCTCAAAGTAGCCCGCGCTGCCTCCCGGAATCAGGTAGCGCTCTAGCACTAGCACGGATGCTCCTTTTGCCGCAAGCTGGGTCGCCGTCACCAATCCGCCGATGCCAGAGCCAATCACAATCGCATCAAACATTGTTCCATCTGGTGGAATTGGGGATCTGGTCTGGGCGGCGGTATCGGTCTGCATAGGGGCGATCGCACTTCATTCGGTTCTCAATCTATCTCAATCTATTAGTGTATCGGACAGGCTACCGCTTCTGGACAAGTCGCCCAGTCGATAGAAACGCAAAAAAAGGGGGACTGGTCTGTTGACCAACCCCACCTGCCGATCCTTTGAGAGGAGAACACTAAAGACAATGTAGCCTTATTGAGATTTTATGTCAATACTATCGAAAGTCTTTCTCAAATAAATCCCAGCAGACCTGCGCGCGTCAGTCCGGATGCACCAGTCCTACCCGCATTTGCTATGATAGTTGAGCCAAGTTCAAGCCTGACCGGAGCGATCCGACTCTTATGTTGGGCAAAGGGCTGGGCAACGTGCGGATGTGGCGGAATTGGTAGACGCGCTAGATTTAGGTTCTAGTACCGCAAGGTGTGAAGGTTCAAGTCCTTTCATCCGCATTGGCCAACTGGTCTTACCGTATCTTTTCACAGGATCATCCGGTTACCCGGTCACCTGATCCGCCGCAAGCAGCGGTGCGATCGCCTCTGGCGGCAGGGGACGGCTAAAGTAATAGCCTTGGGCAAAGTCGCACTGGATGGAGCGAAGAAACTCAACTTGTTCAGCGGTTTCTACCCCTTCGGCGAGAACCTTGAGACCCAGCCCGCGACCGAGGGCGACGACGGTGTTGGCGATCGCCACGTCGCTGGAATTATGGGGGGCATCGCGAACAAAGGACTGGTCGATCTTCAGCGTGTGCAGCGGAAAGTGCTTGATCACGCTGAGGGAGGAATAGCCTGTGCCAAAGTCGTCCATTGCAATCTGCACGCCCAGATCCACCAGTCGGCTCAGCGTGCTAGTGGTAAACTGCACATCGCGCATGGCAGCGCTTTCGGTAATTTCTAGCTCCAAATACTGGGGTTCCATGCCCGTTTCTTCCAGCGTTTGCAGGATAGAGGTGGCCAAACTGCTCTGCTGAAACTGCTGCGCCGACAGGTTTACCGCCATCCGCATCGGCGGCAATCCGGCATCCTGCCAGGCCCGCTGCTGCTGACAAGCGGTTCGCAGCACCCATTCCCCAATTGAGCAGATGATGCCCGACTCTTCGGCCAGGGGAATGAACTGGGCCGGCGAGACAAAGCCCAGCAGCGGGTGCTGCCAGCGCAGCAGCGCTTCTACGCCGACGATTGCCCCCGTCATCAGGTCAATCTGCGGCTGATAGTGCAGCAGCAGTTCCTCACGAGACAGCGCCTTTCGCAGGTCGCTCTCTAGCGCCAGGTGGTTCAACGTTTGCACCGCCATGCCTTCGTGATAAATCTGGTAGTTGTTTTTGCCATGCTGCTTGGCCTGGTACATGGCCAGATCGGCATTTTTCAGCAAGGTTTCGACATCTGTCCCATCGTAGGGAAACAGGGCAATGCCCAGACTGGCGGTGATGTATAGCTCCTGGTCACCCAGATAAAACGAACTGGTGAGTCGGTCAAGAATGCGCTGGGCGATGTGAGTAATGTCTTCGGCAGAGTGGAGGTGTGGCAGCACCAAGGTAAACTCGTCGCCGCCCCAGCGGGCGATCGCATCGCAGGGCCGCAGGCAGGCCCGCAGCCGCCGGGCCACCTCTTGCAGCAGCTCATCGCCGATCGCGTGGCCGAGCGAATCGTTGATCAGCTTGAATCGATCCAGATCAAGAAATGCCACCCCTAGCATTTCGTCGTCCTGCTGGGCGCTGGCCAGGGCCAGCGAAAGCTGGTCGTTAAACAGCAGCCGATTGGGCAGGCTAGTGAGGGCATCGTGCGACGCTTGGTAGCGCATCATGGCCTCCACCCGCCGCTGGGTCACTGCCAGATAGAGGTGAATTGCCACCGAGTTGGCCAGCCGGATATCGTGGGTCGTCCACTCTGGGGCTTGGTTGAGCTTGATCTCGCGCCAGGCCGCGAAGGAGGCGCGGGGCATTATATTTCGAGTATCTTTCTGGTGCTGGCCTGCCCACAGAATTTCCTGATCGTAGCCGCTGCGAAAGATGCCTAGATAGCCAACAAACTGGTGGTGGAATTGGAGCGGGATGAGGGCGATCGCCCGAATAGAAGTCGGCTCTAGCAGCGCGGCGATAGGCTGCCAGCGCGGATCGGCTTGCAGGCTCTCGAAGGTGTAAAAGTGGCAGGTTTCTGACCTTTCGGAATCGAGGGAGTCTTCGAGGCTAGTAGCAAGCCGGGCGATCGCCTCTGGACTGGGGGTGTGGGTGCTGGTGAGTGCGGAAAGTCCATCAGTGGGCCGACCCAGAAGCGCTTGCCACACCAGGTCTTGCTCCAAATCAGGGCTGTTGGGCTGCTCGCCTATGACATAAAGTTGGGCCGGCTCTCCGCCCGGTTCGGCTGCGATGTAGAGCCGTCCGCCCACCCCCTTCAGAGCTTCCACGATGGCTTCGAGGACCTGCTGCCGAATGTCAGACTGGCCTAGGGGGCTGTGGAGGAGTTGACTGACCTGGTTGAGGGTTGCTTCGTAAAGCACCTGCTCGCGGGTTTGGGCCAGCAGGTTTGCCTGGGCGATTGCAATCGAAAGCTGATCGACCGACAACTGCACCACCTGAAGCTCCCGTTCAGAAAAATGGCGTGGCTTGCTGTGGTGTGCGACCAATAGCCCCCACAGTTGGCGCTGGTGCAGCACTGGCACGACCAGTGAGGCCTGCACCCCCATTGTGGTCAGGTATTGCACATGGCAGGGGTCGGCGGGCGCATGGCGAATGTCATGATTGATCAGGCTTTCGCCTGTGTCGGGGTGATCTAGCCGATGGGTCATCTGGTGCTGGGCCGATACGTCGGTGATCACTCGCTGGCGGGCCCGTATAAATAACTCCCGCGAAGACTGGGGAATATCGCTCGCTGGAAAGTGGAGATGCAGCAGTGATGGAAGCTGTTTGTTGTGAATTGCTTCGGCAATCACCTCGCCGCTGCCATCCGAGGCAAAGCGATAAATCTTCACACGATCGACGCTGAGAAACTGCCGAATTTCGCGGGCTGCGGTGGAGAGAATTTCCGGCAGTTCCAAAGACTGGCGGATGCGATTGGTGATCTGGTGTAGGACGTGCTCTCGGTGGGATGTCCTTCGAGGCACATGCGGGCGGGTTTTAGACACAGCGTTCTAGCCTGAATTGAGAGAAAGGAGTCCCTGATTATCCAATACCCCTCATCACCAGAGAATCCCCATCAACCCTCATCATAGGCGTGATGCTGGGGGGACAGCTTGAAGCGGACGGAACGGGGCATGAGTTGGAATTTTGAACTGCGATCGCTCGATAATATCACCCGGCCAAGGTTGCCCTGCTCAGGCATGGGAGGCCAGCAATAGCCAGAGAGGCTGGGGTGGCGACGAGGGGCGATCGCAAACTCAAAAGACCACTGTTTCCCAGGAACCATAGTCTAGAGTACCCAGGCGATCGCCCTCTAGCTCATGCCCAAATTTGCGGTCGTGTTGAAATTTCTTAAGGCTTAGAGAAAAACTCTCTCAACAAGCTGCTAAAAGGCTACACAGCTTGTACAGCTTGGCTGGCGGATCGAAGCCTGCATAGGTGCGGTGGGGCTGGCAATACATCTCAGCAATGGCTGAGAAAATTGAACTTTTGGCTGAACTTTTTGTCACAAACTGAACACCCAACTCTCTATGCTCCAGATACAGCGTCCGATCGGCGCTCAGCCGCAAAGCAAAATCGCCGCTGAGGTCTGCAATTTTTCATAACGCCTCCGGGTCAGGCTGATAGAGTTTCAGCAAACGGTTTGGTGTTGTTTGTGCCATAAACGGTTTCAATCTGTCTTCTGTGTTTTCCCTACGCCTGTTGCCAAACCATGTGTGATGACACTCAAATTCAAGCTCTTTTAGACGAGATTCGCAGTCCCGATGCTGCGCCCCTGCTGCGTCGCAAGGCCTTGTCTCGGCTGCTGTTGTGCATTCAGCGATCGCCCAAGCTGCGCCGCTCTCGCCATCCCGACTATGGCCACGCCCTCAGCCTGACGCTGGAGCGGGTCTGTCGGGCAATTGACGAGTTTAGCCCCCGCAGTGCCTCGGTTTCTGCGGATTTGATGAACTGGGTGAACGGCTATCTGGACGGGCGCATCCGGGACTTGCGAAACCCTGATACAAAAATCAAGGAATTGCACCGACCGGAACGCGAAGAACGCGAGATCAAGCGAGAATTTGGCGGCGTGGTGCTGCTGGATCAGTCAATCGGGGAAGACGGCAATCAAACGCCCTTGGGTGACCTCACGCCCGACCCACGCCAAGACATGACGCTACTGGAATCGTGGATTCAGGTCCTTCAGCAGGCGCAACAGCAGCGCATCGGGCTAGAGATTCATCGCTATCTGGCAGCAGACCCCGATGCAATATTGCAGGGCTGCCATCCCAATCGGTTTTTAGAGTGTCACTGTCAAGCGCTGATTCAGCGGCTGCACCTGAGCGAACCGCCCGAAACGAGACGGGCGATCGCCCAGGATTTTGGCATTCCGGAGCAAACGCTCTACACTCACTGGCGCGAAAAGTGCTTACCCCTGCTGCAAATTGTCGCGCTGCGGTTTGATCCTCAAGTGGTCGAATTTCTTCAGTCTGATGAGGCGCAGTGTTTGGGCGATTGTCACCCGCCCGCGCAAGAATTCTGCAACTGTCTTGATGTGGCCAAACGGCTGCTGCTGTCTCAGCCGCCAGAGTCGATGAGGGCGATCGCCCGCGACCTCAAGATCAAAGAATCTACCGTGGCCAAACACTGGCAGAGTGATTGCCTGCCCAAACTCAAAAAGCATCGTCTCTGATTTCCCGTCCGCACTGAATCGGAATGTTTCAGCGAATTGCAACATGAATCTCCTCTGAATGTTATCTGCTCAACTGCACCCTCATTTTCTGGAACGCAACAATGAACACTGTAGAATTCATCGGCCTACCCATTCCCCTCAGTCAAGATGCGTTTGAATCTGCCGCCCAGTTTGCAGCCGAGCAGGCCACGCCGGGGAAAGGCAAACGGGTCTATTTGAACACGCTGGCGGTCTACGCAGTGCAGACCTATCTGAACTGGTTGGAACTGAACACCAGCCTTGCCGAAGGAGACTGCTGGCAACCAGGACTGAGGGCGGTGCTGGATGTAGCCGATCTGGTGCTGCCGGGTGTTGGTAGGCTGGAATGTCGCCCGGTCTTGCCCGGAGAAACCGCAATGACCCTCCCCCTGGAAGCTGCACAAGACCGACTGGGCTACGTTGCGGTTCAGTTTCATGAACAGTTGGACGCAGTTGATCTGCTGGGGTTTGTGCGGGGTGTTCCGTTTGCAGAAGACGATGCCCCCCTTGAGCCGATGACCGTACCGTTGAGCGAACTGCTGCCGCTCGACTCGCTGCTGGATGTGCTGCATCCTGAACTGGCGATCGTGAACCTGCGCGAGTGGCTGATGGGGCAGTTTCGGCATCCCGAATGGCGATCGCCCGAAGCCTTCGTCGCTAGCCATCGAACCATGCGTTCGGGATCTCGCAACGCCACGGGCGGCAGCTTTTCAGTCCCTCCAGATATAGACGCCCAGATTAATTCCGTCAGTCGTGCCAAGGCAATCGAGTTTAAGGCGCTCGAAAAGCAGGTCGTGCTGGTGGTTCAGGTGATTTCCATTACCACTGAAGACAACACGCTCAACGTGCGGCTACGGCTCTATCCCGATGCTTCGTCTGACCAACTGCCGCGCAATCTGCAAATCACCGTACTGGACGAGATAGGCGCAGCAATTCTGGATTCTCGCCCCAAAAGCGGCAGCGGCTGGACAGAGGTGGAGTTGTGCGACTGCCATCCGGGCGATCGATTTAGCGTGCGGATTGCACTCGGCGACGACAGCAAGACAGAGGAGTTTTGCATCTAGTGCGGCAACTGATGATCAGAACAAAACTGACTATCAGAAAAGCGGCATACCAGAGAATGGCAGCAATCTGGCATATTCTGACTCAAGAGCCTCGGTGCAAGGATAAAGTCCTATCCTCCAAAAAAACTGCATAGGTTTGTCCAGGCTTGCAATATCTTCAATCAAGTGATGAACTAAGCCCCTATGGAAACGATTAAGCTGACACTCCGCCCCCGTGATGAGGACAATCCCGCTGCTGGATACCGAGTTCGGCTAGATAGCCGCGATCTGGGTGAACTGGAGGCTGTGCTGCCACCGATGCCCGATAGCTTGCTGGCAGCGCTGTCTGAGTGGAAAGCGGCCTATGCGGTGCAGGAGGGCGTGCGATCGCACTTTCGCATCAGCGGTGTCAAAATTACTCACCACACGGCGCAGGACGTGATTCGGCTTTCGGAAAGGCTGCAAGAAGAGTTTAACGAATGGCTGAACGACGGCAATAAGCATTGGCGCGAGCTGCGAGAGGCACTGATTCCGCTGTTGCGGCGAAATGGCTATGGCAACGGAAATGGCTATGCAAACGGGAACGGGAACGGGAACGGAAATGGGAGCAGTAATGGGAACGTCGATCGCCCGCTGCTAATCATTGACCTTGGCAATGATGACACGCTCAAACGACTGCCCTGGCAAGACTGGAAGCTGTTGAGGCAGCACTACTACTACAGCGATGCTGCCATTCGGGTGCTGAACCCCACCACGGCCCTGGGGTCACGCCCCAGCTATCCCCAGGCTGCCAAAATCAGAATCCTGGTCATTGTGGGAGAAAGCGACGACATCAGCACCGATCAAGACCTGGCCGCAATCCAGCAGCTTGAACACGATCATCCTGACACGGTGGAAGTTATCTCGCTGCTTCAGCCGTCTCCAGCAACTCTCCAGGCTGCGCTCGAAGATCCGCAAGGCTTTCATATTATGGTGTATGTCGGCCATAGCCGCAGCGATAATGACGGCAACGTGGGCTGGCTGCTGCTGAACCAAACCGATGAAATTAGCATTCGTAACTTTAAGTTTGCACTGAGCAAGCTGGTTCGCAAGGGCTTGCAACTGGCAATCTTTAACTCATGCGACGGGTTGGGGCTGGCGCAACAGCTTGCCCAGATCGACGTACCCCGCTGCATTGTGATGAAGGAACCCGTGCCCGATCCGGTGGCGGTGGAGTTTTTGCAGCGCTTTTTTCATGAATTCGCCACAAAAAAGCGCTCCCTGCTGATGGCCATGCGCTCGGCGCGACAGGGATTGGAGCATTTTAACCTGCGCTATTCCGAAGTGACCTGGCTGCCAACTGTATGCATTAAGCAAAATGCAGAACCGCTGACCTGGCAACTGTTGCTAGATCACTTGCAGCCTAAACCTGTCCCGCCGCCACCTCCTGTCCCGCCGACTCCAGTCCGAGGAGATCCGCCTATTCAGCCGCCGGTGTCGCCTATACCTGCGAACCGACGCAAGTGGATATTGGGCGCGGGCACGGCGGCAGTGCTGCTGGGGGCGATCGCCCTCGTCTCGCTTCGGCCAGTCCGCTGTCTGTTCGTGCAGTGCGAGCCACCTGGAATGAGCAATTCTCAGGGATTAATCGGAACTGCTGGACAAGGCAATCCCAGTCCCACGCTGCTCCCGAATGAACGGCTGATCACCCCTGGCGGCAATGCAAACTTGCTGGGCAGCCTCAAGCTGGAAGCGCCATATGCAGCGCTAAAGCAAGCGGGCATCAATGCGTTTGCCACGGGCGATTACAACACCGCCAAAGCAGAATTTGACGAACTACGGGAGCGCGCCGAAGCCCAACGGCAGCAGTTTTCCACCGATTCCGACAGCCCACAATATAAAAACGCAACCGCAGCCCTACAAGATCCTGAAGTGCGGATTTTCCGAAACAATGCAGAAGTACGGCTGCGGCGACAGGCAGGGGAACCGACCTATACGATCGCCGCTGTGGTGCCCCTAAGTGAACCCAACGGAACGCCGATTAACATCGGTAAGCAAATGCTGTTTGGCATCGCTCAGGCACAGGATCAAGCCGTCAATCGGACGAATGCGCCCATTAATTTGGAAGTGATCATTGCCAATGATCTGAACGTGCCCGCGCAAAGCAGAGCGATCGCCGAAGCGCTGGTTCAGCCTAACCTTCCCGCGCTCGACGGACAGCCGCTCTTAGCAGTCATCGGCAACTACACCAGTCGGGGTACTTGCGATTCTCTGCCTGTGTATGCCGCAGCAAAACAGGTGGTCATTTCTCCCCTCAGCACCGTGATGAATCTGCGGGCGCGGTGCAATGGCGCTGACGTGTTTTTCCGCATTACCTCTTCTACGCAAATTGAAGCGAGAACACTAGCAGAATATCTGCATCAGCAAAAGAACCAGCCCAGAGTTGCCGTATTTGCCAACTCCCAGGAATTCTACAGCAACGACCTGCGCTATCAGTTTGAGAGCGAATTGCGGGGGACGATTGTTCGCACGTTTGACCTTTCCGATCCGCAGTTTGATGCAACCGATGCGCTGCGTCAGGTCGAGGACGTAGACGCACTGGTGGTGCTGCCGGACGGGCGCACGGGCAACAGCGAATCCTTTAACCGGGCGCTGGCAGTGATCAAAGCAGACGGCGGCAGGCGGCTGATTCTGGCCTCTGCCCCAGTTTACACCGCTGACTGGAGCGATCGCGGCAGCAGTAAGGACGAGCGTCTCGCCCTCAGCAATCGGCTAATTGTCGCTACAGACTGGTTTGCCAAATGCGCTCCAGACTTTGACGAGTCTGCCAATCGCTACTGGCTGGGCCGCGTGAATCGGATAACGGCAGTCTCCTATGAGGCGATCGAGGTGCTGCTGCCCAAGTTTCGCCCCGGCGTTACTTCTGATGAAATCCGTCAGGGACTGGCGACCGCGCAAGCTCCCAGCAGCATCTTTCCGGGCAAAACGATTAGCTTTGATGAGCGGGGCGATCGCAAAGATTTAACGACTCGCGTTCTCACGACGTTAGTTGATGACCCAGCTAACCCGTTCGACCTTGTCCCTGGGACGGCTTGCCCATAGGCGATCGCACCATGCAGCGGATTGGGCGCATCCCAGTTCTGCAAGTTTGCCCTCATCCCCCAGCCCCTTCTCCCAAAATAGGGAGAAGGGGAGCCGGATTGGAAGTCCCTCTCCCGTTTTGGGAGAGGGATTTAGGGTGAGGGCTACAAAAGTGGGATGCACCCAGCGGATTGCCCAATTCACACCCAAAACTTTTTTGCAGGTGGACTCTAGCAGCATTGAGGTACTGTTAGAATTCACCTGATTTTTATGCATAATTTTTAATGCATAAAATGAACAACAGGCTATCCCAAAAAGCCCCTTTCACGGGCCATTTTGCAAATCGCAACCCGATGATTTGCCTCTTCTGTATAGATCAGATCGACATCAAGGCGCTGCTTGAGGCGCTTGACGTAATTTTGGGCAGCCCGCCGGGACACATTCAGCCGACTAGCCAGAGCGTCATCCGACAAACAATCGTTGCACAGGAGATTTAGAACCTCCAAATCTTGATGATTTAGATTGGAACTTTGACGCAGTTCTCTAGGCAAGCAAAGTTCACCGTTCAGCGCACTCTGGGCAAATTTAATATAGGTCGATCGACGATCGAGCTTATTAGCGACCGCAAATCCGCCTTTATGGCTATCGATATAAGAAATGAGCGGAGTCAATAATCGATATTCACTGCTGTATACCAGGACATTCAGCTCTGTATGCTTCTCAAAAATGTGGCGCAATAAGTTAATCCCTGGTTCGGCGGACTGTTCGCCGCTAAAGGTTCCATAGAGCAAATCTACAACTATCAGATCTGGAGATTCTAGCGATAGAAACTCCATTGCCTGAGAGGGATTATTGGCGATCGCACACCGACAGTTCGGATCAACCTGTTGAAGAAAATCGCGGTTCCTCTCAGCAACTTCCTGATGATCTTCAACAATTAAAAAAAAAGGCTGGCTGGGGGGCATCTCTGTTGCTTGGCTACGCCAAATTTCTCGCGGTACTTTTATTCTATAGCGAGAAGCTGTTAGCGTAAACCCTGCTTTAGACTCCAAAAAAGCTCAACCCGTAATATGCCCTCTGGAGATAAAGTTCTCTGCCAATGTCCATTATCCAGGCTGATTGCGATCGTTTCCATCGTTTTTGTACCTGTCCCCTTTGGCAGATCATCGGCAAGATGATCGAGGGTTTTAGATGTGTTTCCCGATACATCCACCCCATCATTGGCGATCGCCAGTTTACATTGTTCGCCCTGCTGTTCCAGGCAAACTTCGACCCAGTTTGCTCGGCCATAGGGTTGCTGAGCATGGCGCATCACATTGTTGATGGCTTCCTTAAAGAACCGAAAGATATCTTCTCGATCGTCTATCCAGTCTGGATTCAATTCTGGTTCCTGAAGTGGTTTAATGCGTTGCTTGACTTTTAATCTCAGATCGCCACGTTCCTCAAGCTGTTTGAGATGGGTTTGAATTCCTTGGGCTAGCCCAGAAACTAACTCTGGTGAAATATCAAGCTGCTTTCTAGCAATAATTTGTAAATCATTAAGCTGATTACGAATATCTTGGCCAATGCGAACTAACTTATCCACAATCGGCTCCGACTTGATGCTGGTTTTCACGACTAGCAGTTCTGGATCAATCAGGGTTTCCAGTTCTTCTACCTGATCCATCACCAGCTTTAGCTCTTGCAGCGGCCCGTCGTGAATATCGGTTGCGACCCTCGCCAAAACCTTGCGCGTCCGCGACAGCGTGGCATTTCGCTGGGTCAACTCTTGTCGCTGCTTGGCGGCCTGCTCTCTTGATTTTTTGAGCAGCAGCACCAGTGTCATCGAAATGCCCGTCAGCACCCAAGTCAAAATGGGCAGCATGATTGGCAAAACCACGCGCCCAGCAAATGCGGTGGGCAGCAAGGCGGCATAGGCGAGCGGAATCCCCAGAACAATCAGCGGCCCACGAGTCAGCCACCAGAGGCGCGATTTCGACAATCCAGGGCTGAGCAACCACGCCATCAGCATAGACCCTGCCAGCGTCAATCCCAGACTCCACTCCTGACTCAGGGGATACTGGATATTGTTGCTGAGGATGCTGGCCAGTACGTTTGCCTGCATCTCTGCCGGACTCAGCGGTTCAGGCTTAACTGAAGTCGGCAGTTCAGACCAGTTGGGGTCATTTTTGGGAAAGTCGATGATAACGATTTTGTCTTTGACTTTCTCGATATGAGATGAGGAAAAATCTCTTCGAGAAGTGCGATCGCAGCCTGTCACCTGCTGAACTGGGTCAATTACTTTGGTTCCGCAAAACTCTTGTCCCAAGCTTTTGGAAAAGTCGGCTTCCCACATCGAAAAACTGACGTGGGGATCTGAATAAGAAGGCAAGGGACTGTTTGAACAGACATCACTCGGATTTAACTTATTGGCTGCAAGACAAACGGCTGATTGGAAGGAGTTGACAGGGCCGCCTTTTGCATCCTTAGAAGCATGGGTGTCCGAAATTCCTGAATTAAAGCTATTTTCAACTGCATAGGGATACCGGACGGGATTAATCGAATAAGCCTTGAGCAGATTGAGCAATGGTTGCCGGATGAGTTGCTGCTGGCTTGTCTTGATTTGCAAAGAGGCTGCAAGCCCATCTTTTGCAACAGGGGTTGAAAATTCTGAAAATCCCTGAATTGTCTCCGGCGGGAAGATAGGCTCTAGAGTCCGACTATTGATTGGAAGAAATTGGTTATAAACGCGGAAGAAGGGGCCCGATCGCTTCAACTCTGGAGGAGAAGATAGCACAATTCTATGACTGTAGGTTTCAACCAGAGAACGAATTGAGTCTCCGGATAATCCTGACTCGATTGGGGTTAGAGGCTCTGGAGAATCAAGTACCTCTGAGGGCAGATTGATTAAAACAACTTGAGCGCCCAGATCGATGAGGTTTTTAATTAGATTTGTATAATCCTCTAGTTTTCTGAAGCGGCTAAAGCTTTTGGGACTTCCGATAACTTCCTGATTATCAATGGTGACTAAAAGAATTTTGTTGACAGCATCAGATCCTAAGCCTGTCTGACGAGGTTCTGGAACTTTAGAAAGCTGCTCTTTGCGCTGAACTTCAAACTCTTTGAGCAGGGTATCCACTGAAAGGGAGGGCAGCAGAATGAGGGTGTAGAGCAGTCCCCAAAGTGCGCCAAGTCCGAGCGATCGCAGTTTCCAGTGTTTATCGAAAGGCATGGCTTCACCGCAGAACGTAGACAATCACGCGATTGCCAGAATAGAGCGTTACCTGTCTGCGTCCTTGGGCAAATTGCCATACATTGCCATCAGGAGTTCTCGCTACCCCATTTTGGATTTGTGCGGTCTGTCCTTGAGAGGGCCCGCTATGAAAGGTGACCTGGTTGCCATTAATCGTCAGGCTAATCTGCACTACACTGCCCTGTCCTGGGCCACTCACAATTTGTCCCCGACCCTCCAGCGTCTGGGCGATCGCCGGAAACGCAATCCAGCCAATCGAAAACAGGCTGATGCAACAAAGAGCTGGCAGAACAATGACTGCCTTAAACAATAAGGGCTTCATAAATACAAAACAGGCAAATGAAGAACTAACTTCTGAGTAGCTTCTAATCGATCCTCTGATCAATCTTTTAATCGATCAGAGGATCGATGCTGCGAACCGGAACACTTAGACTGCTCAAGCTCGGTCGCTATCATACCAGGTCTGCCTCAAGAGAGAGATACGCAAAAGCGCACATTTTTCAATTTGGCAAGCCGACCTACGTGAAAACGCAAATCTGTTGGTGCTTCTCTGCGAAGGAGTCTACGGGGATGGGTATCGCATAACCCGTCCATCCATAGTTCTATAGAGGTATTGAAGGAGCAAGTTAATCAAGACCTAACAGCCTTCAAAAAGTTCCCACTTGATTTCTGTCAACGTTCCTGAAGGGCGAAATCTCTATTCACCATTTTCGTAACCCGGTCTTTTTTAACTGATTTCTTCCTAACGAGTAGACAGAAGGTTGACCTGAAAACCACTTTGATTTTCATAATGCTTGCTTGTCGAATTGTGTTATTACCATCAGGCTTCTGACAGCAAAAATAGCCTGATTAAACCAAGCCTCCTATCAACCCCCCCGATGTATGAGGTCTAATCCTATGAATATTCTCGCCATCATTCAGGCTAAAAATCCTGCATTCCATCAGTCGCTCCAGCCTTTTTTGACTCGGATGGAGCGCTCCGGTTCACACTCCGTAAAAGCGATCGCCCAATACGCTGGACTCCTATTTTTGTTATCGCAAAATCCAGGATTGGTTGCAGTTCCTACGGACGCAATTGATAACGTACTGCACCAGCATATGGAGCAGCCAGAATTTGCTCAGGATATGGCACTGTTGTTTGGCGATCGCGCTGTAGCAGAGCATCTTCCTGGTGCGGGCAGCGAGTCGGGCTTTGCCAAGACCAAGGCGCTGTTTGAGCGCGAGTTTCAGGCGAGCTACGGCAACCATGCAGCCGCCTGCGAACTGTTCATCAAGGGCGATCGCCCCTCCTAGCGCTTGTGTATGGTGGGCGACTGGCCGTGCGTCTCAGCCCCCGCGCATCGCCAGCGCCACCCGTCCAGGTTGAAGTTTTTGAAAGAACTGCTGAAGAATCTTACTGAATTTTAGGGTGCAAAACGAACTGAAAACACCATAGCGTCTTTATACAGGCGGCTTTATTCGCCTAGATTCTGACCCGGCTTTTCAACATGCACAAATCTGCAATCTGGATTGTGTTTCTATGCGAGCAGGTTTGCGCCCAGGGGTAGTTCTTTCAAAAGAGGTTCGTGGTCTGATTAAGTTAACCGCCCAACACACTCACCCGCCTTCTGAGGTTGCTTATTATGAAACTCCAAACGGCTATGCAAGCCAACGCTACAAACCGCGAAAACAGGTGGTTTCCCGAAATTGACAGTATCGCAACGGCTCGTCGAGTGGCTCGTCAGGGCGTGATCGCTGCGCTGATTTTGGCGGGTGTGACCACTGCATTTGCGATCGCCGCAACGCAAAACACGCTGCCTTCAGAGCTGTTGGAACTGGATGAAATATTTAACCCGCTGCTGTTTGTGGATGCGCTGATCTATGGAGCGATCGCCTGGGGAATCCAACGGATGTCCAGAATCGCAGCGATCGCCGGTCTATCGATTTACCTGCTCAGTCGCGTTCTGTTGCAGATGTCGGGGATGCCCACCAATCTCTTCGGAATGGCAGTCGCAACGTTAATCAGCGTTGCGTTCATCAATGCGATTCGCAGTACGTTTGCGTACCATCGCTTTCAGCGTCAGCAGATGTTAGAAACTGATTCTGCTAACTCAGAGTTTGCTGAGTTGAACTAGGTTCTTAGAAATTCCTGAACACGTCTCCAAACTGAATCAGCCCCAATCATTATCTAATCCTTCATCTTTGCAAACTGCATTCACGCAAGCGGCTCGCTCGTTTGTCTAGTCTGTCTTGCCAAAAATTTGCATTCAGGAGTAACGCTGTGTCTGTAAAACCCCCTTACAAATCTATGAATCCTGCTTATCCCTCTGCAATTGTTCGTCCGGCTTCTAGCCTATTGCGTCCCTACTATACGCAAATTACGCTGACCAGTTCTGGCGCACGCAAGACACAGACGAGCCTACAAGCAAAAGCATTTTTGCAAGCACATTGCCTGGATTCAGGAAGTTCTCTCTCTTCGCACAAGCAGATTCAGCAGCAGTTGATAACGCTGTGGCAAACGGGCAGCGAAACAGAACGGGCGATCGCCGAAATTTGCCTGCGCTGCTATATCTCGCACCAAATTGTGCAGGTTTGCATTGAGTTAGCCAGTCGATTTGGACTGCGGGGCGGCTTTCAACTGAGCGATCTGCTGCCGCTGGTGCTGGATGACGCGCCGATTGCGTGGAATCCGAATGGGTCTCTTCAGCCTGCGACAGAGCTAGATTCCCTAGTTTATCGAGCGTTTGCCTACGATATCCTGGGTAGCTTTGATCCTTCGCGCAACACCTGCCTAAGCACCTGGACAAAGCGCAAAGTTTTTTACCATCGAGAACTGAACGCTTTTTTGCAAGAGCGTGGAATTTACCTGATTAGCGATTGGGCACTCCTGAATAGTGCAACAACGGGCCAGATTCGACGCACTCTCGCTTCGCGCTATGCCCTCACTGAGGTAGAGATTCAGCAGGCGTGTCAACTGCTGGAAAGCTATCATGCTGTGTATTCTGAGCAGCTTCGCCAGGTGCGATCGCAGGGCTATCGCGGCAAGTGCCCCACGCCCACGACGCAACAGCTTCAGGACATTGCCCAGCATTTGCAAAAAACGACGGGTCAGCGCTGTTTTCCGCTGCAAGTGATGGCTCAACTGAGCAATCTGGCCCAAAAACTGCGTCAGCGTCAGCCGTCTACCGAGCCGCTGGAATCCGTAGACGTGCCCGCTGCTGCACTGGATGAGGCCGAGCAGAACCAGTCTGCGTTTCTTCAGCGCTATCGAAAGGAGTTAGTGACGGTGCTGGATCGGGCGATCGCCCAAGTGGTTTGCGATCGCCTCCAAGATTTACAAGGGCAGCGGGGACAGCGCGATCGCCAGTTTCTCAAAGCATTGCACCTGTTCTACGCCCAAGGGCGATCGATGGGCGAAATCGCACCGCTGGTAGGAATGGGCGGACAGCCCCAAGTATCTCGCCTGCTGAAGTTGCGCGAACTGCGAATTCACATTTGTCAGCAGATCAAGGAACGCCTGAAGATACAGCTTCATAACCTGGTTATGGAATACGCCCAGGAACGGAGCGTGAATTTCATAAATTCTCAGCTTGACAGCATTTTGGATGTCGAGATTGATCGACTGATGACGGCAGATAGCGCTGAGGCGAGTACAGCAAATCGCAGTTCTCAGGGACTTCTAGCCCAGCGCTTTCGACGCTATCTAGAACGAACCATGACGACTGAATTGGCAGCATAACATTACGGAGGTAGACATGGCACGCATCATTGGCAGCATCCGCTCAGAAAAGATTTTTGGGACAAACAGCAGCGATAGCCTGCTGGGACTGGGCGGAAATGATATTCTCACTGGCTCTGTTGGCAATGATGAAATGCTAGGAGGCGATGGGTTCGACACAGCCGACTATAGCCGCATGGGGCGAGCCATGACGCTGCTGCCAGGTGGATTTATGAACAAGGGCGGGCTGGGGGTCGATCGCCTCAACAGTGTCGAGCAGGTGATTGGCGCGGCGGGGTTTGCCAACACCATTGATGGACTAAGTGGGCGCACTGCTTCCTTTGATGTAAATCTGGGTGCAAACCGTTTGACGGTGAATAATGTGCCGTTTTTGGGGACTTTGACCTTTAGCGTGGTGAATTTCGTCAACGTGCGAGGGACGCAAAATGGCGATCGCATTGTGGGCAATAGCGGCACCAACTTTCTAGACGGGCAGGGCGGCAACGATGTGTTGATTGGTGGCGGGAGTGGCGATCGCTTGGTGGGTGGCACGGGCATCGATATTCTAAACGGTGCGGGTGCTGGGTCTAGAGGCTTTTTGGAGGTAGATATTCTGACGGGTGGGCCGGATCAGGATGGGTTTATCCTGGGCGATCGCGCTGGTTCCTACTACCGTGCAGGTGGCATTCGGGATTATGCGCTGATTACCGACTTCACGCCGGGCGATCTGATTCAGCTTGGCGCAGGCGAAGTCTACCAAGCCCAGCGCAATGCCAGTGGTTTTGGCGTGTTTGTGTTTCGCAACGGAGTCGCAGATTTGATTGCAGATGTGCGAACTACTACGTTCGTATCTCTGCCCAGTGGGCCGTTCCGTCTGGCATCTGGTCAGGTGTTTACAGGATTTATCGGGGCGTGACGATTTGCGTTCCTACATGCTAACCCAACAGGTTTAATTGAACACTATCGGCGGGTACAGGAGCTTTCGATTTCGCATTCCGCTTACGGCTTGGCACTTTGCGCGGCACGATGTCCACATGGGCAACAAACCAGGTGCGGAGTGCCTTTGCCTGTTCCAGATCCAGCGCTTCCAGATCCAGTGGGGGCGGAAACAGATCTAAGTGACTCGCCTGAGACCAAGCGATTTCGCTGGCATACAAATCTGCTCCAAAGGGTGTGAGAGAGTTGGGCAATCGCGCCAGATAAGGCAACACGTTATCCTGATTCAGAAACACCTGCCGCTGTCGTTCTAGCTGCTGCACGCGGCGCTGGCGGGCGGCTTTGTAAGATAAGATCGGCGGGGGATAGTCCTTTTGGCGCGGCGGCACTCCCAGTTCCGCAGGCGACAGGTGTGCCAGTTCGGGCAGCCATTGCTTGATGAATTGGCCGTCTGGGTCGCAGCGATCCACCGCCGTTTGCTCTGGGTTGTAAATGCGGGTCCAGGTTTTATCGACACAGTGCGTTACCCCTGCCTGCATCGCCCACTGGTAATGGTCGATTGGGCAGTCGCCATCGATCAAATGCCGCATAAAGTGCAGCGCCCCATAGCGCCAGTCCATGCCGAGTAAGTTACTCAGAAAGCTGGAGTAGATGGCACGGACGCGGAAGTTTAGCTGTTTCCATCCGCCCGTTTCCTGCAAACAGCGGGCTGCTGCATCCACAATGGGGAAGCCTGTTTCCCCCTGCTTCCATGCTTCGTAGAGCGCTTCGTCAAAGGCCCAACCGTCCTCATCAAAGACCGTATAGAGCGATCGCACTTCCAATTGGGGCATGTAGCGAAATCGCTGGGCAAAGCCACTGCCCCACCGCAGCCGCGCAATGAACTGCTGCCGAGTGCGCTGCACCCGCGCATCGGGCGCGTCATTGAGTTGCGCCTGGGTTGTTTGCACACACTCGCGCACCGAAATCGCGCCGAATTTGATGTACGGACTCAGCCCTGATGTGGCCTCTGCGCCCGGATAAGAAAGCTGCCAGTAGTAGCGATCGCTCTTTTCGGCTAGAAATTCCTGAAGCAGTGCCCGCGCAGATGCAATGCCACCGGGAGGAATCGGCTTGCCATCGGCAACCAGTCCCAAGTTGCTGAGGCTAGGAATGACTTCGCTGGGAATATCGTCGGGTACGGCAACGCGAGTCGGAGCGGGCACGATCTCCTGCGCCATGTGGGTATACCACAGTTCTCGATATTTGGGATAGGGAAGCAGATCTGGTGTCGTCGCGGCGGGTTCAAACCAGCGGATCTTCATCTGCTGCTGCGTCAGCGCTCGGTTCAGCCGCGCATCGCGCACCCGTCCATAAATTCGCTCAAAGTCAATGTATGCATAAATGCCCTCGGCCTGGGTTTCGCGCACCAACTGGGGCAGAATCTCAACCGGATCGCCAGAGCGGAGGATCAGCCGCCCGCCGCGATCGCGCAAATCTTGATCTAGCGCGTGCAAACACTCCAGCATAAACGCCACCCGCGCCACGGCGGTTTCGGGATGATGCAGCAGCGCCCGATCCAGCACAAACACAGGGATCACCGCGCCCCGTGCTGCGGCCCGATGCAGCGGGGCATGGTCAAAGACGCGCAAATCTCGACGAAACCAGACGATGGTACGATTCATGCCTGGGCATTCAACCTTGTGACTAGGGCGGGCTTCCTTTACATACTGTAACGCCAGTTTCTAGCTCTCTAAAAGCCCTGCTATGGGGGCGATCGCCCTTCGCTCTCGTTCCAAATCAGAGTTCAAATCAGAGTTCAAATCAGACATAGCGCTCAAATCCCTAAGCTGCGGAAGTCTTTTCTAACGCAGCTTTTTTGTATTCCCAAGTTATCTCAGGTCAGGTAATCTTTAGGTCAGGTTATTTCAGGTCAGGTTATTTCAGGTCATATAGAGTCGGGCGATCGCCTCTTTAATGACCTCCACCAACTCCTCCTGGCGCAGCGTGACGTGGGCTGCCATCCTGTGAGCCGCAGCTTCGGGATTGCGATCGCCCATCGCCTGCAAAATCAGACGATGCTCGGCACAGGTGGTGCGACGATAATGTTCCTGCTCCATCGAAATCAGCCGCAGATAGTGGGCGCGGGCATTCACGTTTTGGAGCGATCGCAGCAGTTCGGCATTGTGGGAAAGCTGGGCAATCTGTTCATGAAACTGCTCGTCGCAGCGGGCACATTCTACAGCAGTCAGGTCACAGAAAGAGTCTGAAATGGCGCTCCAGTGCTGCTGCAAGTCCTGAAGCTCGGCATCGGTGGCGCGTTCGGTGGCGAGTCGGGCGCTCATCATTTCCAGCCCGCAGCGGACTTCATACAGGTCGAATACGCGCTGCGTATCCAGCGGCTTGCAGGAAAAACCCTTGCGCGGCACAAAATCAAGCAAGCCTTCCGCTACTAAGCGGTTTAACACCTCTCGCAGGGGAGTCCGGCTCACGGAAAATGAGGCCGCCAGATCCACCTCGTTCAGCGGCTCACCGGGGCGAAACTGATAGTTCATCGCCATTTGTCTGAGTTGCTCATAGATGCGATCGACGCTGCTGCCTGAGGGTTTGCGGTCTGCTTTGGCAGCCTGAGCGCTAGTTTTAGCCACAAGACGACTCCAGAAATGTAGTAGAAAAGGTCAATTCTGTAGTTCTAGATACAGATTTGGCCCGCTTGAGGACGTTACCTTCTTGTATACAATGCTGAATACATCAAAGAATTCATCTCTGTAGAACTAATATACGAAAGTTTCTCGAATTCTGGCATTGCGCCTTGAACCTGCCCACCTGTAACAATTCATTCCGTTGTAACAATCCATTCTGTTTTACTCCCATTGTCCCTCTATCTTGAATCCCATCGTTCGCTTCATCCATTCACTCGTTTCATTTGGAGAACATCATGCTGACGACCCAACAGCCCGTGCTGCGCCGCTTCTGGTATCCCGTCATGCCGATCGACCAGTTGCTCAACGGCCCAAAATCTTTCACACTTTTGGGACAACCGCTGGTGCTGTGGCTCGATGCCAACGGGCAACCTGCGGTGCTAGCCGATCGCTGCTGCCACCGTTCGGCCCGGCTGTCGTTGGGAATTGTGCAAAACGGCTGTGTGCGCTGCCCCTATCACGGCTGGGAATTTGACGCACAGGGAAACTGCACCAAGGTTCCCCAGCTCGATGCCGATACTATCATTCCCAAGACCTATCGCGTGCCTGCGTTTCAGTGCGCCGAGCGCTATGGCTATGTTTGGGTGTGTTTAGACGAAGACCCGCTGCAACCGATTCCCAGAATTCCCGAATTTACTAACCCCAGTTTTCGGTTTATCCAGGAGTTTTATGAAACGTGGAAGGTGGGCGGCCTGCGGGCGATTGAAAACTCCTTCGACAGCGCCCACGGTCACTTTGTCCACGCCAGTTCTTGGGGCGATCAGTCGAACCCGCAACCGCCGCCAATCGACGAGGTGACGGAAACGGAATTTGGCTTCGTGATGAAGCACTGGCTGGAGGTGCTGAACCCAGATTTGCAGAAAAAAAACCTGGGCATTGGTGAAGAAAAAACGATTCGCACCAACACGCGCACTTGGTACATGCCCTTTGCTCGCACGCTGAAGATTGACTATCCAAACGGCTTGACGCATCTCATCTTTACTGCATACACGCCGATTGATGATCAGACTTCGCAGGTGATTCAGTTTTGCTTGCGAAATGACACCGAAGCGGAGGCAAAGGCGGCAGACATTATTGCGTTCGATCGCCAGGTGACGCTGGAAGATCGCGTGATTCTGGAAGGGACGGATTACGACGCGCCGCTGAGTTTGGCAGAGGAACAACACATGGCGAGCGATCGCCCCGGCATTATTATGCGCCACCGCCTGGCCCGGCTGCTGAAGGAGCATGGCGAAACGGAGCAGCGTCGCAGCGATCGAGTCGCCCCCGCCACGCCTGCAAAAGTCGAAGCAGCCCGCGTCTAGAAAAAGCTTACCTTATCTTTATCCGAGAACTGTTCATGCTTGTAACCCAAGAACCTGTGTTGCGGCGCTTCTGGTATCCCGTCATGCCGCTTGCCCAACTGATGGACGGGCCGCGATCCTTTACTCTGCTGGGGCAACCGCTCGTGCTGTGGCTGGATCGAGACGGGAAACCTGCGGCCCTGGGCGATCGCTGCTGTCACCGTTCAGCAAAACTGTCGATGGGCACTGTCAACAACGGCTGCGTGCGCTGCCCCTATCACGGCTGGTCGTTTGACGGCACAGGAGCCTGCACCGACGTACCCCAGCTTGGTCCTGGCGCGGCGATTCCCAAGACCTATCGCGTCCCCGCGTTTCAGTGTGCCGAACGCTACGGCTATGCCTGGGTTTGCCTGTCGGACGATCCGCTGCTGCCTATCCCAGAAATCCCTGAAGCCGAGGCTGCCGAACATCGCCTGATTCCGCAATTTTATGAGCCTTGGCAGTGCAGCGGGCTGCGGGTGATGGAAAACTCGTTTGACAATGCCCATTTCAGCATTGTTCACGCAGAATCCTTTGGGGTGACGGAACAGCCCAAGCCCGCCAAGTCGGAGATTGTGTCGCTGGAACTGGGTCTGAAGGTCTATGCGACGGTGCCCGTGGTGAATCCGCCAATCCAGCAGCAGCTTTTGAACATTCCCGACACGCTCACGGTGCGGCAGGTCGAATCAACCTGGTATGCCCCCTTTAGCCGCACGCTGAAAATTACTTATCCCAATGGGCTGATGCACCTGATTTTTACAGCAGCAACCCCCGTGAGCGATCGCACGTCACAAATCGTTCAATTTTGCATTCGCAATGATACTGAAGCCGATGCCAGCGCCGAATCCATCATTGCGTTTGACCGACAGGTGGTAGACGAAGATAAGCGGGTGCTGGAATCGACCGACTATGACACACCGATCGATATTGCGGCCGAACAGCACATTCCCTCCGATCAGCCAGGTATTTTGATGCGTCGCCAGTTGGCTGCTCTGATCAAGTCCTACAACCCGTCTTCAGAAGCAACTCCATACCTAACTGAAGTGTGATCCCATTACTCTTTTCTCACCCCCGACTCTCTACCTCCAATCCTAATTTATGCAAACCCTGATTCAGTCTGTGCTGGCGCTCCAGGGCGATCACCTGGAGTCTGTCGATGTGCTAATAGCCGACACGCAAATTCACACCATTACGCCAGCAGGAACACTCTCCCCGTTGCCATATCAGCAGATTGTATCCGGAGAAGATAAGTTATTGCTCCCTGGTTTTGTGAATGGACATACCCATTCTTCTCAGGTGTGGCAGCGGGGGCTGATTCCTCAGTTGCCGCTGGAACTGTGGCTGGCAAACGTGTTTGATTCCACGCCACGGCAGTTAGAGCAGTTCTATTGGGGCGCAGTGAGTACGGCAGTGGATACGCTGCTGTCGGGCGGCACTTGCCTGATGGATCATGCGTATCTGATTCCGGGGCAGGAGCGGGAGACGGTAGAGGCGCTGGTACGCGGCTATCGGGAGGTGGGCATTCGCGCCGTGATTGCGCCGCTGATTCAGGATTTGCCGTTTGCGTCGGGCTTTCCAAAGGGCTGCCTGTTGCCGCAGTCTGCTTCGTCCCGGTCTGCGGCGGAGTGGCTGGCGCTGATGGAGACGCTGATTGACGAATTTCACGCTCCCGACGAGGGCATTTACATCGGGCTAGGGCCGACGGGTTTCCATCGCTGCTCGGACGAACTGCTGACGGGTTGTGCTGAACTGGGCGATCGCCATCAGCTTTGTTATCATACTCACCTGCTCGAAACCCGCACACAGTATCGTCTTGCCCAGGAACGCTATGGAATTAGTGCAGTGCAGCATCTCTACAATCTGGGCTGCCTGGGGCCGCGCACGTCTCTAGCTCACGGGGTCTGGATTGACGAGGCCGATATTCCGCTGCTGGCATCCACAGGGGCGACACTGGTGCATAATCCTGTCAGCAATTTGCGCCTGGGGAGCGGTGTGGCTCCCATTCTCAAGTGTTTGCAGGCGGGGCTAAATGTATCCTTTGGCTGCGACGGAGCCGCTAGCAACGATGCCCAAAACCTGCTGGAGGCGATCAAGCTAGGCACGATTTTGCATACCGTTTCCGACAGCGATTACGAGAACTGGCTAACGCCGGAGCGGGCGCTGCACTTGGCGACCGTCGGCGGCGCAAAGGGCGTGAATTTGGGCAATCGCACGGGCAGCCTTACTCCTGGAATGGACGCGGATCTGGTGCTTTACAACCTCGACCATCCTTCGATGCTGCCGCGCACCAACCCGCTCCAGCTTTTGGTATTGGGACGACCGACGCAGGTTGTCGATGCAGTGTGGGTGCAGGGGCGGCTACGGGTGGCAGGGGGCCAGGTGCAAACGGTGGACACCCACGCGCTGTACCGAGCATTGCGACAGCAGCCGCTAAACCCGGAAACCGGGCGATCGCAGCACCACTTGGTCGAATCTCACTATCGCAGCATCATGCTCAACGCTTCCACAGGGGAATAAGTCTTTGGAATTGGTTTTGGATTTTAGATTGGCGATTTTGGATTGCCCGTCCGCAAGGTGGCAATGGTTTTAGCGATTTTATGTGCGATCTTGTTTCAAAATAATCTGGGAAATGGGAGATGAAAGACTAGTCGTGGTGCGGCAGGATGTGGGGGATTAAGGAGTGGGGTTTTTCGAGACCATGCGCTTCCATGAGTTCCTGATCGCCCATGATCTGGCGCGGGTCGCCGTCGGCAATGATGCGCCCCTCGTCCAACAAAATGACGCGATCGCACACTTCTAGCACCAGTTCTAGATCGTGGGACGCGATCAGCAAGGTCTGGGGCGCACGCTGCAAAAACTGGATCAGGCGGCGACGGGTGCGGAGATCCAGGCTGGCAGAAGGTTCGTCATATAACACGACGCGGGGACGCATGGCCAAAATTCCGGCGATCGCCACCATCTGCTTTTGCCCGCCCGACAGGTGATGCGGCGGTCGCGCTGCGAGGTCGGCCGTACCCGTCAGCATCAGCGCCTCTTGCACCCGCTGGGCCACCTCTTCGGGCGACAGGCCCATATTCTGTGGGCCAAAGGCGACATCATCCCACACCGATGCCGAGAAAAGCTGATCGTTAGGCGATTGAAACAGTAGCCCCACGCCTGGATGAAACTGTCCTGGCAGCACAGGTTCTCCAAACAGGAAAATCTCGCCTGCGTCGGGGCGCAGCACCCCACACATCAGGGTGAACAGCGTCGTCTTGCCGCAGCCGTTGTGGCCGATGATGCCGACCCGTTCGCCGTCTGCGATTCGCAGCGACACGTCTTGCAATGTGCAGGGCTGCCCTGGATAGGCAAAGGTGAGATTTGCCACGGTCAGCGCGTCAGGAATAGAGGCGCAAACAGGGTCAGAGCAGGTTGGGCGGAGATCGGTTTGGGTCATTGAGTCAGGATTAGCGCGTTGGAAATGAAGCAGCGAGCTAGCGAAACGATAGAAGATGGGTAAATTGAGGAATGCCGGAGGAGACGGGGACGAATCCCAGCCCCAGAAGGGCGATCGCCAGACCAACCGCGCCCGCCAGCCCCATGACGCTAGCCAGACGGAGGTTGGAAAACGTCGTTTTGGGGTGGGCAACAGGTGCAGCGCTGGATCGGGGCGTATAGCCGTAGCCGCGCAGCCGCATGGCTTTGTAGACGCGCTCAGATTGTTCATAGCTGCGGATGAGTAAGGTCCCTGCCAAAGCAGATAAGTTACCCAGATCGGTTCGCCGGGGCAGGAAAGGGATGGAGAACTTCCGATGGCGATCGCCCGATGGAACTTGCCCAAAGCCGCGCAGCCGCATGGCCAGTTTCATAGTAGCCAGGGTTTCGGCTAGGTCAAATAAGTAGCGGTAGGTCAGCAGGGTCATGTCGGCCAGCACGGGCGGCAGGCCGAGCGATCGCAGCGCAGCCACTAGCGTCAGAAACGGCGTTGTGCCCAGCAAAATAAAGCCCGTTATGACGATGGCTAAAAATCGCCCCGCAATCAGCAGCATGGCAGACAGCCCTTCCTGACGCAGCGCCACCGGCCCCAGTTGCCACAGAACGGTCTGCCCCGAACAGAACGGCAGCAGCGCCACCACGCCCAGCAGAAAATAGCCTGGATAGCGGAGGCGCGATCGCAGAAACGAGAGGGGCAGCCGAGACAACCCGTAGAGCAAGAGGGCGATCGCCAGCACCACGGGCACCAGCCAGCCCCGCTCCACAAACGCAAAGGCAAACATCAGCGTCACCAGCCCCAGCAGCTTGCAGCGTGGCTCCCAGCGGTGGATCGGCGAGTCGAGATGGGCAAACTCATCCATCACCAGCCTCATGCGGCCCTCCCGCCCGTCGATTTTTTTGAGGGCTGGCTGGCTGGCTGCAACGCCGACGGGTCAGATCGAGTCGGGTCTTGTAACAGCTCTGGCTTGACCCGCCGCAAAAAGCCCACCAGCATTGCCGTAAACACGCCCTCAATCAGCGCCAGCGGAACATGCGACGCGACGAGTCCGTAGACGGCAACCCGTTCTGCCTGAGCATCCAGTCCACCGGGAATCGTCGCCAAAATCAGCCCAAAGAAGATGATTGCCGCCAGCCCCAGCCCAATGGCTCCGGCCAAAAATGCAAACAGGAGATCTGCCCGCCGCGCCCCCAGCCGCCGCCCAAACTGATGACGGAGTCGAAACACCCAGGCGGCTATCAGCGCCGGAAAGCCCATCATCACGGTGTTAACGCCCAGCGTCGTCAGGCCGCCGTGCCCAAACATGACCGCTTGCAGAAATAGCCCAATGGCGATCGCAGGCACCGCAAAATAGCCCAACACCGCGCCCAGCAGCCCGTTCAGCACCAGATGCACACTTGCTGGCGGAATCGGAATGTGAATGGACGACGCAATGAAAAAGGCTGCCGTCAGCAGTGATGCCTTGGGGATTTGCTCCGTCACGTCTGGCATTCGGTTAATTTTCCGCAGCGCATAACCCAGCAGCGGGGCCGCCAGCGCATAGCCACCAATGCAGACGGGCGCGGGGAGGATACCATCAGGTATGTGCATTGTGAGCCTTGGGTCTTCGAGAGAAAAACAGCGCCGTTCCTACGCAACCCCAGATGACCGAAGCCGCCATGACGAATCTTTGAATTGGATTTAGCCCGCCGCCGGAGCGCAATCCTGGGGGACTGATTGCAGAGGAACTGGTTTCAGGGGAACTGGTGGCAGCGGATGCAGGTTCACCAGCCTCCGCGACCGCATCGCCCCCCACCGGAATCACCAAAATTTCGCCATGCCCTGCCTGCCGCACTTGCACCTCCCAGTTGCCAGGTTGGGACGGGTCAGGCGCAAAGAGAAAGCGACCGGATTCATCGGCCGTGCCCCGCAGCCAGGGGGTTTGCGGATCGGCGGGCGAAAAGACCGCAACCTGGGCCCCAGACATGGGCTGTCCACCGTCGTAGCGAGCTTCCAGGGCGATCGCCCGCGTCTCCTGATAGGTAATATCAACCCCGTGGGCGTGGGCCGGTGCAGACAAGTTGGCGATGGTTATCCCCGTGGCGATCGCCAGCAACCCAAATCGCAGTGCCCCAAACCGTAGGGCGAGCCGCGTCCCAAGCTGTCTGAAAAAGTATTTCAACAAGCGCCCTACCCCTTGCGCTCTCTGGTCATTCATACTCAAACCTCGCCGTAAACTGCCCAACTTTAGCTCACTCAACTGCTGACAACTCAAATCGGATTCAAGGAACCAGATTCCACCCAGTCAGACCTAATCCGGATGCTCCTGAACCGTTCCCAAATCGCTCCAAACCTCAGGATACACAAGCTAAGACTGGCGACAGTGACCCTCGCCCACATGCCCCAGCGAGGGCAAGATACGGTCTAGCAAATCGCGGTTTTCCTTAGATAAGCTCGCGCCTAGGGTTTTCAAGTCGGCCCTAGCCTGTCCATTTTGAGCCAGCGCGGCGATCGGCTCAAAACCCAACGCTCCCATGTTGAGTTCATCATCTGCCGGAGCATCGCCATCCCCAAACAGGTGGTCAAAGTGGAACGTGGCTTCCAGGTCGGCGTTGCTATTCGCCTCCAGGATGCCCTTGCGTTCGTCCCCCACAAAATCCCCACAGGTAAACGTCATTTCGCGATCCAGGTTGAGGGTAAAGTTCACCGTTTGCCCATCTTTTACGCCCGTTCCCACGATCACCAACGCATAGCCCTTGGCAGGGCCGTCCTTGGCGTTCGCCATCCGCCATGACAGCGCATTATAGCGACCCGCCGGAGCCGCCACCTCTCCCACCAGAATCGGGTCTGCATTTTCATCGCCTGCCGCTAGGTCAACTGTTCCTTCGCCAGGCAGCGTCACCTGCTGCTGCGCCCGGATGGGGTCTGCGCCTTCGGGATTAAACGGCGGATCAGTCTGATAAGCGGTAATATCCGCTAGATTGACATACACATGGTCGAAAGACACCTCCCACCCATCCTTGGACACAAACCCCTGACGCACAAAATCTTCGCCGTTGGCCTGAATCTGCAAAGTCCCCTGACCTTGCGCCTGGGCCTGCGTTTCTCCCTGCTGGGCATTACTTTGAGGCGCATCGTCACCAGAGCAGGCAGAAAGCAGTCCAACTGCCAGCAGCGCAAACCCAGCACTTTTGACCGATGATCTAAGGGACGATTTGAATGATTGGTTCAAATAACTCTTCCACATACTTTTTTGCATGTCTTTTTGTGATGATTCAACTCGCCGTTCAAGCTATGCCTGACGATGCTTGCCAAATCTTGAATTAATATTGAGTTTCTTGTCGAATATAGCAGCCTCCACACAGTATCTTAGATAAGACCTGGGAGAAATAAATCTTCAGATTCACTTCAGATTCTCGACGGATTGCTGGAACTCTGTCTATGCTAAACCGGGCGATGTAATCAAGCTATACGGCCTTGAGACACAAACAGATTTAAAGCAGATTTCGCAGGTCTTTCAACAGTGCTTTTTAACACTCACAGTTAATCTGGTTGTGCCCCAGATTTCAATGCCCTCAGGGGGGATAGGACACAGATAGATATTTTGTAAATCTTTTTTATAAGAGGTAGATTAATCGACAAATAAACGCACCAGGAAAAGCTCAATTAGGGTCTTGCGGGTTCGTGCCCGATGGAAATGCTACAGGCATTCAATCGAGGTGTTTCAGGGTTTGACCGTAGAGATTTTGTATCAAGAGCAACTACATTATCAATTGCCTCTTGATATCGAGAAAGCTTTACTGTTAATCCGTTGATAATTTGGTTTATCTAGTGAATTTAATCCAATGAATTGATTCGGGAAAATATGCTTGAAGCAGCATTTTGGGATGGGGTTGAGCAATTTAATCATCGTCAATTCTATGAGTGTCATGACACCCTAGAGGCAATCTGGATGGAAGCAATGGAGCCAGATCGGACGTTTTATCAGGGTGTGCTGCAAATTGCGGTGGCGCTCTATCACCTCAGCAATGGCAACGGGCGTGGGGCAACAATGCTGCTGGGTGAGGGGCTGCGGCGACTGGGGCGCTATACACCAGACTATGGCGGGGTCGATGTGGAGCAGTTGGTTCACCAAAGCGCGGCGATCTTGGAGGACTTGCAGCAGCGCGGGCCAGAACAGGCGACGGAGCTATGGCGATCGCTCTCCACGTCTCCAGACTGCGAGGCCCCATGCCTGCCTACAATTCATCCCGTGAGATAGTGCCAAACAAGCCTGGTCGATTCGTTGCTCTGCGGATCTGTGTAGAAGGGCGATCGCCCTTGAAGAAATTCTCAGAGAATTTTTTGAGGGAACATCTCAGAAGATCGATTTGGGAAGCTTTTTGAGGAACCTTCTAAGGCGCTCTAGCGTCTTTTTCCCTTGAAAAGCTGGGACTCTGCGGATCTCGAACTGAGGGGCACAGCGCTAATATTGCTAATATTTTGCAGGGGCACCATGACCGTTCAGAACGCTGTCGGTTCGATTTCACTGGCTTTTGAATTCACCACCGGGCAACCCAATGATGGTTTTCTCTCGTTTTCTTAGCACTGCCACAGCAGGCGCACGTCGGGCAACGCAGGAAGCAAAACCGAAGGCGAAACATGCGAAACATGTGAAACAGATGTGGATCACTGGGTTGGCGATCGCCCTGACGCTGCCCACCGCCGCCTTCCACGCTGCCACCGCGCAGGCCCCGCCCCCGGCTGGCCAGCCCCTCCGTCTCGAAGCAGACACTACCGAAGCCAACGCTGTCACTGGGGTCATCACGGCGCGGGGGAATGTCCGCATCACCTACCCCGCCCGACAGATCCAGGCGACCGCTGTGCAGGCACAATACTTCAGCCGCGAGCGCCGCATCGTCCTCAGCGGCAATGTCTACGTCTTGCAAGAGGGCAACAGCCTGCGTGGCGAGGTGGTCACGTACCTAGTGGACGAAGGGCGCTTCCTCGCCCTCCCCGATCGCGGGCAGCAGGTCGAAGCCATCTACATCGTGCCCGACCCCAACCCCACCACGGGCAGCAACCCCGCCGCACCGCCCGCTTTCAATCCCAAACCAGAATTCAAGCTTCCTGAAAGTCCAGAATAATTTGGATTTGCGTATTACTCATGGGGTCAGACGGATAACCCGTTTGGGTAGATTTAGGCACTCCTGCCTTCTGAACCGCCGCTTGTTTGATAAAATCATTGGCTGATTCCATCTGCTGCGAGTACGCCGTTGAAGATTGTCTTAGAGAACATTCATAAATCTTACGGGCGGCGGCAGGTAGTCAATCGCGTCAGCCTTTCAGTTGGGCAAGGCGAAGTGGTAGGGCTGCTGGGGCCAAACGGGGCTGGCAAGACGACCACCTTTTATATTGCAACGGGAATCGAGCGCCCAGACCAAGGCCGCGTCTGGCTAGACAATCAGGAAATTACTCGTTTGCCAATTCAGGAACGCGCCAGGATGGGCGTTGGCTACTTGGCCCAAGAGCCAAGCATTTTCCGCAACCTCAGCGTGCGTGACAACATCCTGCTTGTCTTTCAACAAACCGGCGTACCTGCCGAAGAGCATGAGGCTCGGCTCCGCGGACTACTCAAGGAATTTCGCCTGGAAACTGTTGCAGGGACACCCGGAAACCGCGTATCTGGCGGAGAGCGCCGCCGCACCGAAATCGCCCGCGCCCTGGCCGCAGGCATCCACGGGCCCCAGTTTCTTTTATTGGACGAACCCTTTGCAGGCGTTGACCCAATCGCCGTTGCCGAAATTCAGGAGATTATTGCCACCCTGCGCGATCGCCAAATTGGTATCCTAATCACCGACCACAACGTCCGCGAAACCCTCGCCATCACCGACCGCGCCTACATCATGCGCGATGGCGAAATCCTCGCCTCCGGCAGCACCGAAGAACTTTACGCCAATCCCCTGGTGCGGCAGTATTACCTGGGCGATAGCTTTCAGCCTTGAGCGGGTTAGAGCATGGCGGGGTGGGGAGGGGACAGCCGGATTACTCTGATGCGAAAGCGGCTCCAAAAGCACCTCCAACCCCCCTGACCCCCTGCAACAGGCTATTCTCCCTCAGCTTCTTCCCCTGCACCTTCTTCTCCTGCACAAAACTCACCCCTTCCTATGACCACCCTCACTCGCCCCTACCAGCCCCGCCAGCCCTGGTGGCAGCGCCTTCTGCCGATTCCGGTGATGGATCGGTACATCATTTCAGAATTGCTGCCAACGTTCCTCTTTGGGGTGGGGGCGTTTACCTCAATTGGGGTATCGGTGGATAGTCTGTTCTATCTAGTGAACCAGGTGGTTGAAAAGGGGTTACCGATTGCCAAAGCCATCGAGGTGCTGCTCCTCAAGTTTCCCGAATTCATTGTGTATGGGCTGCCGATGGCGACGCTGCTTTCCACGCTGATGACCTTTGGGCGGCTGTCGAGCGATAGCGAACTGGTGGCGCTGCGAGGCTGCGGCATTAGCACCCAGCGCTTGATGCTGCCTGCGCTGATTTTTTGCCTGTTGATCACGGGGCTGATGTTTGCGTTTAACGAGTCGATTGTGCCTGCGGCAAATTTGCGGGCTTCGACAACGCTGCGGGCGGCGCTGAATCAGGAGCAGGTAGAATATCGAGAGAGCAATATTCTCTATCAGGAGTTTCAACAGGTTCAACAGCCGGATGGCAGCCGCGAAAGCGCCCTAGCGCGAATTTTTTACTCGAAGGAGTTTGACGGCAAACGGATGCGGGGGCTGACGATTCTCGATTTTTCACGGGAAGGACTCAATCAAATTGTGAGTGCCGAGTCGGCCCAGTGGAATCCGCAGCAGAGCGCCTGGGACTTTGAAAACGGCACAATTTATGTGGTGTCGCCGGATGGCTCGTTTCGGAATATTGTGCGGTTTACCGAGCAGCAGCTCGCCCTGCCGCGATCGCCCCTCGACTTGGCCCAGCGCAGCAAGGACTATGGCGAAATGAACATCGCCGAATCGCGGGAATATTTGAAGATCATCGAGCCAGCGGGCAACCTGGGCAAAATTCGCGAACTGAGGGTGCGAATTCAGCAGAAGATTTCGCTGCCGTTTGTCTGCGTCGTCTTTGGGCTGGTAGGGGCAACGCTGGGGTCACAACTGCGGCGGGCTGGGCGAGCAACTGGGTTCGCCCTTAGTATTCTAATTATTTTTGCGTACTATATCCTGTACTTCATTTTTGGGGCGATCGCCCAAGCTGGGGCCCTGCCCCCTGTGCTGGGGGCCTGGATTCCCAACCTATTTGGACTCGCTGCCGGACTTTTGCTGATGGTTCGGGCATCGCGCTAGAGTCGCCCCGCCAGCACTGCATCAGGATGCGCCGCGCGGATCTGCATTCCCACATCGGGCCGATCAGTGATGATGCCCTGAATCCGGCGATCGCCCAGCAAATCCGTCATCAGCGGCTCATCGTTCACCGTCCACACCCAAACTGGGCGATCGCCCATCACCACCTGCGACAGCAGGCTATGGCTCAGCAGTTGCCAGTTTGGGGCAATAAAATCGGCTCGCATTTCTCGGACGCGATCGCGCACCGACTTCGCATTCAGCCGAAACGACTTGCAAAACTTAACCGTACCATGACCAAATAAAAACCCCGCCTTAACGTCGGGGTAGTGTTGCTTGATGCGGCGGATGGCAAAGGGGTGGAACGACGTAACCACCATCGACTCAGCATCGAAGGCTGGCCTGAGGATTTCCATCACCTGCTTTTCGTAGCCGGCCTCTTTTAGCTCGACATCCAGCCGGATTTTTCCTTTGCACAAATCCACGACCTCTGTCAGGGTGGGAATATCGGGGTCGAGGGTTTGCAGTTCAGTGTAGGTCAGCTTGCGAATGGGCTTCTCGTTCACGTCGGCATCGTGGTAGATCACCAGCACGCGGTCTTTGGTGCGGCGCACGTCAAACTCCACCATGTCTGCCCCAAAGGCGATCGCCCGCTCAAACGCTGACAGCGTATTTTCCTTGGCATTTGCCGATGCGCCCCGGTGGGCAATGATTAGCGGTTGCATACTCGTCCACTCCAGCGCTGAATCGTTCAGTCCATAGTCTACAGTTCCCACGGAACCTTGCTGCGTGTTCTGTATGCCAGTTGATTTTGAGTAACCGGAGAGAGACGGGTAGAGCGCCACCCCATCGAATCCCCCTCCGTTCCTCTCTCTTTGCTTCCAAGGTGCCCTCAAAATTGATCTTTTCACTTCGCAGATAAAGCGATACAATGTTAGTTTTGGGAAAGCATTTCGGAGAGGAATCTAATGGCACGATATCGAGGTCCCCGCCTCAGAGTGGTGCGCCGTCTGGGAGAACTGCCCGGACTGACGCGCAAAAGCCCCAAGCGGGCATATCCCCCCGGACAGCACGGTCAGGCCCGCAAAAAGCGGACTGAGTATGCCGTCCGTCTAGAAGAGAAGCAAAAGCTCCGGTACAACTACGGTCTTACCGAGCGTCAACTGCTTCGCTATGTTCGCAAAGCTCGTCGCGCCTCTGGTTCTACAGGCGAGTCGCTGCTGCAACTGCTGGAAATGCGGCTGGATAACACCGTATTTCGCATGGGCATGGCTCCGACTATTCCAGCAGCGCGTCAGTTGGTGAATCATGGCCACGTCACCGTCAACGGCAGAGTGGTAGACATTCCCAGCTTCCAGTGCAAGCCCGGTATGGAAATCGGCGTGCGAGACAGCGATCGCTCTCGGAAGCTCGTAGAAGAAAATCTCCAGTTCCCCGGTTTGGCAAACCTGCCCAGCCACCTGGAGTTTGACAAAAACAAGCTGACTGGTAAGGTGAACGGCGTGATTGACCGGGAATGGGTTGCGCTATCGATCAATGAACTGCTGGTGGTGGAATACTACTCCAGACAGGCGTAAGAATTTCTGCGGACGGGCGATCGAGCTGGTCAGACGGCTTACAGTCAAACCCGCAAATTCTACGCAAAGTTCCCAATACTTCCAGATTACTTTCCAAAAAAATTCCAGTGTTGGCACTCGTGCGGCTGCGATGCCCTCTCTGAATCCGAATTGTTTTAGCGAAATATCAGGCGACTAGCCCAAAGTTGGTACGTTTGATATAAGACAAGCCTCCGGTGATCCGTCAGTCATCGGAGGCTTTTTTTGGCGATTCTCGACGAATTGGCCGGGGCGTTGGTCTGCTAAGGAGTGGATTTATAAAACGATTGCAGTATTACCGGATGAGGGCCTTTCTTGTTTCGCTAAAACTTCTCAGACACCCTCCTTACCACTCCTAACCCCAACCCCTAGATCTGTCGAAGTCCTGCCGTTTCTGAGCGATATTCGCCCAGCGTCACGCTCATCGGCTGGACGTGCCAGATGTCGTTGCAGTATTCCCGAATCGTGCGATCGGATGAGAACTTACCCATCCGAGCTACGTTCAGAATCGACATTCGCGTCCATTCGTCCTGGTTGCGATAGGCCTCGCTAACGCAATCTTGGCAGTCTACATAGGCGCGGTAGTCTGCCATCAGCATATACTCGTCGCCGTGCATCAGTGCGTCCACGATCGCCCGGAATAGATCCGGCTCCTTGGGTGAGAAGTAGCCGGAGCGGATAGAATCCACCACCTGGCGCAGTTCCTCATCGCCCTGATAGAAATGCTGCGGGTTGTAGCCCTTGGCTTTTATCTCCAGCACTTCGGGCGCAGTGAGTCCAAACAGGAAGAAGTTTTCTGCACCCACTTCTTCTCGAATTTCCACGTTTGCGCCGTCCAGCGTGCCAATGGTCAGCGCCCCGTTTAGCGCAAACTTCATGTTGCCGGTGCCCGATGCCTCTTTGCCAGCGGTGGAAATCTGCTCCGACAGGTCGGCAGCGGGATAGGAGATTTCACCCAGGGACACGCCGTAGTTCGCTAGGAAAATCACCTTGAGGCGATCGCCCACGTCGGGGTCATGGTTCACCATGTCAGCGACGGAGTTGATTAGCTTCACCACCATCTTGGCCATAAAATATCCCGGAGCCGCCTTGCCGCCAAAAATCACCGTGCGCGGCAGCATATCCATGCCGGGATTTGCCTTCATCCGGTGATAGAGCGTGATCACATGCAGCACGTTCAGCAATTGCCGCTTGTATTCGTGAATTCGCTTGATTTGCACATCAAACAGCGAATGGGGGCTGACTTCGATGCCGTTGTTGCGGAGAATGTGATCCGCCAGCCGCTGCTTGTTGAACTGCTTGATGTCGCGCCAGCGCTGCTGAAAATCGGCGTGATGAACAAATTCCTCCAGCCGACGCAGGTCGTCCAGGTTTGTAATCCAACGGTCGCCGATCTTTTCAGTAATTAGGCTTGACAGCGCCGGATTGCTCATCAGCAGCCAGCGCCGGGGCGTAATGCCGTTGGTCTTGTTCTGGAACTTCTCCGGGAACAGCTCGTAGAAGTCATGCATGAGTTCCTGCTTCACCAGTTCGGTGTGCAGCGCCGCTACGCCGTTGACCGTGTGGCTGCCGACGCAGGCCAGATGCGCCATCCGCACCATCTGCTCATGCCCTTCCTGAATCAGCGACATGCGGGCCAGGCGCTCCGGCTCATCAGGATACTTTGATCGCACCTCATCCAGAAACTTGTAGTTAATTTCGTAGATGATTTCCAGGTGGCGCGGCAGCAGCTTGCGGAACAGGTTCACCGACCACTTCTCCAGTGCTTCCGCCAGCAGCGTGTGGTTGGTGTAGGCAAAGGTGCGGCGAGTGATGTCCCAGGCGTGGTTCCACTCGACCCCGTGTTCGTCGATCAGCAGGCGCATCAGTTCCGCCACGCCGATTGCCGGGTGGGTGTCGTTGAGCTGGATTGCCACCTTATCCGGGAAAGCGTCGAAGTTGTCGTGCTTCCGCAGGTATAGGCGAATGATGTCTTGCAGAGAACAAGAGACGAAGAAATATTCCTGCTTGAGCCGCAGTTCCTTGCCCTGGGGCGTGTTGTCGTTGGGATAGAGAACCTTGGAAATGTTTTCCGAGAAGGTCTTGTCGGCAACAGCTTGAGTGTAGTCGCCTGCGTCGAACACCTGGAAGTTGAAATCTTCGCCAGCGCGGGCGCTCCACAGCCGCAGCGTGTTCACGGTGTTGTTGTGGTAGCCCGGAACGGGTGTGTCATAGGGCGTGCCGTAGACCGTGTTCCGCGCCATCCAGTGAACGCGGTAGTTGCCCTCGTCGTCGGTAAAGGCTTCGGTGTGTCCGCCGAATTTTACCTCAACGATGTAATCGGGGCGGGCGATTTCCCAGGGGTTGCCAAAGCGCAGCCAGTTGTCGGGGCATTCGTGCTGCCAGCCATTGGCGATGAGTTGCCGGAAGATGCCGAACTCGTAGCGGATGCCGTAGCCCATTGCGGGAATTTCCAGCGTCGCCATCGAGTCTAGAAAACAGGCGGCCAGGCGACCCAGACCGCCGTTGCCCAGGCCCGGTTCTTCTTCGCGCTCTAGCAAATCGTCCAGATTTAGCCCAGACTCTTTGAGGGCCTGACGCATCTGGTCATACATACCCAGGTTGATCAGGTTGTTGATCAGCAGCCGCCCAATGAGGAACTCGGCGGAGAGGTAGTAGACCATTTTGGCATCGCGCTCAAAATAGGTCTGGGCGGTCTTGATGCGGCGATGGGTGAGGCGATCGCGCACCGTGTAGGCCAGCGCCATGTAATAGTCGTAGGCCGTTGCAAAGTATTCGTCTTTCCCCTGGATGCAGTACAGGTTATCTGCCAGGGCCCGCTTGAGCGTGCCCACTTCCATTCCAGTGCGATCGTCCTCTACATGCATATGTCCAGTCATTCCTACGGAGATGTCGTGAAAGAGATGCTCGAACCACGATGCCAACTGGGGGATGAGGGCTGCTCCGGTGAAACCTGCCAGATCAGCACACTGAATCCACCACTGAAAACGTGCCTTAAGCGGCTAAGAAATTCATCACTTCATAGCATTTCTTGATGTGTGGGTTCCTTCGTGTAAGGAGGTTGGTGTAAGGAGGTTGTGCGTAGGGAGGTTGAAACACGCGAAACACACCGTTACCTGAACCATTCCCTAAATCTAATACCTAAAATCTAATACCTAAATCTAAACGCACCCACCTACCCTTAGAGACAGCTAGCTGCAACCTACATCGCTCAGTACGGCTGGATTAGTGTGCTGGATTACAGTTCTTCAGGCTTCAGATTAACTTCAGGATCGCAGCGGCGACAAACGCCTGACAGCGCGGCAGATCAGCCATTGCTACGGATATTATTCCGCATAAAAGCGTGAATTGAGCGGGCGACGATGTCTGGCGCAGTTTGCAATAAATCTTGGCCCGGCAGCGTTTGCACCTGGGCCCGGGGGGCATCGGTGTAGGCGCGAATCTGGGCGGCGATGAGGGAGCTTTCTGCGTCGCCTTGCAGCAGCAGCAGCGGTACTTTGAGCCAGGAGAGATGCTGTCCGTGGGTTCCGGTCGAGCTGCTGATCGGGCCGCTGGTCGAGCCACTAGACGTGCCGCCGATGTATTCTGCCTGAATTTCCACCGGACGACGGTTGAACAAGATTTGGCTGGCTGCGGGCGATCGCCGCCATAGGCGCACCCGTTCTTGCAGCTTTAGCACGCTGCGCCAACCCAGCAACCTTGCGACGGGCGCAACCAGATTCAGCAGCCAGCGGGCTAGAGGGACACGGGAGAGGAGCGATCGCCTACCGCGCCACCGCTGTTCGCTCCCCACCACCTTCACCCCCTCCGGAGCCAGCAGCACCAGTCCATCCACCTTTTCTTCGTGCTTTAGCGCAAAACTCGCCGCCACCCAAGCCCCTACGCCCACGCCCACCAGAGAGACCCGCCGCAGCCGCAGCGCCTCCAGCCACTCCGCCAGACAGTCCACCTCCAGCGCCACAGAATAATGCAGCCGCGGCCGCTCCGACTCGCCAAAACCCAGCAAATCTGGCATTAAACAGTGATACTGCTCGGCTAGCAAATCTACCACCGCTAGCCACTCGCCACCGTCGCTCCAGGTGTCGTGGAGCAGCACGATTGGCACGCCTTGCCCCACCTCACGCCAAAAGATCTGTCCCTGGGACAGGCGAATGCGTCCGTTGCGAATAGGTAGAGTCATCCTGAGGTGTCTGAAGTCGTCGGGATATGGGGAACCGACCCCAGACTACACATTACGCTAGCGTTGTCAGTCCTGCAAAATAATCCTGAAGCTGGCGATCGTGGTCGTGAGACAGGTGCCCGTGAGGAATGGCAGTCGGCTCAAACGCCCGCACCTCTTCCACCTCTAGCAGGTCTTGCACCATAAACGCGCCTTCGACCTCAACGGCGATCGCAATGCAGATCGAGTGAAACCGGGGGTCGCGACCAGGCGACGAATACACCCCCACCAGCCGCCGCACGTTGATCAGCCGCAGTCCTGTCTCTTCCTCTAGCTCCCGCTTCACCGAACTGTGAATATCTTCACCCCAGTCAATCATGCCACCAGGCAGGCTCCAGCGCCCGTTGTCTCGCCGCTTCACCAGCACAATTTTGCCGTCGGGCAGAATGGGGATAATGCTAGTGCCCGTCAGCGGATGCCGAAACACCACGCCGAGTCCTGTTTTCAGGTATCGCCAGACTTGATTCATAGCGGGGGGATGGCTGGGGTGATCGCAGGCGGGTCTGGAGCTATGCCCTAAGCGCTGCCAAATCTTCGAGGATTTGCGTTGCGTGATTGTCGGGCTTGACCTTGAGGTAGACTTTGGCAATCTTTCCATCCGGGTCAATCAGGAAGGTATTGCGGCTGATGCCCATATATTCCTTGCCCATAAACTTTTTCAGCCCATAGCTCTCGTAAGCCGTACCGACTGCGCCATCGGCATCCGTCAACAGTGGGAAAGGCAGATTGTACTTGGTCGTAAACTTGGTGTGCGATTTGGCATCGTCGGTGCTAACACCCAGCACCACCACGTCGCTAGCCTCGTAATCTGCATAGGCATCGCGAAACCCGCAGGCTTCGGTCGTACATCCCGGCGTATTGTCTCGCGGGTAGAAATACAGCACGACCCACTTGCCGCGAAAATCCTTGAGGTTTACAGGATTACCGTTGCCGTCGGGGAGGCTAAAGTCGGGGGCGGGGTCACCAGGTTTGAGCGGCATAAGGAGCTAGCGAATCAGGGTTTACGTCGAGAGTTTGAATATTGGCGCTTAAACCTTGGCACTTTAAACCTTGGCGCTTAAACCTTGGTAATTGAACCTCAGCGCTCAGATATTAAACGCTCAGATATTCAGCGCTCAGACGCTAGGCACTTAGAAACAGAGCCAAGCGTAGAGCGCTCAGTCTTGAAACCAGTGTGGGAATCAGAAATTCCCTCATAAATTGTAAACGGTGCGTTACGCCTTATCCGTCTTGACCGTACATCTTCTGTAAATCTGAAGATTCTGATGTAGATCCAACCGTCAGCCTATGAGACATGCTTAGTAAAAGGAACAGATGAGGACTTGATTTCTGGAACAGAAGTCGCGTATGTGTGAAACTCTGGCTTCATCATAGAAAACTATGATGGAAAGTCTGCCAAAGCGCATGAAGAAGAGATCAAGGAAGAAGTAGTGAAAAAAACTGTAAAAAACTGGCGGCAGTTCCGTTGTCTAAGTTATGAGAATTTACGGGTTTATTTCCGTTTCTTTAGAGCTTTTATAAAGCTAGTGTGCGATCGCCCTCCATTCCGCCTCATGCTTGTCTAACAGTATCCGATGGACGAATCGCCAGCGCCCCAATCTCAGATTCCCCCAGTCTCGTCTGCGGCACAGGCGGGTGATTTGGGCTGGGTTCCAGAGGGCGAAGCCGCGCTGCGATCGCGCATTGCCGAGCTAGAAGCCCAACTTCAGCAGCAGCAGGACGCGCTTCAGCAGGCTCAGGCCGCGCAGCAGATTCGGGAACAGTTGCAGGGATTGCTGGATGGCGTGGATGCGGCGATCGCCCAAATTCAGCACTTTGCCGACGGGCGCTGGCACTACACCTACTGCTCCGCTGGATATGCCCACATCTTTGGCTACTCTGCACAGGAGTTTATCGCGCAGCCCGGTCTGTGGCGAGAGCAGGTTCATCCAGACGATCGGGCGATCGCCCAAACCATCTTTGCCAATATCCTCGCGGTTCATCCAGACACCCCACCCAGCCAGCGCACCTTTGCAGTGGAGTATCGCTTTACCCATAAAACTGCGGGTCTGCGCTGGATTAGTACCCGGTTTCGAGTGCAGCCCCCGATTCCATCTGCGGATGGGCAAACCAGTCAGATCGTCAATGTCCTGAGTTTTGACATTACGGATCGAAAACAGGTCGATCTGGCTTTGCAACATCAAGAAGCCGTCCTGCGGGCTGCGCTTGACCTCAACCACATCGGGCTGTGGGACTGGAACCTGGAGACGGGGCAGGTTACCTGGAACGACAACCATTTCCGACTGCTAGGCCTAACCCCCAACCAGCAGCAGTCCAGCTATGACCTGTGGCGACAGTCCGTCCATCCCGACGACGTAGACTATGCCGAGCGAATGGCCGAACTCGCGCTCACCCAGCAGCAAGACTGTCGAGCCGAGTATCGGGTGATTTGGCCCGATGGAACCGTTCGCTGGATGCTGGCGCTGGCTCGCGGCCGATACGATGCCCATCATGTACCCATCCAGATGATTGGCGTGTTGATGGATATCACTGCTCGCAAGCAGGCGGAGGAGTCCCTGCGGCTATCTGAGGCGCGGCTGGCGGGCATTCTCGACATTGCCGCAGATGCCATTATTTCGGTTGACCAGTCTCAGCGGATCATTCTGTTTAATCAGAGCGCCGAGCGCATTTTTGGCTATGACAGCGCTGAGGTGATAGGACAGTCAATCGACCGGCTGCTGCCCCAGGATTTCTTTGAAACAAACCGTGAAACAGTCCGTGAGTCAACGCCGTTGCGATCGCCCCATCAGCGATCGCCCCTCCACTCAGAACCGCAGCGATGGAACAATCGGCTCTTGGGCGAGGTGCGGGCCCGCCGCAAAGACGGCAGCGAGTTTCCGGCCGAAGCCTCGGTGTCCAGGTTGGTGCAAGGCGGAGAGGTCGTGTTCACCGCCATCCTGCGAGACATCAGCGATCGCAAGCGAATTGAAGCCGATCGTTTGCAGGCCCAGGCCTCGCTGCATCAGCAGTTTGCCCGCGAACGAGCGCTCAACCGGGTCATGCAGGCGATTCGCAACTCACTTGACCTGCAAGATATCTTTGCCACTGCCACCCGCGAGGTCGCCTTCTTGCTGGCGGTGAACGGCGTTTGGGTGTCGCGCTACGACTCGCAGCGGGGAGTGTGGGTGGATGTGGCCAGCTATGCCCACAACGCTAACTTTCGCCCACCGGGTCTAGAGATTCCCGATGACAATAACCCGATTGCGGCTCGGCTCAAGCGCCTGGAAATTGTGCAGATCGATCGCAGCGAAGACTTGACTCTGGTAGACCCTGCCTATCCGGCGAAAGATGAAGCAACAGCAGCAGTTTGGCTGCTGGTACCACTACGGGTTGAGGGAATCGTGTGGGGGGCATTGGGTCTATCGTCCAATCGCCATATCAAGGCCTGGCGAGAAGACGAGGTAGCGCTGATTCGGCTCGTGGCTGATCAAATGGCGATCGCCATTCAGCAGTCTCATCTCTATGAAACGGCCCAAGCGGAACTAGCCGAGCGGCAGCGGGTCGAAGCCGATCTCCAGCGCCTTAACCAGGATCTCGAACAGCGGGTGCGAGAGCGCACTGCCCAGTTGCAAATTTCGCTATCCACTGCCCAAATGGGCATCTGGGAGCGCGACATGGCTACCGGAGCGCAAACCTGGTCGCCCGAAAACTATGCCGTTCTGGGCTATTGCACCGATGCCGACGGGCGCGTGCTGGATTCCCGTGGAAACGAAATCAGCCCCCGCCCGGTTCACCAGTCGTTTTACGACCGGGTGCATCCCGACGACCGAGAGCGGCTAGACAAAATTGAGTACGACTGTTTACAAACCCACACGCCGTATGACTTAGAGTATCGGGTCGTTTGGCTAGACGGCTCTACGCACTGGCTCTACGAACGGGGCACATATTTATTTGATGACGCGGGCGTTGCGGTCAAGCTGATCGGCGTGACGATGGACGTAACCCACCTCAAACAAACCGAAGCCGCGCTGCGCCAGAGCGAAGAAATGTTTCGGCAGTTGTTTGAAAACGCTCCGATTGGCATCCTGCTGCTGTCGCCAGAGACAGGGCATATCCTGCGGGCAAACCAGCGCTTTTGTAAAATGCTGGGCTATACCCCGGAGGAAATGACCCGCTTCACCCCCGCAGACATTACCTATCCGGCCGACTGGAATTTGTCTGCGCCGCTGCTGGAGCAAGCCATGCGCGAAACCAGTCGCCCCAGCAGCCCGCAAGAAGTTCCCCATTTCCGCATTGAAACGCGCCTGATTCACAAAGACGGGCAGATCCTCTGGGTGGAGTTGACGGCTTGCTTTGTTCGCAATGATCTGAGCCGACTGGGCTATGGCGTGGCGATGGTGCAGGAAATTGGCGATCGCAAACAGGCCGATGCCCAAATTCGCACCTCACTCCAGGAAAAAGAGGTGCTGCTCAAAGAGATCCACCATCGCGTCAAAAATAACTTGCAGGTGATTTCCAGCCTGCTGCGAATGCAGGCCCGCCGTCTAGATGATCGCACCACGGCCACGCTGCTGCTAGAATCCCAAAATCGGGTGCAGTCGATGGCGATTATTCACGAGCAGCTCTATCAATCGGCCAATTTCTCGCAAATCGACCTGGATAACTATATTCGGACGCTGGTGGCCAATTTGTTTCAAACCTATGGGGTGAGCCAGCAGCACATTGTTCCGGCGATCGCCACCCACGGACTTAGCCTTAACCTCAACACGGCTATTCCCTGCGGAATGATTATCAACGAGCTAGTCTCAAATGCGCTGAAATATGCCTTCCCAGAAGGCCGATCGGGTAATATTACTATTTGCGTAGAAATTCAGCCACCCGCCGACGGCACGACCTCCCGCCTGGGAAAGCTAACGGTAAGTGACGATGGTGTTGGAATGCCACCTGATTTGGACTGGCAGCATTCCAACTCCTTGGGATTGGTTATCGTCCGCAGCTTGGTTGCCCAGTTGCAGGGCGACCTAGAACTTCAGCATGAATTTGGGACGGCGTTTATCATTCGTTTTCCAATCGCTAATCTGCCTGCTTAACAGCCCGTTATCCTATGCCACCCACTCGTCTGCTCATTGTCGAAGATGAACACCTAATCGCATACGATCTGAGGGAATCGCTAGAGCGGTTTGGCTACGAGATTGTGGCAGTTGCCGACACGGGCATCGACGCAGTGCAACAAGCCGAGCAACTGCGGCCAGATCTGGTGCTGATGGATATCCGACTGCCCGGAGAGATGGACGGCATTGATGCGTCCGAACAAATTCAAACCCAACTCCATATTCCCGTGGTGTATCTCACGGCCAATGCCGATCAGGGGACGCTAGAGCGAGTTGCAGCCTCACACCCCTATGGATATGTCCTCAAACCCTTTAACGATCGCATTTTGGCGACCACAATTGAAATTGCCCTGGCCCGCCATCGCGCCGAAACTGCTGCCGCAGCGGCTCAGCAATTGACCGAAGCCGAAATGCAGCGCCGCGCCGAACATCTGGCAGTGGTTTCTCACGAAATTCGCACGCCGCTGATGGCAATCCGCGCCTGTGCCGACTCGTTGCAACGTTATGGCAACCTGCTCCCTCCGGATAAACAGCAGCAGCATCTTCAGCAGATCCAAACCGCTGCCGAAAGTCTCAGCCTCTTGCTAGAAGATATCCTCCTGCTAGAGCGAATGCATTCCGACCATCTGGAATTCTTCCCTACGCCTATTGATATCGCCAGTTTTTGCGAAGAGCAGGTTGAGGTCTGGCGCTATACCTCAGATCATCAGTGTGAATTGGCATTCTTTTCGGATGGAGCGCCTTGCATCACCCAGCTTGATCACAAGCTGTTGTGGCATGTGGTGAACAATCTGCTGTCGAATGCCGTGAAATATTCTCCTGAAGGGGGCTGTGTGTCTTTGACGGTGTCTTGCCAGCCAGACACGATTGGGCTTCAGGTCAAAGATGAGGGCATCGGCATTCCGCCAGAGGCCCTGCCGCAGTTGTTCGAGCCGTTTCATCGGGCCAGCAACGTCGGCGAAATTCCCGGCACGGGGCTGGGACTGGCGATCGCCAAACGCTGCATCGACCTCCACGGCGGTCAGATCAGCGTGGAAAGCACCTTGGGGGAAGGGACTGTGTTTACCGTACAGCTAAACAGGCTGTGAGGATTCAATAAGAATTCAATAATAGGACTTACGCAGTTGGACAATTTCTCGCGGACGCAGCCCACGAGAAATTGTCCAAAATCCAAAGAGCTTATCGCAAGTGCGTAAGTCCTGAATAAGAACAGTGAAGGCAGCAGGTTTGACTATCGGAAGCAAGACTGCGCCCCCGGCTTGTTCGTAAACACGGGCGGCCCCGGCAGCACTTCCACCGTCCCCGTGTTGCGCGTGGCAACCGTTGGCAAATCGCCCACCTCAAACAGCCCCCCCGCCGGATTGCTCAGGCGAATTCCGGCTGCACTCGTGTTGTTATTCACCACTGCACACACATCAGCAGCATTGCTGGTCGATGTAACGGTCAAATCCGGGTTGCCTGCCGTCAGATTGTCGGCGATTCGGTTGTCCTGAATATCGGCAATCGCAGTCGCAGCACTGTTAACCGTGAGACTAATGCCTGCCTGCGAATTACCAGAAATTTCATTGTCGCTGATGCCGCGAGAGTTGTTATCTGGGTCGGTCACAAATTCCTGAAAGGAGCGGTTGTTTGCAACGGCCTGGATGCCCGGCCCACCGTTGTTGCGGATGATGTTGTTCCCAATGCCAAACTCCTGCGCCGCCAAGCCATTTGCGGTGATATCAATGCCTGCGCCGCCATTGTTTTCGATTCGGTTGCGACGGAGGTAGACCTCCTGAGCAGAGGTGGTCAAGCTATCCAGCACGCTACCCACAACCTGCACACCCGCTCCGCTGCTCCCCTGAATAACGACGTTTTCCAGGGTAACCTCCTGAGAGCCTGTGTTATCCGCCTGAATCAGAACTCCCTGGTTCCCGCTGTTGAGAATGCGGCCCCAGCGGAGGTCGATTTGCTGATTGCCCACGTCGTTGGCTTGCACCAAAAGTCCCTGGTCGCGGCTGTCTGTAATCACCACGTTTTGTAGAGAGATGGTTTGTTCGGGGGTGAGGCTGGCGGGGCGATCGCCCTCCACCACCATCTCAATTCCCACCCGCTGACCGCTGGCTCGATAGCGGACGATGGTCACTTGGGTCGTACCGTCAGTAGTGTTGCGAATCAGCATCCCCTGCCCAGACCCCGCCCCGCCCGCAATGTTGCGAAGCTGATGGTCAAATATGACGACGCTGCCCGTTACGTTGTCCAAGAAAATGCCGCGATCGCCCGCATTCCGAATCGAGTTATCGCGCAGTTCAACATCTCGAATGCTAGTGCCGACAATCGCATTGCCCGCCGCCTCCTCTAGGCGAAATCCGGCTAAGACGGTACGGTTCCCCAATCTCACCAGATCTGCGCCGCCGCCCCGGATCACCGGAAAATTGCCATCGCCCGATAGAGGCAGCCGCACCAAAACGCCATCGCGATAATTCAGCACTGGGGAAAAGGGCAGCCGCACATCCGTTCGAGGAAAGCCCGGGAAGGGCAGACCGCCGAGTAGCTGGGCTGGCCCCTGGGACAGCACCTGTACCCGATCGGGAATGGTGAAGGCGGGAATATCTACCCTGCGCCCTGCATCGACGTACACCACATCGTTGCCGTCAGAGCGAGTGGCATTGAGAGCCGCTTGAACGGTTCCAAAGGGTCGCTCAAACGTCCCGTCGCCGCCCGCCCCCCGGCCCAAAATCACATGATGAAACCGATACGGCTGCTCTTCTTCCGGGTTCATCAAGGGCATCGTCACCTGCTGGGTCGAGCGCTCGACTTCTTGTTGACGATCAAGGGCAATGCCCCGCGCCCGCAGGATCGGCTCACCGAGTCGGGCCTGAACCAGCATCGGATTGCCGATCGGCCCGCGAGGGCGAATCCGGGGAAAGGTGAGCGTAGCTGAAAAGAGTAAGTGAGTGCCAAACAGATCGTCATCTTGGAGGGCGAGGCCCAGGTTCAAGCTAGGATTGACATCTGCATCTAGGCGCAACCGCCAACCCAAGGCGCTGTCGCCGCCTGCGGGGTCATAGAAATAGATGCCGCCATAGCCCCGCAAGTCTCCTCCCTGCCAGTGGGCAAGCCGAGCGCCTGCTTCCAGGTCAAACCCGCCAGCGGCCGCTTCGTAGGTTCGCAATCGCTGCTCCTCGATCAGATTTTCCAGGAGCAGAAAGTTGCCCTGAAAGCGGGTGCTGGTGTTCAGAATGCTGCTGATCTCCTGTTCGCGATCGACCTGACGGCGATCGCCAATCGGCAGGTAAGCATTGAAATGAAAATCCCAAATCGCGCCTAAGCTTTCTACCCCCAGCCCCAACTGATGAAACGTATTACGCCGGGTCTGGCGATTGTCGTAGGCCAGATAGCCCCCCCAGATCCGGTTGTCATCCGCATCGTAGAATCGGTGCCCCAGAAGCAGACTGCCTCCGAGGTTGCTCTCTTCACCCAGGTAAAGCCTTGGCTCCAGGAAGGTAATCCGCTCCCCCGGAGATTGATGCAGCGGGATAAATCCTTCCAGGTTTACTGCCTCTTCGTAACCCGATCCACCCGTGTTATAGCCTGCGCTAGCCCGCACTGGAATAACCAAGTCAATTGCAGAATTACTCGTGGGGGTATCGGGCGGGGGGGCTTCCTGGGCGCTGATGGGGCTTGGATTGAGAAAACCACTCAGCAGTACCTCTAGCAGGAGTCCACAGGAAACAAGCTTTAGGGGAAAACACTTCATCTTGGTTAGGGGTAAGCTCGACAAAACACGAGGCAAATAAGATAAGACCGCAGGAACTGCAACTAGAGGGTATCTGGAAATATCCAGAAAGATCCAGATACCTTCTAGAAAATAAAGTGACGAGCTTGCAGGGTGTTTGCATTTACGGCTTCTAGCACGCCCAGGGTCGCAAACTGACCCCCAATTTTGACATCCACTTGAGTATCTGCACCCACCTGACGCAGGCGGATGTTACTCATGGAGCCACGACCTCGGAAGATGGCTCGCAGGTCGATGCGATCGCGCACAATCTCAAAATCAGTGATGGTGTCGCCAAAGTCAGTCTTCGAGCGATAGATGAATAGGTCATTGCCTTGTCCACCGGTGAGGCGATCGCGTCCTTCACCGCCGATGATCCGGTCGTTGCCGCGGCCCCCGTTAATCACGTCGTCGCCTTCGTCACCTACTAGCAAATCGTTGCCACCGCCGCCGTTTAGCGTATCCCGACCCGTGCCGCCAAAAATCCGATCTCGACCGCGCCCCCCGTTGAGGAGGTCATCGCCTGCTCGACCGTAGATCAGGTCGTTGCCGCCGCCGCCGTTGATGATGTCATTGCCATCTCCGCCGTCCAGGTCATCGTTTCCAGTGCCGCCGTTGAGGATATCGTCGCCTTCATCCCCTCGCAGAATATCAGGATCGCTGCCGCCGTTGATGATGTCGTTTCCCCCACGGCCATAAAGACCATCGCGATCGCTAAACCCGTTTAGGATGTCATCTCCGTCGGTTCCGATGACGATATCTGCTCCTGAAGAGCCATTAATCGTGTTTTGGGATGAGATTTGGATGGTTGTTGTTGCAGGTGTACTGGTGCTGATGCCATCGCTGACTACAACAGTAATAGTGCGATTGGTTTGGTTGACTGAGCGGGCAGAGTTGTTGTAAGCAATTAAGGCGATCGCCAGCTTGTAATCTGCCAAGGATGCCGCACCGCTTAAAATCAGTTGCCCTGTCGCAGGGTTATAGGCAGAGGCAGTAATCCCTGGTGGCAGAGCACCCCGAATGCTAAGGCTCTCCAACGTGCCATTCGGTCGATTGACCAACGTAATCACAGCCTGCTGAAGAATCGTGCTGTCGGGATCGCTGATTGTTAGGTCAGGATCGGCGATTGCCACTGGAAAACCCTTCACAAAGCGGGTTTGATAATCCCGCCCAGAAGCACCGCTACTATCATCTGCATCCAAATCGATCGTAGGGGGCAGGTTTCCGCTCCCTCCTGTCACTGTAATGCTCAGCGTCGAGGTATCCGTCCCACCGTTGCCATCGCTAACCACATAACTCACAGGTGGCACCGGCCCTGTGTAGCCAGCAGCCGGAGTAAACGTAAACGTGCCGTTCGCGTTAATCGTCAGCGTGCCAATCCCCGGCAGGTTGGCTGTTTGTCCAGCGCTATAAGTGGTCGTACCAATCGTGAACTGGGTGATGCTGAGCGGGTCACCATCGGCATCCGTCGCATTCGAGAGCAGGTTCCCATTCAGCGGCGTATCTTTCGCAACGCTAAGGGTTTCATTCCCATCAAGAGGGGCACTATTGGACGGAGTAACCGTAATGCTGAGCGTAGAGTCATCAGTGGTTTCTCTACTATCCATGACAGTGTAGGTCACGGTTGGCACGGGCCCCACGTAACCCGTCACTGGAATAAATGTAAATGTGCCGTCTGCCTCAATAGTTAATGTGCCTACGCCTGGCAGAGTAACTGTATCCCCAGCACTGTAGTAGATACTATTGTCAATAGTGAACTGGATAACGCTAAACGAATCACCATCAGCATCCGTCGCATTTGCCAGTAGGTTGCCGCTCAGCGGCGTATTTTTTGCAGTGCTGAAAACTTCATCTCCATCTACCGGCGGATCGTTGACTGGCGTGACCGTAATGCTCAGCGTTGAGGTGTCTGTGCCCCCGTTGCCATCGCTGACGGTGTAACTCACAGGCGGCACCGGCCCGTTGTAGTTCGGCGCTGGGGTGAAAGTGAACGTGCCATTGGCGTTGATAACCAGCGTTCCCACGCCGGGAATATTGGCAGTGTCTCCAGCGGTGTAGGTGGTGCTGCCAATGGTGAAGGTGGTGATGCTGAGCGGGTCGCCATCTGGGTCATTGGCATTGCTCAGCAGGTTGCCACTCAGGGGGTTGTCTTCGGCAACGCTAAGGGTTTCGTTGCCATCGATGGGTGGATCGTTGACCGGAGTAACAGTAATGCTCAGCGTTGAGGTATCTGTTCCCCCGTTGCCATCGCTGACGGTGTAACTCACAGGCGGCACCGGCCCGTTGTAGT